>JAZSBI010000237.1:0-3521 GCA_045602345.1 Acutalibacteraceae bacterium | reverse complement strand
CAGTCAGTTATCACTATTTTACTGCTTGTGTCGCTACCTTTGTGGAAAAAGAATTCTGAAAATCAAGAAGCTGAAGATGAAAAAGGCGTAAACCTCTCTTTTTGGCAAATGTTAAAAATGCCCGAGGTACGCATAGTCTGGATTATTATGCTTGCAACAAACGCAATTGAATATGCCTGCGGTGTGTGGGGAAGTACATATCTTGTAACAGAAAAAGGCTTTGGGGCAGAACACGGCGCACTCGCTTTGACTGTTTATTATGCCGGAATGTCTATTGGTCGTTTTGTTTCAGGGGTACTTTCGAATAAAATAAGCACATGGAAGCGCATAGGTATAGGTGCTTTTATTCTTGCTCCTGCAATTGTAATTATGCTTCTTCCTTTATCAGGTGTATTTACCGTGGTTGGTTTGTTCCTTGCAGGCTTGGGTAATGGTTCTATTTACCCTAATATGATACATCTGACA
Organism: Acutalibacteraceae bacterium; assembly: GCA_045602345.1. Lineage (GTDB taxonomy): Bacteria > Bacillota > Clostridia > Oscillospirales > Acutalibacteraceae > DTU089. The sequence continues at coordinate 3,056 of JAZSBI010000237.1, read as the reverse complement.
CCTCACAACTTCGGTAAAGAAGCCTCACAATCCATTATGGGTTCGCAGATAGCTTTTGCGTATATCGGTGTTATGTTAGCACCACCTATGGTCAGCCTTATAAGTAGTATATTGGGTATTAAAGTATATCCGATTCTCCTTGCAGTACTTTACGGAATAATGGTTGTCGCTCTTAAGCTCTTTGTTAATCGATTGAAAAAGCAGGATAGATACAATGAAAATGTTTAAAAACACGGAAAAATTTGACATAAATAATTTCGTAACTCCTGATGCTTCATATTCACCTGTGTATGTGTGGGTGTGGAATGACATCTGCAGTTGCGATATTATAGACCAACAGCTTGTTGAGATGCAGAATCTTGGTATAAGGGCTTTTTACATTCTTCCTGAGCCAAAGGCATTTCGTCCTGACAGTATGCCGACTAACCTTGAGCCTGATTATCTCACAGAGGAGTTCTTTGAGCTTTGTGCTTATGCCATTGAAAAAGGGAAATCCCTCGGTATGAATTGTTGGATTTATGATGAGGGTGGTTGGCCTTCGGGTTGTGCATGCGGAAAGGTTCTTTGGGACCATCCCGAATATGCCCGACAGACGCTGGAATGTTATGAACGCTATTTCTCTGCAGGGGAAGTGTACAAAAAATCCAATACCGATGTTCTGGCGACATTTATCAATGATAAAGAAATTATTGAAGATGGATACAAATTTTTCGAAGATTGTGTTGTAACTGAATATGTTGCAGAAAAAGAAGTAAACGGTAATTATCCCGATTTACTCAATAAAAATGCGACAGATTATTTTATAGATATCACTCACGAAAAGTATGCCTCTGCAATGAAAAATGCACTTGGTGAAGCCGTTACAGCAGTATTTACGGACGAGCCTAAAGCACCCGCAGGAGCATTCAATAATGAACTTGCAGAGCGATACGAAGCTATGTATGGTGAATCAATATTATCGCATCTTCCGCTTATTGCAGAAAGGGTAGCACCAACAGAGGAAAATGTTTATATACTTCACCGTTGGTATGATTTGTGTAGTCGAATGTTCTGTGATAATTTTATGCTTCCTTGCAAAAAATGGGCAAATGCTCACGGTATGGCATTTACAGGTCATATGGATAAAGACCACGACCCACTTGGTTGTATGGATGGTGGCGGTAATTTTAACCTGATGCGTGTGCTCAGGTGTTTCGATATTCCCGGTATTGATATCATATGGCGTCAGCTTTACCCTAAAAATAGAATAACAAGCATAGATGAGATGAATGCTTACAACGGATTTTTTCCGAGATATGCTTCATCCGCAGCCGCACAGAACGGAACAAAGCTTGCTATGAGCGAAATTTTCGGCGTAGCAGGACCGGGGCTTACTTACGATATAATGCGCTATACCGTAGGCTATCAGGCTGTCCGAGGGATAAACGTATTTAATCCCTTTAATTTCCCCCTTGGGCGCAAAGGTCAGCTTCTTGCACAGGAACTGCCGATTTTTACTGAAAATCAAATCTATTATAGTTGTTTCGGTCAGTTCAATCGTTACACAGAAAGATTATCATATATCTCATCTCTCGGAGAGCGTGTCTGCGAAACTGCCCTTTACTATCCCGTTTGCGATTTTCAAGGTGGCTTGAAAGCAGAGCCTGTGGCAAAAGAGTTTGATGCTCTTGGAAGAACCCTTGAAGATATGTTGATTGATTTTGACATTGTTGACGGTGATGTTATTCAGTCTGCAAGTGGTTTGGATAAAGGCTTTGTTCGCATTGGCAATGCAGAATACAGAAATATAATTATTCCTGAAGGTGCCTATATTCCACCTGAAACTCAAAAAGCTCTTAATAAATTTATCAAGTGTGGCGGAAGAGTTTTAAATAACCTTCAAGAACTCACGCCTGTTATTCAGGTTGAAGGTGAAGGCTTGCGTGCAATGCACAGAAAAACGAAAAATGGTGATATTTTCTGTTTGTTCCGTGAATCAGGTAGAACAGGGGAATATAGTATTCATCTACCTTCCTCAAAGGGCTATCTGCTTGATTTGGAAAATGGTAAATTGCAGTTTCTTGAAACAGATGCTCAAATTTTGCACCTTTCTCTTGCCATTGGTGAAACTGCAGTTGTGTTGCTTACAGATGAAACTTTTGATGCAGAACTGAAAAAACATTTTATTGATAAATTCCGCATTATAAATGACTTTCTATTCTGCAAAGATATTGAACTCAGCTGTGATGAAAACGGCTTTGCAAAAACAAAGCATACCGATAATGCAATACCGATTCAGCTTGGCGATTGGTCATGCTTGATTGGTGAGGGTTACTCAGGTAGCGGTGTTTATGAAACAACATTCACACTCCCGACTGAAAAAGTCGGAAAAGAAGGCGAAATTGACCTTGGTGAAGTGCATTTTACCGCGTCTGTTTATCTCAACGATCAATTTATAGGAACAGCTTTGATGCCACCATATAGATTAACAATCCCTGCCGATGTGCTTGATAAAGAAAATAAATTGAAAATAGTTGTAACTAATACCTCTGCCAACTGGTATATTCATACCGATTACTTTGATAAGTGGAAACAAGCAGAGCTTTCACCCTATTTTGCGGCAGAGTTAGAGTTTGCAAAAGAATCTGTATCAGGCGGATTGTATGGTCCTGTTGAAATATTTACGGAATGATGTTTGTTTTATATTTATGAACATTAATAGAACGGAGAATTACTATGTTGAATTTTATTTGCTACCCCAAATGTACCACTTGCCAAAAGGCTAAAAAGTGGCTTGATGATAACAATATCCCATACGAATTACGAGATATTAAACTCAACAACCCGACTCTTGAAGAACTCACCGAATGGCACAAGAAAAGCGGATTGCCATTAAAGAAATTTTTCAATACAAGCGGTCTTTTGTATAAATCTATGGAACTTAAAACAAAATTACCAACTATGACCGAGGATGAAATGCTGAAGCTCCTCGCTACAGACGGTATGCTCGTGAAACGACCAATTTTAGTAGGTAGTGATTTTGTACTTGTTGGGTTTAAGGAAGCAGAGTGGAAAGA
>JAZSBI010000236.1:0-2099 GCA_045602345.1 Acutalibacteraceae bacterium | reverse complement strand
TTACCCATATAAGCATCGGGGTTAATATTATCTATAGATTTTTTGAAATCGTCTTTTTTCATAATGCATAATCCTCCAATTCTAATTTAAGAATATCTCTGCCTCGTTGCAAACGCTTCTTGACAGCTGATTTGCTTATTTTCAAGGTTTTTGAGATTTCTTCAACAGTATAATCGTTGTAATAAAACAGAATTATGGCTGATTTATATTTTTCGGGTAATGCAATAACTTTTGAAATAACATCCTGCTCCATATCGTTGTTTTTGTATGTAGCAGTTGCAGAAACATCCTCAATACACTCATTCTTACGACCTGATTTTTTCAGATAATCCAGACACTTATTCTGCGTTACTCTTATAAACCAGGCTTTTTCGTGTTCAGTGTTTTTGAATTTATATTTACCGCAAAGATATTTTGTGAAAACATCCTGTAAAACATCTTCAGTATCACTTGCATTACCTAAATATAAAAATGCAATTTTATAAAGCATATTGCCATATTCGTTATATTTAGCTTCAAATTCATTTTCGAGATCTCGTTTACTCATAACCTCCTCCTTTCACTAATAAAACGATTGACAATTGCTTTTGGTGACAAAATTATTATAGCATAGAAATCAATACAAGCAAAAATTAAAGGCAAGGATAATTTCCCTGCCTTTACTGTATTATTAAGTTGTTTTTGAAATATATTCTTCAATCGCTGGTAAATTGGGTTTGAAAATGTTATCGGGTAAAGCAGAAATATCAAAGAACTTTAGGTTCTCTACCTCGCCTGTCTGACATTTCAATTCACCCTCGTAACTTTTGCAGATATAAACGATATCAACATTAGATACTTCATCGCCATTGGGATAAATGTTGTGCATCTCTTTACCTGAAAACACACCTAAAAGAGTTAGTTCTTTGGCAATTAAGCCTGTTTCTTCATACAACTCTCTCTTGGCTGCATCTTCAACTTTTTCATCTATTTCTACCGAACCGCCGGCATAACCCCACGTGTTATTATCACTGCGTAATTGAAGCAAAATGCGACCGCACTCATCAACCACAATAACACTTGCACCAACCTGCAACAAAGGTCTGTGCCCGACCACTTTTCTCAAATCCATTATGTAGCTCATAATGTTCTCCTGTTTTTATTTAATTACTTATCTATCTTTAATGTATATCTGCACTTCGGATAATTTGAACAACCGTAAAACTCACCGAACTTTCCTTTTCTCAATACGAGTTCCGTTTTGCAATACGGACAAATTTTCTGTTTCTTTAGTTCTTCTTCATTATTTTTATAGGCTTTGACATTCTCTTTGTGTTCCTGTCGAGCTTCTTTTCCTTGGTGCTGATTATTAATTATATAGTCATATATTTCTTGCTTTTTAGATTCGTCGAAAACAATTGGTTTGTTCCCTGCTATTTTTTGTATAGCTTTTTCAAGAGCAAATAAACCTGTAATAACAACTGTATCAGGATTTTCTTTATCATCGTTTAAATTGGTGACCTTTACATCATCACACAATATAGCAAGAATTGAAAAGAACGGAACATCTCCAAAATCTTTTAAGAAATCTTTAAGGTACTCAATATGCTTCTTGTTTTGTTTAAGCGGACTGTAAATATCGTACTTTTTGCCACCACGGTAATAATACCACTTTGATTTTTTACCATCTCCATATATACGGGCATCTTCAAAGAATTTAACCTCAACCACATAAACACCTTTCAGACCAACAATAACCAAATCAATCTGTGATGTATAACCATCTTCACCGTCTATTAAAACATCATGGATTACTAATCCATCAAGAACCAGTTTAGAATAATATTTTGTAAGATATTCACCAAATCCGCCTTTCAACTCTTTAGCTGATGGTATTTTCTTTAAAACATCAAGTAAGCCCATAATTCCCTCTCTTTTTAGATATCTTATCCTTCAACCTTTGAAACGCACTTTGCTTGGGTGGATTCTTATCCCACGCCCATTCCATTTCATCAATGGTAAAGCTACCATTTTCCAATGCCTTAATTTCTTCAAGGCATTTTTCTGTTGCCATTTTTATATATTCATCCGCCATTTTTTGAGTAAAGAAGAACGCTTCA
>JAZSBI010000235.1:0-9673 GCA_045602345.1 Acutalibacteraceae bacterium | reverse complement strand
CACCACCATTCCGTCCAAACACAAAAACAAAGGAAGTATATTCACCCGAAATATACTTCCTTTAATAATTAGTTTATTCAAGAATGGTCCCCCTCCCTATACGCCTACGGCGTACAGGGATGATAGGCTTCGCAACACTTTTACATACTGGTATCTGGCGACTGGTAGCTGGTAGCTGGTGGCTGGTGGCTGGCAGCTAAATAAATCGTCACTTTGTGACGACAGGAAACCCCCGGCGAGGGTTCCCTACAAAAAACAGTCACACCGGACTGTTTTTTTACCTTCCTGCGCTATTGGAGGGGAAATGGGGCTTTGCCCCAAGCCCTACAACCTTTTGAAAAAGGTTGACGAAAACTTTAAATAGAAAGATATAGTCATAGTAAAAACTCTGGCATCTGGCATCTGGTGACTGGCGACTAAATAAATCACCGCTATGCGGCGACAGGAAACCCCCGGCGAGGGTTTCCTGCAAAAAACAGTCACACCGGACTGTTTTTTTACCTTCCTGCGCTTTTGAATAATTATTTCGCATTCATACGAATGCGCCAATGGGCTTCGCCCCTTGACCCCACAACCTTTTGAAAAAGGTTGACGAAAACTTTAACTAAAAAGATTCAGTAACAACTCTGGCATCTGGCACCTGGCATCTGGCATCTACTTAACAATTTGTTAACAAAAATAAACTATGATATTGTTGAAAATATGCATATACACAATTTGTATTTGTTGATTTTTCCAAAAATACATAAGTGAGTAAGATTTTTATTAAGAGTGAATTGACATTCACCATTGGTTTTGGTATAATTTAGTTGTTAAAATGGGGGTGTAGGTATACTTGCTACCAACCGTCCCATACAATATTATTTTTGTTTGTATGTTAATATTATTGAAAGGTGTTAAGAAATGGCAGTCAAAAGTGTTACAAGATTCGGTATTCAAAGAAAAATTGTTGCTAATATGACAACAGAAAGCTGGCAGAATATTCCCCATGTAAGCTACCAGTATGAACCCGATGTTACAAAATTTGTTGAAGCATTCAAGAAATTTACTGCAGAGCATCAGGGGGACAGTGGTGCTAAAATTACTTTTAACGCTGTTCTTCTTAAAGCTATTGCAGAGGCTATTGAAGAGGACCCTGTTATTAATGCACACATGCATTTTGAAAAAGGCCTTGTAAGAGGTAAGGTTACTGTATTTGATAATATTGATATTTCTGTTCCTTGGCTTCTTCCCAGTGGCGAAATGATGACAATCACCATGAAGGATATGGGTAACAAAACCCTTAAAGAAATTGCCGAATATCAGGCAGATATTAACCGTAGACTTGAAAAAACAAATCTTACAGAGGCGCTTTATTCGGTTTCCTTCAACGACACTATTGAAAAACTTAAAAAAGGCCATGTACTCAAAGCTGTTAAAAGACTTTTTGGTGCAAATACAAATAAGAATCATAAAATTCATCTTCTTAAAGGTGAAGAAAAGAAAGCCTACGAGGCAATTCCTGAAACAGAAAGAATTACATATAAAGACCTTAAACAGGGTACAATTACAGTTTCAAATATAGGTGCAGACACAAGAGGTATTTCCGGTGAATGTGCAATGCTTATGGTTATTCCTCCCCAGGTTTGCGTTATTTGTATCGGCTCAATGCAGAGAAGACCTGTTGTAATTAAAGATGAAGATGGTAACGAAAACGTTGAAATCAGAACCATTCTTCCTCTTAACATCTGCTTTGACCACAGAGCACTTGACTTTGGTGAGGTAAGACCCTTCATTTCCAAAATGGAAGAGTTTTTTGAAAATCCTGAACTTGTTCTTAACCTTGAAGCTTAAGTCTACATAATAAGTTAATAAAAGCTTACAAATCCGGAATTTGCATTAGATAATGCAGATTTCGGGTTTTTGTTTATGAAAGTATATATTAGATTTAGTAAAAAAGGTTGATAATTTTTATGAAGCAATGTAAAATGAAAGTATATGCGGATGTTTATCACATAAGGTTTTCTTCAGGCAATTAGTGGTAAACTGATTGTGTTTAAGGAGTGAGTATTGTGTCCGAAATACAAGTAAGGTGTACGGAATGCAATGAAGTATTGTCCGTTGATGATAGTATGAATATGGCACTTTGCCGTTTCTGTGGTGAGGCTTTTGAGGTGGCGGACGCAAAAAAGGTTTATTCTATGTACAACCAAGCGGCTGACATAAAGGTTGATTTTGATATTGAAAATGGTGTTTTAAAAGGCTATAAAGGCTCTTCATCCTCCATAGTTATTCCGGCAGGTGTAACAAAAATAGGCGAAAAGGTTTTTATGTTTCAGGATTTTGTTACTTCGGTTCTGATTCCTGACAGCGTCAGGTACATAGGGGCAGGTGCATTTGGTTTTTGTTCAAATCTTGAAACTGTAATAATTTCTAACGGCGTTACCAATATAAGCTATTCGGCATTTTCTGATTGCGATAAGCTTAAAAAAATCAAAATTCCCGATAGTGTGGAGGTCTTGGAGGAAGGGGCATTTTCCGATTGTAAAAATCTTTGTGATGTTACAATTTCTAAAGAATTGCTGATTAAATCCAAAGCTGCTTTTTCCAAGAATTTGTATGAAAAATTGATGAGTGATTTTGAATAGTAGGTGAAAATAGTGGCTGATATAAAAGTGCAATGTACGGAATGTAATGAAGTTTTGTCCGTTGATGACAGTATGAGTATGGCTATTTGCCGTTTTTGCGGTGAGCCATTTGACGTGGCAGCGGCGTTAGAGAATTATAATGCACATAACAAAGCTGCAGATAATTTTAATTATGTAAATCAGGATTTTGAAATTGAAAATGGTGTACTGAAAAAGTATACGGGAAACGCCCAACACGTTGTTATTCCAAATGGTGTAACAACTATAGATACTGAGGCGTTCAGTTACAACTTAAGTATTAACTCGGTTGTAATTCCCGGTAGTGTTAAAACTATAAAGGAAAAAGCCTTCCTGTTTTGCATGGGTCTTATGTCAGTTAATCTTTCCGACGGATTGGAAACTATTGATGTTGGTGCCTTTACATTGTGCGATAGTCTTTTATCAATCACAATTCCCAAAACTGTTACCAAAATAGGTCCGGGGGCTTTTATGTTGTGTTGTAACTTGTGCTCCATAAATGTGGATGAAAAAAACGATGAATTTGTATCCATAGATGGTGTTTTGTTCAGCAGGGATAAAACTGCGTTGGTTCAATACCCGGTTGGAAAAAACAATAACACTTACAATATTCCACATAGTGTAACCACTATCTGGCCGGGGGCTTTTAACAAATGTGAAAGAATTACACACATTGAAATTCCCGATAGTGTTACAATTATTTATAACTTTGCTTTTTGTAAATGCATAAATCTTGAAAGGGTTGTTATTCCTGACAGTGTGACCGAAATATGTGACAATGCTTTTATTGAGTGTCCTAATCTTTCTCAAGTCAGCATTTCCAAGGATTTATTGCTTAAATCCAAAGCTGCTTTTCCTGAGGATTTGTACCAAAAATTAATAAAACAGGTGGCTGATTCTGAAACAGAAGCACCATTTGAGGATGATGACGACGAGTTTGTAATTGACCTTTACGAGGACGAAGATGAGGATTTTGAGTACGAAATTGACGAGGACGATGATGAGGACTTTGAGTACGAACTTGACCTTGACGAGGACGATGATGAGGATTTTGAACTCAAACTTTACGTGGACGATGATGAGGGTTTTGAGTACGAAATTGACGTAGACGATGAGGAAATTGAACTCGAACTTGATGATGACGAAGATGGAACCTTTGATGAAGATGGTTTTCTTATTAAAAATGGTGTGCTTGTGAAATATAAAGGCACATTACCTCATGTTATTATACCTGATAATGTTACAGAAATAGCCGAGAGTGCTTTTCAGGAATGTGAAAATATTGAAACGGTTATTATTTCCGAAAGTGTTAAACGGATAGGTAGTCATGCTTTTGCCCAGTGCAAAAACCTTAAAGCCGTAGAGATTCCGGACAATGTGGAGCATTTGGGTTGGTTTGCTTTTGGTTGGTGCGATAATCTTTGTGAAGTTGTGATTTCTAAAGAGTTGTTATCTGATTTTCGCATGGCTTTTGATACGGATTTATTTAATAAATTAGTAATAGATATGGGAGCTGAGGACGAAATCGGACTTATAGAGTTGTATGACCCGGATGATTTGGATGACCTGGAATAATATGCTGATTATAGTTAATGAAAAAACTCGGTTGAATTATATCAACCGAGTTTTAATATTGGTTTTTTATCAGCAGAATTTTTCTTTTGCTGCGGTAATCATATCGTTAACCTTTGCAGCAAGGGGTTTGCTTTCTTCCTTAAGCTGTGCAAGGGGCTTTCTTGCATCGCCAATGTCAATACCCTGAAGGCGGAGCACTTCTTTTGCTGCTGCATACATATTACATTTACAAGCACACATTGCATAAATGATTTCATTTATTGCATACTGAATTTCTCTTGCCTTGTCTAATTCACCTGCTTTAATAAGCTCATCGCATTTTAAGAAAAGCTCGGGCATTACGCCGTATGTACCGCCAATACCGCCCTGTGCACCAATTGCACGACCTGCAACAAACTGTTCATCCGGACCGTTGAAAACAACGAAATCTTCGCCGCCCTCAGCTTTGAACATCTGAATATCCTGTGTGGGCATTGAGGAGTTTTTAACACCGATAACATTTGGATTTTTGAGCATTTCCTTGAAAAGGGGCATTGTAAGTGAAACACCTGCAAGCTGGGGAATGTTGTAAATTACAAAATCTGTGTTGGGTGCAGCAGAAGAAATATCGTTCCAGTACTGTGCAATAGATTCCTCAGGAAGCTTGAAATAGATGGGTGGGATTGATGCAATTGCATCAACACCGAGGCTTTCTGCATGGGCAGCAAGCTCCATTGAATCAGCAGTATTGTTACAGGCAACATGGGCAATAATAGTCATTTTACCCTTTACAACTTCCATAACAGATTCAAGAATAAGCTTTCTTTCTTCCTTGCTCTGGTAGATACATTCACCAGATGAACCACACATATAAAGCCCCTTAACGCCTTTGTCCAAAAGGAATTTTGCAAAGGCTTTTGTTCTTTCAGGGGAAACATTGCCTTCATCATCGTAGCAAGCGTAAAAGGCAGGAATTATGCCGTGATATTTTGTAAGGTCTTTCATATTTATAACCTCTCTTTATGTTTTTTTATTATGTGGTGATTTTACCATATTTTTCATTAATTGTCTATTGAATATTAATAATTATAAAAAAGAATATTGTTATTGAATAATAAATGTTTTTGTGTTAAAATCTAATTTATGAATTACTTTAACACAAAGTGGGTATTTTTTATGAAGAAGCATTTGGCAAATATAGTGACTTCCAGCAGAATTATAGGTGCAGTTGTACTTTTTTTCTGTAAAGATATTACAACATTTTTTCTGGTGATTTATGTGCTTTGCGGTTTTACCGATTTAATAGATGGCCCGATTGCCAGAAAAACTAATAGCTCAAGCACCCTTGGTGCAACCCTCGATACAATAGGTGATGTTGGTACTTACCTTGCTCTGACCAAAATTCTTATAAAAAACAAGCTTGTTCCCATGTGGATTTTTATTTGGATTTTAAGTGCGGGTGTTCTTTTCGGTGCTTGTTCGTTTGTTTCTAAAAAGCGTTTTAACAAAATGTACCTTCCCCACACATATCTGGGTAAGCTTTTTGGCGGAGTGGTATTTGTTCTGCCTGTAGCAATTAAGCTTTTGAATGGTACAGCCTGGATGGCATTAATCTGCACTATTGCATCAATTCACGTTATAGAGCTGTTTATAGTTCAAAGTAAAAGCAACGAGGCGAAGGACTTTGTTCCATCTGTTTTTCATATTAATAAATAAAAATTCAGGTCGATTTACTGTTTCAGTAAACCGACCTGTTTATTTTTATGTTTTAAGCGGTCTGCGCTTTTTTACATTTCCCTATTATTCTTAGGGCTGTCGCTTTCCTGTAACTTAAGCTTTGCTTCCTCACGGGCACTTGTTTTGCCGTGGGGAACAATGTCACCTGCTTTTGTAAGGGCTACCTTTGTAAAGTAAGGACCTACAAGCTCATAAACAAGAACCGAGAAAAGGGTAATGCTTTGTACGAGTACACCGATTTCACCACCGAATTCAAGTGCCTGACTTGCCATACCCAAAGCAACACCGGCTTGAGGGAAAAGGGTTATGCCAAGATATTTTACAATATTGTTATCACATTTTGTTGCTTTTGCACTGAAACGTGCACCAAAATATTTACCGATACAACGGAAAAGTATATATGCACCACCGATTACTATGTAAATCCAATTTTCGAAAACTGATAAATCAAGCTCTGCACCGCTGATTACAAAGAAAAGAACAAGCAGAGGAGTAGTCCAACGGTCTGCTCTTTCCATAAGCTCCTCTGAAAAATCACAGATGTTGCAGAAGATTGTGCCAAGCATCATACAAGCTAAAAGGCTTGAAAAGGCAATATGTACCTCGCCGATTTCAAATTTCATTGAGGAGATTGCAACGGTAAGCATTACGAATGTAACGGAAATTGCCATACGCTTTGAACGGGAATGGAAGAATTGCTCACAAAGGGTGAACAAAAAGCCCATAACCGCACCAAGGGCAATTGATAAAACAACCTCTAATATTGGGTTAACTATCATTGAAACAGCATCAACTGTGCCTGTGTTTATGGCACCTGCAACACCGAAGGAAATTGCAAACACCACAAGACCAACAGCATCGTCAAGGGCAACAACAGGAAGAAGCATATCTGTAACAGGACCCTTTGCCTTGTACTGACGTACAACCATAAGTGTTGCAGCGGGGGCAGTTGCAGTTGCAACAGCACCAAGTATAATTGCTGCAGGAAGAGGAAGATAACCTTCGGGTAAAATGAATGAAAGGGCAATAAGGGCAACATCTACAACAACAGTAGTTACAAGTGCCTGTGCAATACCGATTATAGTAGCTTGTTTTCCGATTTTTTTAAGCTGTGCAAGGCGGAATTCGTTACCGATTGCAAAGGCTATAAAGCCTAATGCCAAATCACAGAGGATTGAATAATACTGAGGGGGATTATATTGTTCGCTGAAGCCAAAGCCTAATTTGCCAAGGCAGAAGGGTCCGATTATAACACCTGCCACAAGGTAGGCGGTAACGGCAGGGAGCCCAACTTTTTTTGCAAGACGGGAAAGCAAAAGTCCTGATAATAAGGCGATTGATAGGGTTAAAAGTACCTCGGGTGTTGAGTGCATAGCAATACTTCTTTCTTTGTATATATTATATAAATATTAATAACAACAATTGTATATTTTAACACAAAGAATTTTATTGTCAAGAATAAAATATCTTTTCTTTTTTATTAACCATATTAGCGATATACAAGCAAGCTTGTGCGATATATTTTGCTACACAAAATGCGATATATTTCGCTACGCTCAACGCGATATGATATAAATCCTTATTATCGCGTGCCATCAGGCACATATCGCGCCATAGGCATATCGCATCGTCAGATATATCGCAAATCCGTCAGGATTTATATCGCTGTGGCTTCGCCACATTAATGATGATGCCCGTGTCCGTGACTATGTTCACTGTGCTTTGGGTGGCAGGTTAAATCTGCACATTCTTCCTCGGGTGTTTCTGTTTCTACTGTGCTGTGGCTTATGCCATGTTCTGCAAGCTCCTCTTTAACAGCTTTTTTTACTGTTGCTGCGTTACCGTCTATAACAACGTGAAGAGTGGCAATGTGATTAAAACCATCAAGGGTTCTTACGTGGAAATGGTGAACATCAAGTACACCTTCAATTTCTTTTATATGCTCCTTTAATTCTGCAATATTAATTTCATCGGGGGTTTTTTCAAAGAAAATATCGCAGATTTCTTTGAAATGTTTTGCGGCGTGGACAAGAAGGAATATTGCAACGCCAATTGACATTATTGGGTCGATATAGGTGATGTCGGTGAATTTCATAAGAATTGCACCCAAAAGCACTACGCCCCAGCCTAAAACATCTTCAAACATATGAAGGCTTACGGCCTTTTGGTTTAAAGAATCGCCCTCTCGGGTGAAAATTGCAGCCACAAGGTTAACACCCATACCAAAAATTGCAAAAAGCAACATTCCGTTATAATCAATTTCAACGGGGTGAATGATTCTGTCGCAAGCGTGGATTATAACAAAAATGGATCCTATTATAAGTATAACTGTCATAATAAGGCTACCTAAAACAGAATACCTTAAATAACCGAATGTGTATTTATCATCAGGTTCTTTTTTGCTTTTTTCTTCAAGAATGTAGGAAATGCCTATGCTCACGCTGTCGCCAAAGTCGTGGACTGAGTCGGAAATGATTGCTACACTTCCCGTCAATGCTCCACCAATAAATTCAAAAACAGCAAAAATAAGGTTCAATGTAAAGGCTACAAGTATTCGTTTTTGGGATTTCATAGTTTACTCCTTGAAAAATCGTAAATATAGTATATAATATATTTTATTGAACAAGTTGTTCCGTAATTATATAATATACTGTGAAAAGTAAAATAACAATAAACAAAATGGGTGTAACATACTTTATTGAACATTTTTGGGTTTTTGTTCGGTTTCGGGAGGGGTTCTTACGGATAGGAGACAGTTGAAAACAAGAGGTGCAATCTTTTCAGCATTTAAAAATCTGTTAAGAAAAAAGCGTTACGATAGAATTACGGTTCAGGAAATTATTGATGAAGCAAATGTTGGTCGCAGTACCTTTTACAGCCATTTTGAAACCAAGGATTTATTGCTTGACGCATTGTGTGAGGATTTATTTTACCATATTTTTGAAAAAGACCCATGCCCTTGGGTAGATAAGGACGAGGATTTGGAAGGAAAGCTTTCACACATTCTTTGGCACATTAGAGAGGACAAAAATGACCTTACGGGAATTCTTGTTTCGGACAGTAGTGAGCTGTTTATGAATTATTTTAAAAAGCATTTGAAGGTCGTTTTTCAAGAGCATATTGCATTTTTTAAAATTGATGTACCCGAAGAATTTTTACTTAATCACCTTGTAGGCAGTTTTTCGGAAACAGTTATGTGGTGGGTTAAAGAGGGGATGTATCCCTCACCTGAAGAAACTGCAGGGTATTTTATGAAAATGACAGAGAAGCATTAGTGAAATGCAAAGTGCAAAACGCAAAGTAAAGCTTCGCAATACATTTACAAAGGAAAGAGGGAACGGGGCAACCCACCACCATTCCGTCCGAACACAAAAATAAAGGAAGTATATCCACCCGAAATATACTTCCTTTAATAATTCAGTTTATTCAAGAATGGTCCCCCTCCCTATGCTTAGGCACAGGGATGATAGGCTTCGCAATACTTTTACAAAGGAAAGAGGGAACGGGGCAACCCACCACCATTCCGTCCAAACACAAAAATAAAGGAAGTATATTCACCCGAAATATACATCCCTTATAATTCAGTTTATTCAAGAATGGTCCCCCTCCCTATGCTTACGCACAGGGATGATAGGCTTCGCAAATTTTTCGGTTTTATGTAGCTTTAAATTTTGCGATAGCTTATCATCCCTGTTTGACTTTTGTCAAATAGGGAAGGGACCGCGTTAGCGGTGGTG
>JAZSBI010000234.1:0-4443 GCA_045602345.1 Acutalibacteraceae bacterium | reverse complement strand
CGTATTGCTGCAGGTGAAAAATACATAAAATACGGCGGGAATGGCGAAGTGAAGCATAAATACGAGGAGCTTTTAACATTTCTGCCCAGTGAAAATAAAATGATAAAAGGAGTGGTGTCTGATGAAATTGAATCTTAAAGCCAGACGACAAAATAAAGTATTTATTTTGTCCGTAGCGGGACTTGTTATAACATTTGTTTACCAGGCTTTGAGTATGTTTGGTATAGCTGTACCGATCAGCCAGAGCGAAACCTCGGAATTAATTACAATGGGGATTAATATTCTTGCCTTTGCAGGTGTGCTTGTTGACCCTACCACAGAAGGTTTTTCCGACAGCGAAAGGGCTATGACTTATTGTACGGATTGTGATGTAAGGAAAGCGGAAGAGGTGGAAAATGAGTAAGAAAATATATATTTCACCAAGTAATCAGGTGGGAAATACTTATGCTACGGGAAAAACCAACGAAAAAGAGCAATGCCACAAAATTGCAAAGGCGTGTGTGGATTTTCTTAAGAAAAAAGGCTTTTCGGTTAAATGCACATACAATGATGATATGTATGTGCGTGTTAGAGAAAGCAACCTTTTTGGTGCGGATTTGCACGTAGCCATTCACACTAACGCAACTGCAAAACACAATGTAACAGGCGGTACACAGGTTCTTCTTTACAGCCTGAGTGGTGAGCGAAAAAAAGCGGGGCAGGCGGTTCTTGACCGCCTTGCACCCTTAACACCCGGTAAAAGTGCAGAAAGACTTGTTGAAAAGCCTGACTTTTATGAAATTAATTCTGCCAAGGGTATGACTCTTTACTGTGAATGTGAGTTTCACGATACAAAAGAGGGCTCTGATTATATCAGAAAAAACACAAGGGAAATAGGCGAAGCAATTGCCAAGGGAATCTGTGATTATTATGGTATACCTGTAGGGGGGGCAACCGACAATTCCGCCAAAAAAGAAAATGATAAAAAAGAAAACAACGCCTCGTCCAAGGACGAAACGTTGTATACAGTTCAGGTTGGTTCATTCCGTATTAAAAAGAATGCGGAAAAATATATCACGCAATTGAAAAAAGCCGGTTTTGACGGGTTTGTTGTTAAAAAGAATTAAATACCTGCGGCTCTTTCAAGAATAATATCTGCATCCTCAAGGTCGAAAAATCCGTTCTGGTTAAGGTCGCCTAAAAGGAGCATTTCCTCGGTGACGGTGGTGTCCATTGCAGAAGCAAGTCTTAAGGCTTTTCGTGCATCAAGGGTTGTTACATTGCCGTCACCGTCAATGTCACCGAAGGCGTTAATTGTGCGGTCA
This sequence comes from Acutalibacteraceae bacterium, assembly GCA_045602345.1. Classification (GTDB taxonomy): domain Bacteria; phylum Bacillota; class Clostridia; order Oscillospirales; family Acutalibacteraceae; genus DTU089. The sequence goes on along the minus strand of JAZSBI010000234.1, from coordinate 3,139 downwards.
AGCTCAATAATATAAACGGGAGCGTTGTTTTTTACGCTGTAATCCACACCGGCGGAGCCTAAATGACAGTTGATTTTAACTGTGTGGGTGAAGCTTGTGCTGTCAGGCTCACGGAAAGCAAAAGCGTTTCTGCCGATAGAAACCACGTTTTTGGGGATTGTTACCTCTGTTAATAGTGTGCAGTTTTCAAAGGCATATGCTCCGATTGTAAGTTCACCTGCTCCGAATGTAACAGTTTCTATAGCAATACAGTTGCTGAAAGCACTTGTGCCGATGGATTTTAATGTGTCAGGGAATACCAGGGAGGGCAGAAGCTCACAATTGGAAAAGGCGTAATCGCCGATAGTTTCAAGGGTGGGGGAAAGCTTAAGGTAGCTAAGTTTTTTTGCATTCCAGAAGGCACGGTTGCCTATATGCTTAAGGGCTGTTCCGCAATTGAACCAATCAAGCTTTGTGCAACCATAAAAGGCGTAATCGCCCAAAACCTCTACATTACGGATATTTACACTTGTTAATTCCACACAGCCGTTAAATGCCTTTGAGCCGATGGTTTTAACTCCGGTGCCTATAGCCACGGAATAAAGCTTTTTACAGTTGTAAAATGCCATATCACCAATAGTCTGCACCGTTTCGGGAATGCTTACATATCTTATAGAATTTTTCTGACGGAAGCCTGTAATGGAAACAACGGTTAAATCGTTTATGGTGGAGGGTATAACAACATCCTCTGCATAGAAATCGTTGTAGCCTGTAATGCTGCAGGTGCCGTCACCATTGTCAACGTAAACAAAGCCGTTGTAATTTAAGGCTGCTGCAACGGGAAGAGTGGAAATTATTAAGATTAAAGCTAAAATTAAAGATAGAGATTTTTTCATAGTTTTCTCCTGCGTGTGAATTGCAAGTTTAATGCTGTGTGGTGGGTTCAGTAAGTAGATAGTATGTAACTCAGTATAATACTACCCTTAAATTATATTATATTCAGTACTTGTAATTTATCAAGAGGTTTGCAAAAAAATAATGGCAGAGAATAAACTCTCTGCCATATATGGATAGAAATAAATTACTACGCTAATGCGTCAAATTATTCTGTAACGGAGTACTGGTCACCGAGTTCAGCAATTTTGCCGGCATCAATAAGCTCCTGAAGAGAAGCATTAATTTTATCAAGAAGCTCTTTGTTGCCTTTCTTTACAGCAATAGCATATTCTTCGTTAGCAAATGCATCAGCATCCTCAACGATTTTTAAACCTTCGTTGTCAGCTACATATTTACTTGCAGTTGCAGAGTCGATAACAACAACATCAGCCTTGCCGTTAACAAGCTCCATAACAGCATCTGTACCTTTTTTGAATGATTCGTACTCGAACTTCATATCGCTGACACATTTTTCACCTGTGTAACCCTGGATAACTGCAATATCTTTGCCTTTCATATCTTCAGCTTTTTCAATTGTAGAATCCTCTTTAACTATCATAACCTGAGTTGCCTGATAGTAAGGAATTGAGAAATCAACCTTTTCAGCACGTTCGGGATCAACTGTCATACCTGCAATAACTGCATCAACCTGATCATTTTCAAGTGCAATCAAAAGTGAGTCGAATTCCATGTTGGAAATTTCAGCAGTCATACCGTTGTCTTTAGCGATAAGGTCGGCAATAACAATATCAATACCGTCAAATTCACCGATTACGCCACCGTTATTTGCAACAAATTCGAAGGGGGGGAATTCTGCATTGGTACCAAATACAATTGTATTTTCTTTTGCAGTTTCATTTCCGCAACCTGCAAATACGAGTGTTAAGGTTGTAAGTGCTAACACAAGTGCAATTAACTTAATTGTCTTTTTCATAAAAATTCTCCTTAAAATATATTTATCAAGAAGCGAACTTCTTTGATAACAAAGTAATTAAACATTAAAGAACTTTGCTTAAAAAGCTTTGCGTTCTTTCGTTTTGGGGATTGGAGAAAACCTCCTTAGGTGTACCTTGCTCCATAATAATACCCTGGTCCATAAATAATACCCTGGTGCCTACTTCTGCAGCAAAGCCCATTTCGTGTGTAACAACCACCATTGTCATTCCCGATTTTGCAAGGTCTTTCATAACATCGAGAACTTCTCCTACCATTTCCGGGTCAAGAGCTGAAGTGGGTTCATCAAAAAGAATAATTTCCGGTTGCATAGCAAGAGCTCTTGCTATTGCCACCCTTTGCTTTTGTCCACCGGACAGTTGAGACGGGTAGCTGTTTGCCTTTTCGGCAAGTCCTACTCTTTCAAGTAATTCTTCGCCTTTTTTTATAGCTTCCTCTTTGGTCATCTTTTTTAGCTTCAGGGGAGCTAATGTGATGTTTTCCATAATTGTAAGATGTGGAAAAAGATTGAACTGCTGGAAAACCATTCCCATCTTTTGTCTGATTTTGTTTACATCTGCTTTGGGTGATGTAATCAATTCATCATCTATATAGATTTCTCCGGCGGTAGGTTCCTCCAACAGATTCAAGCAACGCAGAAATGTGCTTTTGCCTGAGCCTGATGGCCCGATAACAACCACCACTTCACCTTTGGAAATGTGCTCGTCAATACCTGTGAGAACATCCACGTTTCCAAAGCTTTTATGTAGATTCTTAACTGTTATCATTTGAATTCTCCTTATTTTACTTCGGATTTACGGAGTGCTTTTTCGATACGAGCCAAAACAATCGTTAAAACCTTTATAAGAACAAAATAAATAACTGCAGTTGCTATAAGGGGCATGAATGCTTCGAAAGTAGCACTTTTTATAAAGTCACCGGCTTTTTGAATGTCAACAAGACCGATGTAACCAACAATAGCAGTTTCTTTTATAAGCACAATGAACTCATTGCAAAGTGCAGGGAAAATATTTTTTACAGCCTGCGGAATTACGATGTATGTAAGGGTTTGGGCTCTGTTAAGACCCAGTGACCTGCCGGCCTCGGTTTGCCCTTTATCAATAGATAAAATACCTGCACGAATGATTTCTGAAACATATGCACCGGAATTGATGCCGAATGCAATTGCCGCAATAATCCACTTTTCCCAGTCAACCGTTGCAAACACAACAAAGTATATTATCATAAGCTGCGTAACCGATGGCGTTCCACGGATAACATCCGTGTATAC
>JAZSBI010000233.1:0-2655 GCA_045602345.1 Acutalibacteraceae bacterium | reverse complement strand
CCTGGACGGTTATCAGGCACTTTGGTATTCACGAATCCGTAAACTTGATTCTGACTTTATGCGAACTCAGCGTCAAAGAAAGGTTATTTCTGCTATTGCCGCAAAAGTTAAAGACCAGATAAATCCTATAGGTGTTTTTGAACTTGTTTCAACAGCCAAAGAGGTTGCACCTTATATTGAAACAACTCTTTCTACATCGGATTTCTGGAGTCTTGTTATGAGTCTTTCCGGATGCTTTACAAAATCAGGTGCTGATATGGATAAGCTTATTGTTTCACAGCAGATTCCTTTTGATGATACCTGGTGGTATTCTACGCAGTGGGATGGTTCAAGCATTTCAATCGACCTTGAAGAAAATAAGGAAATGTTGTATGAACTTCTCTATAAAGGCACAGTTGAAGAAAACGAAGAAACTGAATAAGTAATATTTATAAATGCTCCCTCATATACTTTCACAGAAGGTATATGAAGGGAGCTAATTTTATGGACATAGCCTTAAAAAAAGAGAATTACAAATTATTACAGACCATTAAGGATAATTCTATTGAAGAATGTGTTGAAGCAGATTTTTCTTTGCCGGAGTATATGCCGGAAATTTTGCGTATAATCAAGTCGACAGCCCAACCTAAAATAAATTCATGCAAAGCGGTAGGCGAAAGGGTTACTGTTGATGGTGAATGTGAGTTGCGTATGATTTACACCGCAGAAGATGGCGGTATTTATTCTTTTTCGCAGACCAGACCCTTTACCCGCCATTGTGAAAACAATATTTTTAATGATGCTGCCGATATAAATGGTGAAATAGCTGTTTCTTATGTGAATTGCCGTGCTACAAGCACCAAACGTGCAGAAATTAAAGCGGGAATTGTTATAAAAATTACTGCGTTTTTTGAAGAGGTAGAAGAAATTATTTCTCTTGAAGAGGATTCTTGCATAGAAGAAAAATGTGTTAATGTAAGAGCCATGTCTTTGGGGTGTAAAAAAACAAGGGCTTTTTCTATGAGTGATACAATTTCACTTCCTGTTCCATGTGCTTTTATAATAGGTGCACGTGCAAGTGCAACTTGTACCGAAGTGAAAAAAATAAGCAACAAAATTATGGTGAAGGGTGATGCCATAATCGAAATTTGCTATGTGTCATCTGCTGATAAAACCTGTACCGAAAACATAAGGCACAGTTTACCCATTAACCAGATTCTTGAATTTGAGGGTATGGAAGAACGCTTTACGGGAAATGTTAATCTTAATGTGACAGCTGTTGATGTTATTCAGAAAAATGAACAGGATGGTAATGGAACAGCCTTTGATATTGCTTTAGGGATTGATGCCTCCCTTTGTATGTGGGAGGAAAAAGAGCTTACAGTTATAAGCGATGCTTATGCGGTGGGCGGTTCCATAGATTTAAAAAAGCAATCATATATGTTCTTTACACCTTTGGATGAAATCCGGGATACATATATATTCAGAAATGATTTTCAGGTATCGGGTGAGGGTGTTAGTAAGGTTTTGAATTCTACCTGTGAGCTGTCAAATATTTCTGTAAAAAAAGAAAATGCTATGCTTTGCATTACCGGTAGCCTTACAATATCTGCGTTGATAAAGGATACCTCGGGCACTATTTCAAATGTTAACAAAATACTTGATGTTAAATATGAGAGAAAAGCGGATTATGATGACAGTGAAGTTTTTTGCATACCTTCTTTGAATGTTTTGTCACTTGATTGTGTAGAAAAGAATAATAACGGAATTGATGTGCGTGCAGAAATAAGTGTTACGGCAACAGTTTTTGGTAAGATTTATATAGATGCTGTTACAGAAATAACCGAAAGCGAAAATCAGATACAAAGAAATTTAAATGCTATTACTGTGTATTTCCCTGAAGAATCAGAAAGCCTTTGGTCTATAGCAAGACGTTATAATACAACCGTTACCGCAATAGCAGAGGAAAACAATCTTTCCGGTGATACAACAGAAAATCTTAAAGTGATTTTTATTCCTGCGGTATAAAACTTGAAAATATTAATAAGGTTATGTATAATTACAGAGTGTAGTGGAGATTCTGCATTCTGTAATTTATTTTTAAAAATTGCAAAAAATATGTTGATTTTTTCAATATGTTGTGATATTATTATTAAGTCTATGTGTGCGTTGTTTCGAGACAACGGCAGTTAATGGCAACATTAAAGCTGGCGGTCCGCTGCCAATAGGGTAAGAACGCTTGAAAAAAATTCGGAGGTTTATTATGGACGCATTAAAACTTATTGCACAGGACAGCCTTAAGGCTGAGAAGCCCCAGTTTAACGTTGGTGACACAGTTAGAATCGACGTTAAAATTCGTGAAGGTTCCAGAGAAAGACTTCAGGCTTTCGAAGGTACAGTTATTGCTAAAAATGGTAGCGGTGTAAGCGAAACATTCACAGTTCGTCGTGTTTCTTACGGCGTAGGTGTTGAAAGAGTTTTCCCTGTTCACTCTCCTAACGTTGCATCTGTTAAAGTTGTTCGTTACGGTAAAGTTCGCCGTGCAAAACTTTATTATCTTCGTGACAGAGTTGGTAAGGCTTCTAAGGTTAAGGAAAAAATCGGCTGATAACAGTCGAAAAACGGGGCAGATTTATAAAGTCGGATCGTAGCCATGTCGTTCTGTGAGCCAAGGAG
>JAZSBI010000232.1:0-3560 GCA_045602345.1 Acutalibacteraceae bacterium | reverse complement strand
AATATGCTTCCTTATTACCCCTTGGGTGTTTATAAAGATATCTACGCAGAGGAGGCAAAATAATGAGTAAAGCATGTAACATTCTTTTTGCCGGTTTCGGCGGTCAGGGTATTCTTTTTGCAGGTAAATTCGTTGCATATAAAGGTCTTCTTGAGAATAAGCAGGTTTCCTGGCTCCCTTCTTACGGACCTGAAATGCGTGGCGGTACTGCAAACTGCAGCGTTATAGTAAGCGATGAACCCATCGGTTCTCCCATTGTTGGTAAACCCGATGTTCTTGTTGCTATGAACCTTCCCTCACTTGATAAATATGAAAATGAAGTTGTTCCCGGCGGTAAAATTTTTGTTGATTCAACTCTCATTACCCGTAAGGTAGAGAGAACAGATGTTGATGTTTTCTACATTCCTGCAACTCAGATTGCGAACGAAAAGGGTATGAGCACTCTTGCTAATATGATTATTACCGGTAAGCTTCTCAAAGAGGTTGAAGCACTTGGTTTTGACGGTATTGATGCACCTCTCGGGAAGGTTGTTTCAGCACGTCATCAGGATCTTCTTGAAGTGAACAAAACCGCACTTAAGCTCGGTTACGACTATTAATTGAAAAGAGGTTATTTTCAATGAGTTACGAATTCAGAATTGAAAGAACAACCGCTCCCAAGGCAAAACCTCAGGATGAGAGTAAGCTTGGCTTCGGTAAAATCTTTACAGACCATATGTTTATTATGAACTATGATGAAGGTCAGGGTTGGCATGATGGCAGAGTTGTACCTTATGGTCCTCTCGCACTTGACCCCTCATCAATGGTTTTCCACTATGCACAGGAGCTTTTCGAAGGTCTTAAAGCATACAGAACTGCAGACGGCAGCATTCAGCTTTTCCGTCCTCAGAAAAACATTGAAAGAATGAACAACACTTGCGACCGCCTTTGCGTTCCCAGACTTGATCCGGATATGGTTCTTGAAGCTATCAAGACTGTTGTTGATGTTGACAAGGATTGGGTTCCCCACAATGACGGAACATCACTTTACATTCGTCCTTTCATTATTGCGACTGATGCTTTCCTTGGCGTTCATGCTTCTCACAGCTACATTTTTGCAATTATCCTTTCACCTGTTGGCTCTTACTATGCAAATGGTATGGACCCCGTTAAGATTTACATTGAACGTGAATATGTTCGCTGTGTAAAAGGCGGTACAGGTATGGCTAAAGCAGGTGGTAACTATGCTGCATCTCTTATCGGCCAGGAAAAGGCAGATAAAATGGGCTATGCTCAGGTTCTTTGGCTTGATGGTGTCGAGAGAAAGTATATTGACGAAGTTGGTGCTATGAACGTATTCTTCGTTATTGACGGCACAGTTATTACTCCCTCTCTTGAAGATGGTAACATTCTTCCCGGTGTTACAAGAGCTTCTTGTATTGAAGTTCTTAAAGCAAACGGCTACAAGGTAGAGGAAAGAAAGCTTTCTGTTGATGAAGTTAAAGAGGCTCACAAAAACGGTACTCTTACAGAGTCTTTCGGTACAGGTACAGCTGCTGTTATCTCTCCCGTTGGTGAATATATCGACGGTAACGAGCATCTTGTTATCAATGACTCCAAAATCGGTCCTGTTGCTCAGTTCCTTTATGATGAACTTACAGGTATTCAGTGGGGCAAACGTGAAGATAAGCTCGGTTGGATCGTTAAGGTAAATTAATTGAATTTCAGAACACTCTTTGCAAATTTTTGCAAGGAGTGTTTTTATGTACAGATACTTGAAAAACCAATGTAATAAAGTTATAATTAAATAAAAAAGCGCATAAGGAGGTAATTCTATGTTGAAATATGAAATTGAAGGCGGCAGTTTACCTGTTGTAATTTGTTATCCTGAGCAGGGGCAGGCTCTTTGTACCGAAACAGGCTCAATGAGCTGGATGAGTCCTAATATGAAAATGGAAACTAATTCAGGTGGCGGTATAAAAAAAGCCTTGGGCAGACTTTTTACAGGCGACTCAATTTTTGTCAATGAGTTTACTTCAGTTAGCGGAACAGGTATGATTGCCTTTTCTTCAAGCTTCCCCGGTGAGATTATTCCTTATGAGGTAACTCCCGGTAATGGTATTGTTGTTCAGAAAAGAGGTTTTCTGGCAATGGAGAAGGGTCTTGATCTTTCTATATTCTTCCACCATCGCTTTGGTACAGGGCTTTTTGGTGGTGAAGGCTTTATAATGCAGAAAATCACCGGCAACGGTATGGTATTTATCGAAATTGATGGTCATTGTAAGGAATACAATCTCAGTGCAGGTGAAAGTATTGTTGTTGATACAGGTCACCTTGCTGCAATGAGTGAAACCTGCTCAATGAGAGTTGAGGCTGTTAAAGGCGTTAAAAATATGTTCTTGGGTGGCGAAGGTGCTTTCCATACCATTATTACAGGCCCCGGTAAGATATATCTTCAGTCAATGCCTATTGTCAATCTTGCACACGCTATTCATAAATACCTTCCTCAACCTGTATCAAACGGGAATGGAATCAATATTAAATTAGGTGAATAATTTTTCACTTTAATTGTAAGGGAGAAATATAGTTCTCCCATTCAAAAGGAGAATTATATTGTCAGATAGAAGAAACAATAATAACGATAAAGAAATATCCATCAACGACGATTATATAGAACTTCTGGACCGTGTAAAGTCACAGGATGAATATGAAGATGTTTACAGTTACTCATCAACTGATAATGATGAATTTGAAGATGTTTTCAGCGACACTTCCAAGGAAGATATTTATATAAGCAGGGGCAGAAGAAAGCCTGTGGAAGATGATGGTATTTATATATCCAAAAATAAAAAAGCTTCTTCCAAATATGATACTGCGGACTTTTCTGTAGAATTACCCTTAACACAGCCTGCAACAAAACTGAAACCCTCTCAGGACACCGATGAGATTTCTGATTTTGAGGCAAGAAGAGGTAGTAAAAAAACTAAAAAGAAAACCTCAAAAGCCGTAATAGTTATTGCCTTGATGCTGGTTGCAGTGTTAGCTTTTGGCGGAATGTTATTTTCTGCTGCAAATAGCGTAGTAGGTGAATTTGCTGAAGCAGAGGAAATTGAACACGTTGAGGATGTTGAGCTTATAAGTGACAAAAATGTCAGAAATATTCTTCTTATTGGCTGCGATAAGGAAAATGGCGGTGCATCCCGAAGTGACAGTATTATGATTGCATCGGTTAACAAAAGCACAGGAAGAATAACCGTTTGTTCAATTCTTCGTGATACACATCTTTATATTCCCGGTGAGTGTGAAGCTAAAGTCAATGCTGCCTATGCTTGGGGTGGTGCAAATCTTCTTGTTCAGACTATTGAATATAATTTCGGTATAAGAATTGATGATTATGCAACCGTTAACTTTGAAATGTTTACATCTCTTGTTGATGGCCTTGGTGGTGTAGATGTTGAGGTTACGGAAGAAGAAGCAGATTATATAAATAACCAACACAGATACGGCAAAGAGGAAAAACCGGATACTGTTGATAGTGGTGAAAGCGTACACCTGGACGGTTATCAGGCACTTTGGTATTC
>JAZSBI010000231.1:0-2291 GCA_045602345.1 Acutalibacteraceae bacterium | reverse complement strand
TTAGGTAAGGTCACTTGCAGACTACAAGTTTGATAGGTCGGAGGTGTAAGCACAGTAATGTGTTCAGCTGACCGATACTAATAGACCGAGGGCTTGAACTTCAATGTTCAAGATTCTACTAAATTGTGAGTTTCGCTTAACTCTCCTTCCAATTCTTTTATTCGATTTTCTATGATCATAAGCGATCATATCAAAAGTGGAGGCAAAAGTCTCTGCTTTTTTTATTTTATCTACTATTCATTTTTTCACATTTTATTTATCTCTGAATAAGAAAAGTATGAAGAAATTGTAAAAAGGAGCGAAAGGTTACCCTCTTTGCTCCTTTTTGTGTTATAATGAAATTGTCCTATTAAAGTCAATTCGATAAACTTGAATTTAATAAATTGAATAAGACTGTCAAAAGGAGAATTTTATGAAAAAAACAATTAGTGTAATTCTTGCCTTTTTTATGCTGTTAACAATTTCGGGATGCAGGAAAATTGACAAAGATAAAATAGAATATACTCTCTCTAAAGATGAATCCTATTATATTTTATCCTATGTTGGAGAAAACATCGAAGAGCTTGTTATTCCCGAATATTATAATGGAAAACCGGTGCTTGAAATTGGCAATTTTGCCTGTTGCAAAAATGTACACCCAACTTCACACAATCGCTCTAAACTAAAAAGTGTTAAGATAGAGGCAAAGCTTACCAAAATTGGTGATTCAGCATTCAAGGAATGCATTTTTCTTGAAACCATTAACATCCCGCAAACTGTAATCGAAATTGGTGCAGGTGCATTTTCAATGTGTAAATCTCTTAAAAGCGTTGAAATTCCAACCGGAGTAACACAGATCAGTGAATCACTCTTTATGGAATGTGAAAAATTAGAGTCCATAACTCTGCACGATAAGATTGTAAAAATTGATACCGGAGCTTTTTACGGTTGCAAAGTGATTGCTGAAATCACTCTGCCGAAAGGAGTGGAATTTATCGGCGATAGAGCATTTTCTATGATGGAAAATCTGAAGGGTATCAAAATTTCTGATGAAAACAATGATTTTATATCTATTGATGGAACCCTTTATACCAAAGATAAAAAAACACTTATTCAATATGCACCCCAAAATGAGAGAGAGAGTTTTACAATTCCCGGAGGAGTTGAAACAATAAGTGATTTTGCTTTTGCAGGAAACTCTATTATAAAGAGCATTTCTGTTCCAAACAGCGTTCGTTCAATTCATTCATATGCGTTTTATAAGTGTTCTTCCTTGGGTAACATAAACATTCCGGATGGAGTAAAAGAGATATCGATGCGTCTATTTGAGGGGTGCACGTCTCTTAAGGAACTTTCGCTTCATGATGGAATAACAAAAATTGATTACGGAGCATTTTGGGGTTGTACGTCTCTCGAAAAAATGGAAATTCCTCAAAGTGTTACTGAGATAGGCGGGTATGCATTTTCGGAATGTTCAAGCCTTAAAGAGATCAATCTCCCAAGTGGCTTAGCGGAATTGCCCTATGCAGTGTTTGAATCTTGTCTATCGCTTCAAACTGTTTCTATTCCGGATGGGATAGAGAAAATCGACTTTAACACTTTTTTTAATTGTACCTCTCTTAAAAGTGTTTATATTCCAAGCTCTGTGAAGAAAATTCATAGTGGAGCATTTGGGGGATGTACATCGCTTTCAGACATCAATTTTGGCGGAAAAGTGAATGAATGGAAATCTGTTGACGGTATTTTGGGACTTTTTGGATACAAAAAATATGACTGGTGCTACGGTTCGGGCAATTTCGTTGTCCATTGTAGCGATGGAGATTTTGAAAAATAATTGATTCTGTTTTTCAATATGACACTTCAATTCAACAAGAGATAACAGAACAAACAGAAGCCACGGTTCAATGCGAGCCGTGGCTTTTGCTTTACGTACATCAAAAAGGCGGAGCATTTGCTCCGCCTTAATTGTTGTTAAATTATTCAGCTTTGTTCTTTTGGTCTGCAACAACCTTTGCGGTGATGTTGCCGGGAACTACGTCATAGCCGGTTACGTTGAACTCGAAGGAGCCGCGGCCCTGAGACATAGCGCGGAGAATGATCGGGTAATCCATCAGCTCTGCCTTAGGAGCGACTGCTTGAACAGTGGTGTAGCCCTTCTTGTTTGTGCAAGCTTCCATACCCATTACGCTACCACGACGCTTGTTGAGGTCACCCATAACGTCACCAACGAGTCCTTCGGGAACGGTGATGTTGAGGTCGCCAACAGGCTCAAGGAGAACGGGACCTGCAAGCTCAAGTGCCTTCTTGTAAGC
>JAZSBI010000230.1:0-3430 GCA_045602345.1 Acutalibacteraceae bacterium | reverse complement strand
CCAAGGTTCTTCTCTAACTTATCCCATTCTTTCTTTAAGTTAGCAACTTCCTTCTTAGGTAAAACATCGAATGTACCGTCTTCAGCCATTCTTTCGATTTCTTTGAGTCTTTCGATTCTTGTACGGATGGTCTTGAAGTTAGTAAGCATACCACCTAACCATCTTTCATTTACATAGTACATACCGCAACGTTCAGCTTCTGTCTTAACAGCATCCTGAGCCTGCTTCTTTGTACCAACGAATAATACGGTGCCGCCAGCACTTGCTATTTCAGTAATTGCATTGTAAGCTTCGTCTACCTTACCTACAGACTTCTGTTTGTCGGTGATGTAGATACCGTTTCTTTCTGTGATGATGTAAGGAGCCATCTTAGGGTTCCATCTTCTTGTCTGGTGTCCGAAATGTACACCTGCTTCGAGTAACTGTTTCATTGAAATTACGCTCATTTTAAAATCCTCCGTTTATTTGTTTTTTTGCCTCCGCATTCCTCACCTTTGAAGACAACCTCCCGCGTAAAGGAAGCACCTGTCACAAATCAGAATACGTGTGTTTTAGCATAACGCAAAAAGTTTAACACATCTTTGGCGATAATGCAAGTGCTTTATAAGAATTTTTACAACATAAAAAGGCGGAAGCAAAAGCTTCCGCCCTAAATGTCAACAAATATAATTAGTCAACGTAGATAATCTTAGTTGAATCTGTACCTGTTGTTGTGTCTTTCTTACCGTTAACGTCTGTATTCTGGATACGAACATGAACTGAGTTAGAACCCATAATGTTGTACTGGATACCATCAGCTGAAGGATGTGCTGACTTAATCTTGTTATCAACGCTACCGATACTTGTTGCGTCTAAACCAAGTGTTTCCTGAACAGCCTTATCAAATTCAGATGTACCTGTAAGTGAGTCAACATCAATCCATGTACCTGTTGTCTGAAGACGTGTCTTAGAATTTGCATCGTTGATAACAGAAGGATCCATAACAGCTGTTGTAACAGCGCTCTTTACGGTATCGCAAAGCTGTGTATCAGAAGATACGTTTGTCTTTTCAATGTACTTGATAAGCTGAGGTGCCATAACACCAACTAAGATTGCCATAATAGCAATAACGATGATAAGTTCCACGAGGGAAAAACCTTTGTTGTTTCTCATGTCTTTTCATTCTCCTTTTCATTCATTTTGTGACATTTTTGTGACATTTCTGTAAATTCATTGTAGCAAAGAATTCACACTTCGTCTAGTATATTTTTTCCACTTTTAGTGATTTTGTAGCTTTTTACAAAGCAAGCTTTTTGCTTTTATGCACTTTGCACAGAAACAGTTTTTTTATTTTTTATTTCGTGTCATTTCGTTATTATTTCATGTTTTTAGGCATAAAATTAATACATTATCAAAAAACTCATTTTTCGAATTTTTATATAATTCCCGAAAACATAAAATGCATTTTTTGAATATAAAACCGCAAAAAATCTCACTGCTTATAAATTTAAGCAGTGAGATTAATGTTACATTTTATTTACAATCACAGTTCTTGGTCGTTCCATTAACCGATACTTTCGTAGAGACTGAACATAGGTGACAACATAGCGATAACCAAGAAACCAACTACACCAGCCATTAAGATGATGATAGCAGGTTCCATCAATGCCATCATTGATTCGGTTGCAGCCTGAACGTCTTCTTCATAATACTTAGCAACGTTTTCAAGCATCGCTTCAATATTACCTGTTTCTTCACCGATAGATACCATATGAATAACCATCGGCGGGAACAAACCACAAGTTTTAAGTGGTCTTGATAATGTTACACCTCGTGTAACCTGATCTTTTGCTTCTTTCATTGCATTTTTGTAATGAACATTATCCATACTTCGTGCAGTAATATCCAAAGCATCAATCATAGGAACACCGGCTGCAAGCAATGTACAAAGTGTACGACCTAATCTTGCACAAGCTGATTTAGTCTGTACAGGACCAAGTGCAGGAATTTTCAATTTAACCTTATCAATGAACGACTGACCGAAAGGTGTTGAATAGAAGAATTTATAGCCCGCAAAGATTAAACCTGCGCCAATCAAAATTGCCCACCAATATGCAACAAAGAAATCACTGACTTTAATCAATGCCATTGTTACTGCAGGAAGCTCACCACCGATATCTTCAAACATACCCATAAAGTTTGGAATAACGAAGGTCATCATAACAAATACAACCGCAATCATAACGACAATCAATACGATAGGATAAATAACCGCTTTCTTAACAGCAGCTTCCAAAGCTGCATCCTTTTCGAACTGGGTTGCCATACGGCTGAAAGACTTATCCAAACTACCGGAAGCCTCACCGGCTTCAACCATATTACAAAGCATCATAGGGAATACGCCATTCTGACGTCTCATAGAAATTGCAAGAGTATCACCCTTGGAAATATCAGAATGTACTGCTCTAATCGCGCCCTGCAATGCCTTATTTTCAGTCTGCTCTGCAAGCATATTAAAAGCATCTACAATAGTAACACCTGCACCAACAATACTTACAAACTGATGACAGAAAACACTGAAATCTCGTGCTCCTACCTTTTTACCAAAAGAAAGATTAATACCTTTCTTTAAACCATTCACTTCCTGAATGGAAGTAACAACATTTTTCTCTGCTTTTAATGCAGCAACAGCAGCTTCTTTACTCTTTGCTGTCATATGACCCCTTTTCTCTTTTCCGTCAGGGCCAATCATTTTGTACTGAAACTCAGCCATACTCTTCCACCTTTACTTTCGTTTTATTTTTATACTGCTTCATCCATATCAAATGCAACACGAATCATTTCTTCTATAGAGGTTACACCATCAATTACATTGTTTGCACCTGCCATACGAAGTGTATTCATACCTTCTGCCACAGCAACTTTCTGAATTTCATCAGCAGTTACAGTTTCGTGCAATACTCTTCTAATACTTGAAGTAATGGGCATAATCTCATAAATAGCAATTCGTCCTCTGTAACCACGATTACATTCATCACAACCACAAGGATCATAAATAATTTGATCTTTGCTCACATCAATGCCTAACATCTTCTTTTCTTCTTCTGTTGCCTGTCTGCCCACCTTACACTTCGGACACAAACGACGAACAAGTCGCTGGGCGATGATACCTACAACCGCATCACCAATCAGGTAAGGTTCTACACCCATATCAATCAAACGAGTAATGGATGCTGATGTCGAGTTAGTATGTAATGTCGAAATTACCAAGTGACCTGTGATAGATGCCTGAACCGCAATCGCTGCTGTCTCACCATCTCGAATTTCACCGATCATAATAATATCAGGGTCCTGACGCAAGATAGAACGAAGTGCACTTGCGAAAGTAAGTTCAGCTTTAACATTAACCTGTACCTGATTTACACCGGGAACATTCGCTTCGACAGGGTCT
>JAZSBI010000229.1:0-2799 GCA_045602345.1 Acutalibacteraceae bacterium | reverse complement strand
GATGTAAAAGTGGCAAGTTGGAAGTGGCAGGTTTCGGGGCGCAAAAATGCTCCATATAAAAATGTAAAATTATTGCGAAGCCTATCCCTCTTTTTTGCTTTGCCAAAAAAGGGGGGTGGGCGTTTGTGAGCACTGCCGGTGGCAGATACAGCGAACAATAAGCCCTGGGCGCAATAAGGAGTATTGCGAAGTGAACAACGAGCAAGACGACTATATTGCAACCGGTTGACCATTCTTCGACTTATAAAATATTCGTGTATATAAATTTCGGGTATTACAGTTCAAAACTGAACACATTTCGGGCGGAATGGTGGGTGGTACTTCCTTTATTCTTTCCATAGCTTTGTACCACCCACCGCCACGATGTAACTTATTTATACAAAAACCATTTCCACGAAATACACTTATCAAAATAATCAATTATCTTCAAGGAGGGATAAGCACTGCACATCCTCTACTCCTTGCGAAGCCTCATTCCGAATTCCGAATTCTACCTTGCACTTATCTGAGTCCTCTCTCATAAAGATCGTTAACCCTTTTATAATGAATACATTTCTTACCACAATCCAAACTGCATACGCCCATTTCAAACATTCTCTTTTCTCTATAATTTTTAAAAAAATGTTTATCAACAGTTCCGTTTATAACACCCTCACAGGCGATATAATCACTTCCCTCGCCTTTATAAAAAGGACATTCTATAACAGTTTCAATAAATTTTGGCATATAACCCTCCATCCCCGAACGTTTGTTCGTTGTTTGTGCATATTATAGCCTATCGAATCACTCTTTGCAACCCACACAAGAACATTTGTTTGGTTGCACAAACTTTCAGCATTGAATACCATCAAGTTTGACAAATTTCGAAAAAAGTAAAATTTGTTGTGACTTTTCGGTAAATTTTGACATATAGCAGCAATTTATAAATTCTCTGAGAGGGTTGCGAATCAACTATTCTTATGTTAAAATTAGAACAAATGTTCTACTGTTAACAAAAAGCATCCCCCAACCACACCCGGATCACCCCCCACCCCGCATCCCCACTCCTCACTCCCCATTCCTCACTCCGCACTCCGCATTCCCCACTCCGCACTTCCTGCCGTTGGCTACCGTTCGCTGCCGTTGGCTGCCAATATAAATATAAAAATAAATATAAATATAAATTGAATACAAAAATAGTAGTAAAAAAAGATACGATAGAAGAATAAAGTCAGATATAGGAACGAAATAGTTTTTGTGCACATTTTTTTGCTTGTTTTTTGGGGTAGTTCTGAACATTGTACTGACATTTTTTGAACATTGCTTTTTCCCTTTTCATTCTCGTTTCCTGAACAACTGACAATTTGTTTCATCCAAAGCATTAATTTACAAGGAGGTTTTAAAGATTAAAAGAAAAAGTTTTTTAGTTTATTTCGATTGGGAAGCGCCTTTACAGGAATTAACCGACGAAGAATTAGGCGAATTGTTCAGAGCTATGTTTACCTATGCCAAAAACGGTGAAATTCTGGAATTAGAGCATCGTTCACTTAAATTAGTATTTGGTTTTATACAAAGTGCAATTGACCGTGATAAAGCCGCATACGATGAAAAATGCAGAATCAATGCAGAAAATGCTTCAAAAGGCGGAAAAAAGAAGGCAGAAAATGCAAAAGGAGCCAATATGAGTTATGAACAACTCATAGGCTCCATCGCTAATGTTGAATAGTATAAAAAAAGAGGACGGAAAATCCGTCCTCAGTTATAAAAATGCTTATGATTTTCATTTTGAAATATGATAAATATAAGGTAACCTGTTTTTACAAAAAGCAGAAAACTCAACCACATTCTCATAGCCCATATCTATTTTAGGTAAATAGAAAAGGTTAAAACGCTTTGACATAATAACAAAGCTGTCCGGAGTTTCTACAATCTTTTTTAAAAATTCATATCTGATTGAGCTTTCAGAAATGCTCATACTATTTTCATATTTTTCATAAAAATATTCATCGTAAAAACCAAAGGTAACATTATATGGGCACCCCACCCCATTCATTTCGCTGAAATTTTTCGGAAGTACCTTTTTCTTAGCATTATTAATTAAAGCTAAAACAAATACCAGATAAAGAATCCCTAATAATGCAATAATATAACGATGTTGTAATACGCTTAATCCACAACAAATAATAAACACTATAATTGCGAAAATTTTCATTTTCTTATATTGCTTGTCCTGTTTTTCCATAAAATGCTCAACATAAAGCTGTGACAATTTCTCATTTGCAATATTGTCAAAAACAGTATTAAACTCAATCCGCATTCTCTTACTCCTTATTTTTAATATCACAAGTATAATAACATAAATAACAGCAAAAATCAAATTTCTGAAAGTTGCAGGTTGCAAGGTAACAGAAAGTAGCAGATTGTCAGATACCGATACAAAAAATCAAAAACCGTAAACGGTAAGGTTCAGGCTTGCCTGTACCACTCAAAAAGCAAAGGTATCACCGCGACTATGGGTGCAAAGCAGCGATACAAAGCCCGACAAACAAAAAAAGAGGACGGAAAAATCCGTCCTCAGAAAGCTTGAAAATTAAATTATTTAATTTCAACTTTTGCGCCAGCTTCTTCAAGCTTAGCTTTAGCTGCTTCTGCGTCATCCTTAGAAACGCCTTCTTTAAGTGTTGCGGGAGCACCATCAACCTTAGCTTTTGCTTCTGCAAGGCCAAGACCTGTGAGTTCACGAACAACTTTGATAACAGCGATTTTGTTTGCACCGATTTCAGCGAGAACAACATCAAATTCTGTTTTCTCTTCTGCAGC
>JAZSBI010000228.1:0-1639 GCA_045602345.1 Acutalibacteraceae bacterium | reverse complement strand
AGGTTAAAGATATTGTTTCACCCGAATTCAAAAAGGCAGGTAACAAGGTTTACCTTATTACTCCTGACTTTGACGAAAACGGACTTCCTGAAACAGAATCACTCCTTAAAGTATTTGATAAGGTTTGTGCTCTTCTTCGTGAAGGTAAAGCTGTTTCCTGCTACACACCCGGTATGGGCGGTATTGCAGAAGCAGTTATGAAAATGGCTTTCGGTAATGGTTTTGGCTTCGAATTTGATTCCGCTTTAAGTGTTGCAGATATGTTTAAATATAACTATGCAACATTCCTTGTTGAAGCAACAGAAGATATTGCTGACGCAGCATTTATCGGTACTGTTACTGAAAAGGCAGTGTTCACTTATGGTGCAGAAGCTCTTGATTTAACAGATGTTCTTGCAATTTACGAGGACAAGCTTGAAAGCGTATACAGCTGTAATATT
The DNA here is from genome assembly GCA_045602345.1 of Acutalibacteraceae bacterium. Taxonomy (GTDB): domain Bacteria; phylum Bacillota; class Clostridia; order Oscillospirales; family Acutalibacteraceae; genus DTU089. Next base: position 1,199 of record JAZSBI010000228.1, on the reverse strand, counting down.
CCCGATACAACTACACCTGTTGAGAACTTCTCATTCTCTGCAACAGAAAGAAAAGCTCCTGCAATCAAGGTTGCTAAACCTAAGATCTTAATTCCTGCATTCCCCGGAACAAACTGTGAATTTGACAGTGCTAAGGCTGTTCGTGATGCAGGTGCAGAGCCCGAAATCATCGTTATTAAGAACCGTTCATCTGCAGATATTACTGCAAGTGTTGAAGAATTCTCAACAAAGCTTAAAGATGCACAGATGATTTTTATCCCCGGTGGCTTCTCCGGTGGTGACGAACCCGATGGTTCTGCTAAGTTTATTACAGCATTCTTCCGTAATGCAAAGATTAAAGATGGCGTTACAGACCTTCTTGATAATCGTGATGGTCTTATGTGCGGTATCTGTAACGGCTTCCAGGCACTTATTAAGCTTGGTCTTGTACCCTATGGTAAGATTATTGATACAGATGAAAACTGTCCCACACTTACCTACAACACAATTGCACGTCACCAGTCAAGAATTGTAAGAACAAGAATTGCTTCTAACAAATCTCCCTGGCTTGCACTTACAGAGGTTGGCGACATTTACAATGTGCCGATTTCACACGGTGAGGGTCGTTTCCTTGCAAGTGAAGAATTAGTAAGAGAACTTGCAGCAAACGGACAGATTGCAACACAGTATGTTGACCTTGAGGGCAACGCAACTGTTGATGTTCACTTTAACCCCAACGATTCAATGTTTGCTATTGAGGGTATCACTTCACCCGACGGCAGAGTATTTGGTAAAATGGGTCACAGCGAGCGTATCGGTGACGGACTTTACAAGAACGTTGCAGGTAACTACGATATACAAATGTTCAAAGCAGCAGTAAAGTATTTTAAATAAAAATTGCGATTTTGCGGTTTTGCGAACCCTCGCAGTACACAAAATAAAAAAATTAAGAACTCGCTCAAAAGCGAGTTCTTTTTCTTTATTCTGATATTTCTTCTTTTTCGTTTTCTTGTATTTCTGCTTTCTGGGTTAAGTAATATTCAATTGCATTATTCAGGTCTTCAGCCGGTTCGCCGTTTGCTATGGCAAGGTGAAAGTATTTTTCTTTATTTTCCTTGTCACCTATAAGGGCGTAGGTTATTGCAAGTAAGCCTGATGAGTTGTCGTCGTTGTTTTTTAACTCTAAGGCTTTTTTTGCAAATTCTATAGTGTTATCAAAA
>JAZSBI010000227.1:0-1617 GCA_045602345.1 Acutalibacteraceae bacterium | reverse complement strand
ACATTGTTCTTGTTAATATTGCAGACCTTTCCTATGAAGGTGATGTTAAACCCTCTTCCGAGAAAGGTATTCACGCATCCTGCTACGAGCTTCGTCCCAATATTAATTTTGTTATTCATACCCATCAGAAGAATGCTTCTGTTGTAAGCACTCTCGGTCTTGATGTTAATAATATTGATGGTGAAGATGCAGAAATTCTCGGTACAGACGTACCTTGTGCATCATACGGTCTTCCTGGTCAGCCCAAGCTTCGTCAAGGCGTCATTGGTGCTTTAGAACGTTCAACATCCAAAGCTGCTATCATGAAACATCACGGAGCAGTTTGCTTGGGTGAAAGCTATGAAGATGCTTTTGCAGTTGCAAATGCTCTTGAAAGAGTTTGTGAAAAATTTATTGCCGCTCGTTGTGCAGAGGTTTCAGGTAAGGCAGTTGATACATTCAGCGGTGTTGTTGATTATGTTACCGATGTTTTCAAATCAGGTAACAAATACAAACCTGCAAAAGAATTTGCTCCTTGCGATAGTGAAAGAAAAGGCAGTTGTTTCTTTGTTGGTGAAGAAGGTAAAGAATCCGCTATTATCGACACAAAGAGCGGAGCATGGGTAGGCGGAGGAGAAATCCCCGACAGTGCAGATATGCACTGGGCAATTTACAAAAAAAGAGACGATGTTAATTTCATCCGTCATACAAAGAATGATTTTGTTGTTGCAATGTCAAGAAAAGGCAAAACAATGAAACCTCTTCTTGATGACTTCGCTCAGCTTTGTGGTCCCGTTGTTAAATGTGCAACATTTAACCCTTCAAACACTCTTAAAACAAGCAAAAAGGTTGCAAGAGCTCTTGGTAACAAAAACGCAGTTCTTGTAAAAGATAACGGTGCAGTTTGCGTTGCAGGTAACCAGTACGATGCAGAAGCAGTTGAGTTGGTTATGGAAAAAGCTGCAAAAACCGCAGTTGGCGCAGAGCTTTATGCAGATGTTAAGCCCTTAAGTGCACTTGATTCCAACCTTATGAGAATTATATACAAATTAAAATATTCTAAGAAGGCAGGCAAATAAGCTTATTTTTGAACGAAGAACCCCCCCGAGAAATTTTCTCGGGGGGTTAAATATTTGTTTTGAGAAGCTTTATGCTTCGGTTATTTCATAGAACACAACTGCGTGTGGGTCAAGATTTTTTTCAATAGTGATTTTTCCATTTTCAACCGTTACAGTTTCTTCAGTGGGAACAAGCTTTGAACATTCGGTATATTTTGAGTAAAGCTCATTGAAATAAATGTCTCGTGCTGCTTGGTTTTCAAGAGTAACGGGACTATCTATTTGAGGATCATCAGGTGACCAGTTGAAGCAATCATCACCGATATTATAGGTTTTTCTGTCTTCAACCCATTCGTCAAAATAGTTGCAATCATCATCTATTGTATAGGTGGTGATTTTTACTTTTTTACCATCAAACTGAGGTGCGTTTACATTAAAGGTAAGGTTTACATCGTGCTTATAATCCAAATCATTTTTAAAGTTATAAGCCATAATGTGAAGTGTGTTTGTTGCTTCGTTGAATGCAGAAACTGCATCAATTTCACCACCGATAATGTTACCCTCTTCGGTGTTTTCGGTG
>JAZSBI010000226.1:0-11238 GCA_045602345.1 Acutalibacteraceae bacterium | reverse complement strand
CCACATTTAAGACCTGATTCTTTTTCAAGAATGGGAACGCAAACCTCCTCGGTAACTCCGGGGTAAACTGTAGATTCATATACAACAATTGAACCCTTTGTAAGGTTTCTGCCAACAATTTTTGAAGCACCTTCAACAGGAGTAAGATCCGGTGTGTGGTCATTGTTAACCGGTGTGGGAACTGCTACAATATGGAATTTTGCTCTTTTCAATTGTGTTTCATCTGATGTAAATTCTACCTTTGTTTTCGAAATAACATCATCACCCACTTCATTAGTGGGGTCGATTCCGTTTTTATAAAGCTCGATTTTCTTTGAATTCAAATCATAACCGATTACATTAACTTTTTCAGCAAACGCAACTGCAATGGGCATACCAACATAGCCTAAACCCACCAAAGAAATGCATTCTTCCTTGTTAACTATTTTCTCAAATAAATCAGTAAAATAAATATTTTCTGACATTTTATTCACCTGTTCTATATTAATTCTTTAATTTTTTTCATATACGCATCAATAACTATATCTCTTGAAAAATTTTCCTCTATGTATTCTCTGCCTTTCTCACCCATTGTTTTTCTGGTCTCATTAGGCAAAGCCAGAAATTCCTCAATTTTTTCAACAAGGTCATCTACGTTTCCGCCACGGTACAACAAGCCTGTTTCTCCATCAATAAAAGTTTCCATACAACCGGGATTATCTGTTGAAATGATAGGTCTCCCGGATGATGCACTTTCCAAAAGAACATTACTCATGCCTTCGCCATAGGTTGAAGGATGAATGATTGCATGTGAAGTCTTTATAAAAGGTTTCGTATCCTTTTGGCTACCATGGAATTTAATTATTCCCCTATTTTGAAGATTTTCCAAAATCTTAGTATAATGGGCTTCTGTTTCTTCCACAAAACCAAGCATATTAAATTCAGTATTAGGATACTTATTTTTTATTTTCTCTGCGGCAGCAATATAGTCATCAACACCCTTGTCCTTGAGAATTCTACCTACATAGTTGAAAACTATTTTTTCACCGGTAACACCATTGCCACCGTCAGGATAACTCTGCAAAGGAAATCTGGATGTGTTAACACCGGAACCGGGTATAAGTTTTATTTTTCCTTTTACCATCCCGTTTTCTATGGCTATTTTCATATTTGTTTCATTTTGAAACATAACACATTCTGCACGTCTATATGCAAACCTGAAAAGGCTCATTACAAATCTTTGTACAAAACTTCCTTTTTTTAGAACACTGCCAAAACCTGTTACATTACTTATAACGGGAATTCTATAAAGATACGCTGCCAATGAGGCATAAACGTTTGGCTTTGCTGTATATGTAAGTACAATATCGGGACGATTTTTAGCAATAACACGAACATAGTGAAAGAAAAGTTTTACATCCTTCACAATATTGGTTCCTCGTCTGTCTATTTCCGGATTATCATAAATGTATTCGATATGCTGCATCAATTCGAATTTTTCACCATAAGGACAGGAAATCAGAACATCATAGCCCTCATCAACAACAGCTTCTACAAGCTCTTTTCTGAAGCAATAAATATCATCGTCGTTATTTGTAAAAATAGCCACAAGCTTTTTTTCTTTGCTTTTTCCCATAAAAATCTCCGTAATTTATTTTTTTACACGTAAATCCTCAGGTTCTTTATTAGAATACTCTTTTCCCAAAACTGCAAAAAAAGTTTTAACCATTATCTTTAAATCATTTATAAGACTGAACTTAATAATGGAATCAAGATTGTACTTCATTTTGTCGGGAAGAACTACGTTTATGTACATTTCGTCAGCATCATCAGCCATATCAAGTAATTTATTTTCATCCTTGTAATAAATACTTGCCTGTGAGGTAATTCCTGCAGGTAACAAAAGCGTTGCTAACATTTCAGGTGTGTATTCATTTACATAAATCGGAACTTCCGGACGAGTACCTACAAAAGTCATTTTACCTCTGAGCACATCGAAAAATTGACCGATTTCATCCAATTTGTATTTTCTTATAAATCTACCTATTTTAGTAATTCTTGAATCCGTACCAATAGTCAGTTGGGAGCCTTTATCAGCACCAAGGAACATAGATCGGAATTTAAATATACCGAATTCCTCACCATACTGAGTGACTCTTGTTTGTCTGTAAAAAACAGGGCCTTTAGAATCGAGTTTTATCAAAATTGCTAAAACAAGCATTATAGGAGAGGTTGCAATAATCAAAAACAATGATAAAACAACATCAAGTATTCTCTTTATACATAAACTGAAGCGTTTTTTGTTTAAGGCATCATAGTAGGGCTTAACCTGTGGGATTTTAAGATATTCCGGCAAATCCTCCCATTTACGAAGCATTGTCACCCCTCCTTTGTAATTATTTATTCTTCATCGTTTTGGTGTTTGGTTTCTTTTTCACCATAACCATATCCGTATTTTTTGTAACCATAGCCGTAACCCTTATAGCCGTAACCATAGCCATAGTTTTTGTAGCCGTAACCATAGCCGTAGCCTGATGAACCACCGATTGTACCATTAAGCACACAACCCAAAACCTTTATATCAGTTGAAAGAAGATTATTAAGAGAGCTTTTTATTTTAGAAACTCTTACTACGTCCTGGTGCACAACATAAATTGCCGCATCAGCTGCCTGGGCAATAAACATAGCATCGGAAACAAGTCCACAGGGTGGCGTATCTACCAAAATATAGTCATATTCTTTTCTTAATTCGTCAAAGATGGATTTTGCAAAAGATGTTGAAAGATACGTATTTTTCTTTTCCTCGGGAAAAATAAAACGCAAAACAGATAAATTGAAATCCTTAAGAAATGCAATTTCATATTTTTCCGTTTCAGTCTGATATTCCAGATTTTCCATATCAATTCCCAAAAGCGGAGCTATACTGGGATTACGTAAGTCGCCATCAATTAGAAGAACCTTTTTCTTTCTTTTTGCAACAGCCATTGCAAGGTTTGTGATAATTGTAGTTTTACCTTCACTTGGTGCAGTGCTTGTGACAAGAACAACCTTTTCGTCCTCTTCCAAGGAATTAATAAACACATTTCTGCAAATCCTGAAGGATTCCGTGAAGCTTGTAGAGATCTTAGGGTTTGTAATAAGAAGTGACTTATCGTCGTTGCCCCCACGCTTTTTAAACACCACTCTGGGAATAGTTCCTAAAGCATTGCTGTTAAGCTCTGTTGCTATTTCATCCTTGGTTCTTATGGTGTTTCTGAAAATCGCATAAACGAAAATCATAATAACGCCTATAAGCAAACCAAAGGTAGAACCTGTTACGAAATTTTCATCAATTTCTTTGGAGTTGGACGGGCCGCCGGGAAAAACCGGTGCAGTAATCATATCCATTTTAATATTACCGATAACGTGCTTTGCAACAGTCGGATAATTTTTGATTACTGAAAGTAATGTGTCATAGGTTTTCTGTGGATCGCTGCCCACTGTTGTAAGCTTGAACATATTTGTTCCCGTTACAGATGACGCTGAAACGGAAGCAGGCATACCTTCAACTCCTAATTCCATGCAAACAATTTCCTGGAGCAGGTTACTTCCCAAAATATGAGGGAAAGTGGAAGCCAGTTGTTCTGCAGTCGTTGTATCGTAGGAATAGGAATATTTTGACAGGCCTGTACTGGCACCTGAATTACTTTGCATACTAACCACAAAGGTAGCTGAAACGGTGTATTGGGGTGTGTATTGCATAACTCCCCTGACAGCTAAGCCGCCACCAAACAAAACAGCCAAAGCAATGCAAACCCACCAAAGCTTCTTCACGCCTTTTATAAAGTCGGTTAAATATATTTTGAAATGAGCCTCAACCTTCTGAGTGCTCTTTTGGGTTTTTTCCATAAAAATTAATCCTCTGCTTCTGATTCATTTTCAGAATCGGCATATTTTGCAAACTTGTTGTATTTATAACTACCGGTATTGCCATAAGCACCATATTTGTTATACTTTCCGTATTTGCTGTACTTTCCGTATTTACCGTACTTACCGTATTTGTATCTGCCGTATCTTGAATAGCCTGTTTCATCAATACCGGACACACCTGACAAAGCAAAATCAGGGTAAACGTCATTTAAAATACAGCCTGTAAGCTTACCGCCCACATCACCAATTGTTGCTATGGTATCGTTAATAACAGCGGTAGAAACCACATCTGTACGAACAACAAGAATTGTTTCATCTGCTATTGAGCTCATATCTGTAACGGTTGTATCTGCAGAAATGGGTGCAGTATCTATAATAACAAAATCCATACTTTCACGAAGGAAGGACATAAGATTTTTACATTTATCTGTATGCAACCAATCCTGATAATCCCTGTGTGGTTTTGTATTCAATGCAAGGTATAATGATGTGCTTTTAAATCGTTTAAATCTGAACTCTGTGCTTTCTTCGTTGCTGAAATAATTGCCAAGCTCTGTCTGTTCATTAATTTTTTTGCCAAAAATTTTAAACAAAGCAGGTTTTTTACCATCAAAATCAATAAGCGCAACCTTGTGTCCTCTGTCCGCAAGGGAAACAGCAATATTAGAAGCAACTGTTGATTTGCCCTCGTTTTCTGCAACACTTGTAACAGCAAACACCTTGCTGCCTGTATTGCGTTTTTTACGTTCCAGCTTTGCGGCAATTGTGTGGAAATGCTCAACAAATTTTAAACTGATAAAGGCATTACCCACAATAAGAAGAGATTTTTTTCGTTTTTTCAAGCGATCCTCAAAGGTCATTTGCTTGTTTTCGTGAGGAATTATACCTAAAAGGTCGCCATCTACTCTGTCTTCAAAAGCAGCTTTATTTTTAACTGTGTCCCTCATAATTGAAAGCACTACAATTGCAAAAACAGAAAGCACCACAATTGCGGAGATTATGATATTTGCGTTAGCTTGAGAAACTGCGTTTGTTGCATTTTTAGGGACAGATGGGGGTGTAAGAACATTTATAACCGCATTATCAAAAACATTCTCAGAAATTTCAGGATAAACCACAAGCACAGACTTAAGAAGCTCGTAAGCAGCTTGCGGGTTACCACTTGTAACATTAATTTTCAAAAAGTTTGTTGTTTCTATAACAGAAGCGGAAATTCTGCCGTTAAAGTAATCATAGCCGGCGTGTTCTGCAGCTCTGTCTTCCATAGCCGGATGCACAAAAATATTTGTGTAAAGCTCTGCCATTTCGGAAGATGTTGAAAAATAGGAAAATGCGTTGTTACCGGAACCCTTTGTAGAAACAACCAATGTAGCACTGGATGTATACTCGGGCTCATAAACAATTGTGTCAACAATGTAAATTCCCATATAACCTATAAGAACACACAGCACAACAACCCAGGCATTTCTTATTAAATCCTTAAGAATGCTATGCCATTCAATTATAATTTTATTTCTTTCCATATCAATTACCCAACAACCACAGTAAGTACGGTGTGACCCTTGTTCTCATTCTCATCTACAGCGTAGTAATGAACAAGGTACGTACCCGCTTTTTTCATATTTATTTTTGTTTCTATAGTAACATCATCTGTGATGTCCTCTTCTTCATTGGTAGTTGCTTTAATTAAATAATCCTCAAAGTTTATTTTGTCGCCTATGTCAGCATAAATTAAATATTCTTTAAGCTCAATTTCCGGAGCTGCTTCACTTCTGTCCTCAACAATAAGAGGTAATTCAAGCGTTGCAGTGTCGCCTTTTTCGGTAGTAACATTGGCATTAATCGTAAAAACACCGGTAACAGATCTTGTATAATCATCGCTGGTTAGAATCATATCTGATGTAATGTCACCAACAATGCTATCGGAAACAGTAATAACATCATTAAGCTTTGGAGTTTCATATACCGAGTAGCAAAGCGCACGTTTTAAAGCAAAACGGGGAGATTCATAATCCTTGTATCGAATTTTTCGGGTAGCAGTTACAATATTGTTGTCGCTGTCGCAAACGGCATAGGTAACCCTGCTGATACCCTTTTCCATAAAACGGGAAACAGACTCAATAATAATTTTATCTGTTAAATCGCCGTCCTTTTCATCATAGGCGGTAATACCCTTTAAAAGCTCTTCGTCTGTTGCTTCAAGGCTCACATCAATTATTTCACCTTCTACTATAATCTGAGGGATAGTAGTATCAGTATTAAGCTTTTCCCTTACAAAAATCAAAGAGAACAATGCAAAGGTTATTGTAAAAAGCACTAAAACAGCAACTCTTAAAATCCGCATAAACAAACCTCTTCAAACTTTTTTATCATGTAAATTTTTACCAAAAACAAGGCAAAACTATCGCATTATTAACCATAATATATAATACTATAATATAGCAAAAAAATCAACAAAATACGACAAAAAAAACAGCATCTGTCCCATAGGGGACAGATGCCTTTATAAATGTTATTTTTTTGAACTTTTATGAGCCAAAAGCCTTTAAAATATTCTGGGTTGTACTATCACTGGCTGTCCATTTACAGTACTTATCAATAGGTGTTGAACAACCTTCATCGGGATGGAAGCCGTTTTCCTTCCAGTCCGGTGCCCAGATATCAAAAACTTCTTTGTCAGCATCTGTAATTACATAGGTACAACCTGATGCTGCTGCCAGAGCATTAACTCCTAAAGAGGCTAACACAAATGTAGGTTTTGTATACTTATTCATAATTAATCCTCCTTTAAAAGCTGAATGAACTTAAAAGCTGACTGATGAGCTTAAACAACAATTCAAGGAAAGAAGCAATAGATGCAGGCATTCCGGGGAACATTACTGAAACGCTGTTTTCTGTTTCATCCTCAACATTGTCATCTGTATCTGTTTCGGGTGTTGTGTTTTCTGTTGTGCCGTTTTCAGGAACATTTTCGTTGGGGGTGTTGCCCTCAACTGCATCGTTCTCAGTAGCCTCGGGAGTAACCGGTGTAACGGGAACAACAGGAATAACTGCTTCGGGTACAGATGAATTACCACCAATAACATCATTGGAGCCGGTGGGTGTTTCACTTGTACCGGACTTGTTCAATGCACCATCAACAAGCTTAAGGTTGTTAACAGCAATAGTCTTATCGCCGGTATTTTGAATAGCCATGGTTACTGTACCATTATTAACAGTACCTGCTTCTGATACATCATAGTACATTTCAGTTGCACTGTTAATTAATACAGTCTGTGGTGAGCTTATATTACTGGTTGTGCAGACCTTTGCTTCTGCAGAACCGTTAACAGCTCTCATACCAAGCATTACCTTTGAAGGTGTGCCATCCGTTGATGCTGTAAATGTAAATGCAATTGCCTGATTGGGTTCAAGGTAAATTTCGTCCTTTGCACCGCCATTTGTACGGAAAGTGTCATAGCTGAAAGCTTCATCAAAAGTGAAATTAACATCACCGGACTCAATAATCTTGAAGGTCGAACTATTTGTTTTACCAATTTCCTCAACAATGTTGTAGTAAGTGTTGTTCTGTTCTGTTTCGCTATCATATACAGGATCGCCACCGTTTAAGGGGTTGTAAACACGGAAGCCGTCAATATAGTTAGCAAGAGATGTAACAGAGCTACTGAGATATTGCTGAGCATAGCCACTTAACAAGCCATTCTTGGGAACTGTAGTTGCAATTTCTGTTGCACCGGTACCACCATTAAGAATGGAGTTATCATCCATCCAGATAAGCTCTACATTGTCACCCATATCCACACCCATTTTTTCAAGCTCGTTAATTAATTCACTTGAAGCTGTGGATGTTGTTGTTACGATTTCAACACCATTTCCTGCAACAACAGGTGCACTTGCATAGGAAACAGCAGCTGTGCCTGTGTGCTTAAGAGCCTGAGCAAATGAAAGGTATGCTGCAGTAACCTCAACAGTATAGGTACTATGATTTTTGGTTCTGTACGCCAGAATAGGTACCTGATGGAGTAAGCTGCCCTCAGCACCGGTTGTCATATAGCTTGTGTCAGATAAGTATGTGTCAATAATATATGAATTAACCAATTTACCGGTAGAAGAATTCTTAACCTTGATAAGCTGAATACCTGTGTTTGTACCACAAGCGGAAATAAGGTCAAAGCCTGTTCCAGTGAAAGTAAATGTAGCCGCATCACTCATATTTTCTTTAACGGGTGTTCCTGTGTTATCTGCAGTTACAGTTATCTTACTGTATGAATCGTCAGAGAAGCTATAGTTACCTACGTACTTGCCGTTGTAGCCGTGAACCTCTTCGGGTGTGTCTTCTATCAAGTTTTGGTCATTGTAAATGCCGGTATTCTTATCATAGAGCTTTTCTGTATAAGAAGAGCTACCTGTTTTAGTCCAGGCTTTATAAGTCTGACCATCACCATAAGTAACAAAGCCATCCTCTTCATAAAGCATATTTGAGGCAGGTGCTACTGTTATAGTGCTTGTGAAAGTTTGGTTAAAACCACTGGTTTTATATGTCAATGTAGCCTTAATTTCGGCTGTGTCTATACCTTGCATTACAGAAGTAGGTGTATAGGTGATGGTATAGTCATTTACCTTGAATGTACCATAGCTACCGTTAAATTCCTTTGTACCATCAGCAAATACTATGTCATATGTACTCATTGAGCTTGCGTGGTAAAGGAAAGTGCCTGAGTCGTTCATTTGGTAAGGACTGATTGTTACAGGCTGACCAAAGTCTGCGACAACAGTATCATTAACAACAACATCGGGATTCAATTTCCAAACAGCGTGGATTGTTATAGGTTCTTTACCTGTGTAATCAACCTTATACTCTTCGGGAATTTCTGTGATTTTTATTGTATCATTAGGTTCATAAATATCTACATCCCCATAAGGATCTGTATCAGCTTTAAATGACCAGCCCATAAACACACCATCATCCCAGCTGAGAGCTGCAGGGAATGTAATTTCACCTTCGTATGTGGGGTTCTGAGTTTTCGCTGATGCTACATCAGGGCCGTTTGGAGAGAAGTTTACTGTGTAGGTAACAGGAGTCCATTGGGATGTAAGATATACTGTACTGTCGTGACCAACATAAGAATCTGCTTTTATCCACTCATTGTTGTTCTGCTCATTCATCCAACCGTCAAAGGTATAACCTGTTCTTGTGGGGTCGGGTGGCAGCTCGCCATAGGTTTCGTCAGAGTAAACAACTCTGTTAGCTTCGGAAGAACCCCATGTTATATCTTTGTCTTCATAAACACGGATGTTGTTTACTGTTAACTCATTATTCGGAGTATTAGCATCAAATCTGATTCTGATATAAGCTGTGTTGCTACCTGCGGTAAACTTTATATATTTGCTGCCGTTATCTGTTTGACCTGTTAAGGAAATATATACCTCGCCTTCCCTGTGAGCACCATTTGAGGTATCTACAGTAGCTGTCGTTTCGCCGGCATAGCTACTATCCATAGTATGGATATACATATCGTAGCCTCTTGTATCACCCTCAACACGCTCAATACTAACATCCGCCGATAAAATATAGATTTTTCCGGGTTCAACAGCCATATAGTCACTCCAACCGGTATTACCATCTTCGGCTGTAGAGGTCACTGTAAATCCTGTATCAGTTCTTTCATCAAGTCTAACACCACCTCTGATACCGAATTTACTGAAATCAAACAAGTTATCAAAGGTTACATTAACCTTTTTGGGCTCTATCCATTGCGCATAGAGGGTAAGTGTATCGTTTGTAAGAACGCTGTCTGTTTTTACGGTGCTACCATCTGCATAAGCTGTGCCGGAACCGTCTGCTTTTGTGTTCCAACCGCCAAAAGCGGCGCCTTCTTTTGTGAAAGCGTTAGCAGTAAGTCTAACTTCTTCACCGTATTGGGCGGAAAGGTTACTCATTGAACCTGAACCGCCATTGGAATTAAACACAATTGTATACGGACTACCTTCCCACACAGCGTAGAATTGCTGGTTAAATCCACCATAAATTGATGTTCCGCCTACAGGGAAATAATTTTCTGTATCGCTATAGTGAGTATCGGCAGAGTATGACCAACCTTTAAAGGTATAGCCACTACGTTCTGCCCAGAAGAGGCCACAATAATCCCCGTCGTATACCCAAGTTGTGCCACGACCATCATCAACTAACGGAAGAGCTGTGACATTATAATGGTTTTCAAGTACGGAGCGCATCTCGCCACCGTTAGCGTTAAATATAAGATATGTCTGTAAACCTTTTATCGCGTCTTCAAGAGCAGTTGCAACAGTTGTAACATCTGTTGCAGTGGGGTTACCAAGAACCTGAGCCGCATTCTGAAGAGCTGTTTTAAAATTAGCCCAAGATTCAGTTGTGTAGTTCTTTTCGTTAAAGCCTGAACATTCAATAACAAGGGCACGGAGAGCTTCTTTGTTGACGTTTGTAGCTTGAACCTGAACGTAGTTAACTGAATACGCAACACCAGAACCACTGTTTTTAGAAGTACAATAAGAGCCACTCTTTAAAATATATTTATTAACATTTGACGTGGTTATAATGCTTCTGTTCCAAACGCCGTTATATTCAACACCGTTACTTACGCTAGACGTACTGGTAAGACTTCCTGCAAATGGTGTAGCACCGGAATTATCATAATAATTTGCAGAAGCGCTGTTTACGTTACTCTTAGACTCACAATAAGTATAGTCGGTCATATATGTCATATTGCCGGCTGTATAGTCAGAAACATACCAATGAACTCCGTCTGAATTTTCCATGTCTGTATGGTTGAAGCCTACAGTAAAATTAGGAATTTGGTTAAAGTTAGAGTATCGGCTTGTATCAACTGTGATGGTCGCTACAGGGCTTCTGTAAACTACCATATTACCTCTATTACTATCTGAACCATCATGAGAAGAATATCTAAAAGATGCTGTTCCAAGAGTATTCGAACCCGAGCTTGTTGATATCCAGTTGGTATCAGGGTTATCCTGGCTATCACCGTCTTTGATGACACCTAAAAGTGGTACTAAGCCATCGTTTCTTGCATAGGCGTTAGCGGCAGGATCATTGATAAAACCATGAACACCAGAAACCCAAGACATTGTCGACGCGAAATGATATCTCTTATCAACCCAAGCATTATAATAGCAGTTTCTTACTCTTGTAGCAGCACCAACCGGTGCATAGAATGGCGGGTAAACTGTTGAATATGCGTAGTATATACATTCGGTGCCATCTTCCATGGTGGCGGTAAATTTCCATTCTGCCACGGCACTCTGACCCACTGCAACACCCGTTTCCAGAGTCATAGTAATGTTATCCGCAGCAAA
>JAZSBI010000225.1:0-5142 GCA_045602345.1 Acutalibacteraceae bacterium | reverse complement strand
TGTTATTTATATTTTTATATATTTTTCTTAATAAATATCTTGAAAATTACATAAAATTTCACTTTTTATGATCGTTTTTGTGTATTTTATTAGTTGTTTTTATATTTTTTAATATAGATATGTCCCGCACGAATGTGAATTCCTGCGACAAAACTTTTATTATTGGCGGTAACGAGATTTATTTCTTTTATCGCATTTTCAGTGACGGAAGGTGCTTTGGCATTTTCGTCATTTTTTATTTTTTACTTTAATTCATTTATGAAAGGAGCACCGATAAAATGGATCCCATTGCAATAGTTCTTATTATTGTAGCAGCCGTAGTTTTCGGCGTTGTGGGCTTTATTGTGGGCGGCGCTCACCGTAAGAAAGTTGCGGAGGCTGCCATTGGCTCTGCTACAGAAGAAGCCGCTCGCATTGTTAACAATGCAATGACTGAGGCTGAGCAGAAAAAGAAAGAAACTATTCTTGAAGCCAAAGATGAAATTCACAAATTAAGATCTGAAACTGAACAGGATTTGCGCGAGAGACGTGCAGAGGTTCAGCGTCAGGAAAGAAGACTTATTCAGAAGGAAGAAAGTCTTGACAAAAAAATTGAAAACCAGGAAAAGAAAGAAGAGGCTTTAGCCCAGAAAATCAAGGATATGGAAGCTAAAGAGCAGGAGGTTGAATCACTTAAAAAGAGTCAGCTTGAAATCCTCGAAAGAATTTCCGGTTATACAAGAGAACAGGCTAAAGACGTTATTCTTAAAACCCTTGAGGAACAGCTTACCCACGAAAAAGCTGCCAAAATCTTCGATTATGAACAGCAACTCAAGGATGATATGGATAATCTTGCAGGGGAAATTATTTCCGGAGCAATTCAGCGTTGTGCTGCTGACCACGCGGCAGAGGCAACGGTTTCTGTTGTAACAATTCCCAATGACGAAATGAAAGGTCGTATCATCGGTCGTGAGGGTAGAAATATCCGTACAATTGAAACAATTACAGGAGTTGACCTTATTATTGACGATACTCCCGAAGCAATTACTGTTTCCTGTTTCGAGCCCGTACGCCGCGAGATTGCAAGACTCACTCTTGAAAAACTTGTTTCAGATGGTAGAATTCACCCTGCACGTGTTGAAGAAATGTACGAAAAATCAAAACGTGAGGTAGAACACACCATTAAGCAGACAGGTGAAAAAGCTGTTATTGATGCAGGCGTAAACGGTCTTCACGGTGAACTTGTTAAACTTCTTGGTAAACTTAAATATCGTACAAGTTACGGTCAGAATGTTCTTAATCACTCTCTTGAGGTTTCCTATCTTGCAGGTCTTATGGCTGCTGAAATGGGTGCAGATGTTAAGCTTGCAAAGCGTGCAGGTCTTCTTCACGATATAGGTAAGGCTCTCGACCACGAAAAAGAGGGTACTCACATCGAACTTGGTGTTGAGGTTGCCAAAAAGAACAGAGAGAACGACCAGGTTATTCATGCAATTCAGGCTCACCATGGCGATGTTGAGGCAAAAACAGTTATCGCTTGTCTTGTTCAGGCTGCGGATGCTATTTCTGCTGCTCGTCCAGGTGCAAGACGTGAAAATATTGAATCCTATATTCAGCGTTTGCAGAAGCTTGAAGAAATTACAAATTCCTTCCCCGGTGTTGAAAATTCTTTCGCTATTCAGGCAGGTCGTGAGGTTCGCATTATGGTTAAACCTGATGCGGTTACCGATGATCAGATGGTTCTTCTTGCAAGAGATATTGTTAAGAAAATCGAAAGCGATCTTGAATATCCCGGACAGATTAAGGTTAATGTAATCAGAGAAAGCAGAGCAATTGAATTTGCAAAATAATTAAATCATTTTTGCGGAACCTTCCTGCTGCGGTGGGTTCCGCATTACTCTATATATAGAAACGATGGTAAAAATATGCGCTTGCTTTTTTTAGGCGATGTTGTAGGTCAGGGTGGTTGCGAATTTTTAATGAAGAAACTTCCCGACTACAAAAGAAAAAATAATATTGATTTATGCATTGCTAATGGAGAGAATTCTGCACAAGGGAATGGCGTAACTCCAAAATCCTGCGAAATGGTTTTTTCAAGTGGAGTGGATTTTATAACTCTTGGTAATCACACTTTCAAAAGACCTGAAATTATGGAATACCTCGACAAGAACCTTCCTGTTATACGCCCGTATAATTTCCCGCAGGGGGCTCCCGGTAAGGGTGTTGGTATAATTGATAAAGGCAGATTCAGGGTTGCGGTAATCAATATGCAGGGGACTGTTTATTCCGAACCATTGGGGAATCCTTTTTGGGAAATTGATAAGGCTTTGGAAGAAACTGACGGTTGCAAAACTGTAATTGTTGATTTCCATGCTGAAGCTACTGCAGAAAAACGTGCTCTGGGCTTTTACCTTGATGGTAGAGTTACTGCGGTTTTAGGTACTCATACTCACGTGCAGACTGCCGACCAACAGATTTTACCAAAAGGTACCGCATATATAACGGATTTAGGAATGTGTGGTCCTGTGCAGTCGGTTTTGGGAATTGACCCCGAACTTACCATAAAGAAGTTCAAAAGTAATTTGCCTGTGAAATTCCAGAATGCACAAGGTGAATATTCGCTGGACGGATGCCTTTTGGAAATTGACGAAAAAACAGGTAAAGCAATTTCGATAGAAAGGGTGAATATAAAATGAGAAAAGTCATTTCAATATTTCTTATTTTATCCCTTTTAGTTGCTTTTTGTTCTTGTGGTGGTAACAAGGATGGTGGCGAAACAACCACAGATGCAAGTTATGTTTTGCCCACTCCGGTTTTTGCATCAGATATTTCCTTGCCCTACACAAGTGCGGCAGATTTTAACCCTTATAAAACAGAAAGTTCTCTCAACAGAGATTTGTTGCCAATAATGTACGAAAGTCTTTATACGGCAACGGATGATGGTAAGGGGGCTCCGCTACTTGCTTCAAGCGGTGAAGTTGATGGTAAAACAGTTACTGTTAAAATATTGCAGGGAATTAAATTCAGTGATGGGGGCGAGTTTCTTTCTTCCCACGTTAAATCTTCCTACGAAAAGGCAAAAAACAGCGATTATTACAAGGTTCAGCTTTCAAATATAAGTTCTGTTACTGTTGTTGATAACTATACAATTAAATTTACACTTTATGGTGCGGACCCGATGGCACTGAATGTTCTGGATTTCCCGATTATAAAAAATGGTGATGAGGGTAATATCGGAACAGGTAAATATAAATTGAAAAAAACACCCGAGTTGGTATATTTAGAGGTTAACAAAAACCATAGAGAATATCAGGAAACCTGGAATGAGCAAATCATTCTTTATGATATGGCAGGCATTTCAAGTCCTGTTTATCCGTTTAAAGCCAATGAAATAAGTGCGTTTAAAAACGACTTGAATTCTTCTGAATATATAAACTTGTCTTCAAAGACTGTTTCTGTTGGGCTTAATAATCTGGTTTATGTTGGCGTTAACTCTGTCTGGGCAGGTACAGTTACCTCAATTGATTGGGTGCGTCAGGCGGTAAACATTGGTATTGATAGAAATGCCATTGCCGCAGCTTCATTTTTAGGTCAGACCACAGCAACAGTCACACCCTTCAAAAAAGGTTTTTATGAGCTCGAAAAAATGGAGCATTTCGGGGAAACCGGTAATGCTGAAAAAGCTATAGAGATTCTTGAACGCCACGGCTACGATAGCTTTAATGGTGATGGTGTGAGAACAAACGGTTCCGTAGCTTTAAGGGTTGATGTTTTGGTATGCACAGAAAATCCTTATAAACTTACGGTTGCTGAAAACTTTAAAGCTCAATTAGAAAAAATTGGCTTTGGTGTAAATTTACGCAAATATGAAAAAAGTGAAGATTTTATAGGGGCGCTGGATGAAGGGCATTATAGCTTCTATATAGGTGAAGCAAAACTTACAAATAATTGCGACCTCTCGGAATTTTTCTCAAAAGATGGAAAGCTTAGTTACGGCATTAATGAAGAAATATATGAGATTTACTCTATATATAAAAACGGTGAAACAAATACAAGGGTTTTTGTTGAAAATTTCAGCGCTAAAGTACCGTTTCTTCCCTTGTTTTACAGAAAGGCGGTTGTGTCTGTAAATCCAAATATTACGGGTGTAGGTGACAGTAATAGCCTTTATTCTTCCGTTTCTGACTGGGAAATGCCAAAAGAACAGTAAAATAATACTTGTATTTAGTGTGTTAATAGTTTATAATTATATGTTGAATAAACTATATATTATCTTGTTGAAGGAGTTGTTCAAATGGATCCTATTAAAGTGGATTTTTCCGGTAAGGGCAGACCTAAAGAGGTTGTGATCCCTCCGGACAGAAAGGTTCTTAAAATCATAATCAGTCTTATTGTAACAATCATCGGTGGTGCAATTGCTTACTATGTTATGCTTCCTGCATTAAACTTCAAATCCCTTGATTTTTACTACTTTATCGGAATTGTTGTTGCAATCTATATTGGTATGATTTTTCTTACCTCAAAGGCTTTTATTAAGCCTGAATACATTACCTATGTTAAAAGGCAGTCTATTGTACCTGTAATAATAGCTCTTGTTTTTGCTCTTATTCTCGGTATTGGTTACCTTACATCTGCAGCACTTTTCCGTGCTAAAGATTATAGTGAAATTATCGAGGTTAAAACCGAAGACTTTGGTGCAAATGAAAATAGTATTACAACAATTACAAGCCTTAAAGATTTCAGCAGTGTTCCAATGATTGACAAGGACGTTGCTCTTAACCTTGCAAATAAAAAGCTTGGTGACCTTTCCGAATGGGTTTCACAGTTTGTTATTGATGAAGCTTACTCAACACAGATTAACTTTGATGGGAACCCCTACCGAATTTTCCCCCTCAAATATGGTGATGTGTTTAAATGGTTGAAGAACACCCGCGACGGACTTCCTGCTTACCTTGCAGTTAATATGTATACTCAAGAAGCTAAGGCGTTTGTTCTCAGTGATATGGGCCTTCCCAATATTCAGGTTTCTACAAGTGAATATTTTAACGAGAAGCTTGCACGTGTGCTTCGTTTTGCTTACCCAACATATATGTTTGGTACTCCTTCACTTGAGATTGATGAAAACGGACATCCTTGGTGGGTTTGCGAAAGAGTTGATAAAAC
>JAZSBI010000224.1:0-2202 GCA_045602345.1 Acutalibacteraceae bacterium | reverse complement strand
GTTTGCTGTATATAAGGCGAAAGATAACACTGAGTTATATGATGAGCTGAATCAATATGTTGACCCAAGTGGTGACGGCATTTTCTATTGCACAATTCCTGATTGGTTAGATGTTGTAAGACATAGAGGTGCAGTATATTTGCCGGTTATAGTATGGGAAGTGGAACTTGTCAACTTTTTGATAAAGAAAATTAAACGAAAACACAGTAATAACGTTGATGAATGAAAAAGTACAGTTATACAAAAATCCGTTTAGCAGATAAGTCTGTTAAACGGATTCATTTGTTATAGGCAGAGTGTTTGGGTGTATTTAAGGCTAACTATTTCAAGTGTTTATATATTCATCAAACCCACAAATTTGTAGTATATATGTACGCATTGGTATTTCTCACCGTCAATGATTTCTTTTTCTGATACCACAATTTTCTCAATAAGCTCGTTCAGGATTCTTGCGTTGAGTTCTTATAATGCGGAAAAATCACACCGTAGGTGTGTATATCATCAATTTTGCAGAAATTGCATATCACCAAAAGGGAGTTTTGTATATCATCATTGCGAAAGTATTATGCAGATTGCGTCTGATAATATACGCCTTTGGCGATGATATACACACTAAAGTGTGATGATATACCATTGCTTTCGCAATGGATAAAAAAATCTCGTTCCGAAGAACGAGATTTTTTGGAGCTGGAAACGTGACTCGAACACGCGACCTGCTCATTACGAATGAGCTGCTCTACCAACTGAGCTATTCCAGCAAAATTCATTTTTCAGACGAATTATATTATATATAAAACACTGTGTTTTTTCAAGTGTTTTCAACTAAAATATAATAACCACCTAAATAAAGTTTAATAACCAACCCTGTAACACAGGGTTGGTTATTACTAAGTTTTATTTATGTCCGAACTGTTGTTTCATTCGTTTTTCTTTAGAAAGAATTCTCTTTCTTAAACGGATGCTTTCGGGAGTTACTTCAAGAAGTTCATCATCACCTATAAACTCCATTGACTGTTCAAGTGAAAGAACTGTATGTGGTACAAGGCGGAGTGCATCATCGCTACCGGAAGCACGGGTGTTTGTCATTTGCTTTTTCTTACAAACATTGCAAACAATGTCTTCATTCTTAGCACATTCACCAACAATCATACCTTCATAAACCGGTACACCGGGACCAACAAAAAGACGTCCTCTGTCCTGTGTATTGAAAAGGCCGTAACCTGTAGTCTCCCCTGCTTCGTGAACAACAATTGAACCGCGTTCACGCATCTGAATATCACCCTTGTATTCCTCATAACCTGCAAAAAGGTTATTCATAATACCGTTACCATTTGTATCGGTCATAAACTCTGAACGATAACCAATAAGACCACGTGCAGGAATTTTAAATTCAATATGAGTTGAGCCGCCATCACGCACATCCATATTTTCAAGTTCGCCCTTACGTGAACCGATTTTTTCCATAACCGGACCCACATAACTTTCAGGCACTTCAACAATAAGAAGCTCCATGGGCTCTAAAAGCTCACCATTAGGACCTTTTTTATAAATAACCTGAGGTCGAGAAACCTGGAATTCATACCCTTGGCGACGCATTGTTTCAATAAGAATTGAAAGGTGTAATTCACCACGACCGCTGACTTTAAATGAGTCAGTTGTGTCGGTTTCCTCAACTCTCATACTAACATTTGTTTCAACCTCTTTAAAAAGACGGGCACGGATGTTACGTGATGTAACAAATTTGCCCTCCTGCCCTGCAAAGGGGCTATCGTTAACCATAAAGTTCATTGAAATTGTAGGCTCGTCTATTTCAACAAATGGAAGTGCCTCGGGGCAATCCTTATCACAAGCGGTTTCACCGATATTAAGCTCTGTGATACCTGAAACAGCTACAAGGTCACCCATTTTTGCTTCCTGACATTCAACTCTTGCAAGACCTTCAAATGTATAAAGTTTTACTATTTTTGCATTTGTCTGTGCACCATCTTTATTGCAAAGAACAACCTGCTGACCAACTTTAACAGAACCACGTTCAACTCTGCCCACACCAATTCTGCCAAGATAATCGTCATAATCAAGGCTTGAGAAAAGAAGCTGTAAGGGTCCGTCAATGTCCCCCTCAGGAGCATCAATATTTTCAAGAATAGAGTCAAGAAGAGGTCTCATATCCCCTTCACGAACATCTGCATCAAGAGAAGCATA
>JAZSBI010000223.1:0-14535 GCA_045602345.1 Acutalibacteraceae bacterium | reverse complement strand
TGTTTTTGAGGAAATGGGCTATTGGGTATCACCAACAAGTACAGAAAAACGTGCAGATATAATACAAAGTATAAAGCTTGGTAATAGTGAAAAGCTTGTTGCCTTTTGTCAGGGATTACAGAGTGGCTCTGTTATTGATAGCTATGTTGTTCCCGAACCCTGGGCAATGCCCGGTTATGACAGTGATGTTATTATGGCTGCAGGTGCATTTACAAATGGCTCATCTATTGAGCTTTCCGCAGATGCACCTTTGAGAGAGCCTTTTGCCGTATGGCTTCAGGGTGGTCTTAATTTCCATAGTGCAAAAATTGGTGTACTTTTAGGTGCTCAAAGGGTCTTAGATCTTGGTTAATCAATGTTATTTATATATATTTTTTCACTTATTTCTTTAAAAACGGGTGCTCCGTCTGTTCCGCCGGAGCTTCCGTTTTCTTTTAATATACAAACAACATATTCAGGACTTTCTTTCGGGAAAAAGCCTACAAACCAACAGTATTTTATTTCAACTCCGTTTTCGTCATATTGTCCGCTTTGGGCGGTGGCGGTTTTTGTGCAGGAGTCAAAAAGTGATGTAAAAGCCTCTTTACCGGTGCCGAGTGTTGTAGTTTTCGCCATAGCATTTTTTATTATGTTGCAGGTTCTTTCAGTTAACAGCTTTTCACCCGGATTTTGCATTTCGGGAATTACGTTACCATTTTTTTCAACCATCCCTTTGAAAATATATGGGGGATTATAAACTCCACCATTGGCAACCATTGCAAAAAATGTAGCAATTTGTAAAGGTGAAGCAGTCAGCTTTCCTTGTCCGAAGCCTAAATTTCCTACTGCCGCAGAACTGTTTAACTCTTTTATTTCGGGGAGAATTCCAGGGGAAGTCAAAAAACCATTTCCTAAATCAATGCTTTTTCCAAAACCTGATTTTTCGGCGAGTTTTAAAAGCTTTGTTGCACCAACTTGTGTGCTTAATTCAATAAAATATGGGTTGCATGACATAGCAACAGCGGTATCAAAGTCGATTTTTCCGTGACCTTCTATTTTGTTACAGTTGAATTTGTTTCCGCTTTTTTCAATATAACCGGAGCAATTGTATTGGGTTAAATTTATATTATTTTCTAAAGCTGCCGCGGCGGTTACCAGCTTAAAAACCGAACCCACAGGGAATGCCTCGAAAGCCCTGTTAATAAAAGGACTGTCAGTTGCGTTTAGGTATTTTTCAATGTTGTTTCTTTCATATATCGGGGTCGAAGCACAGGCGAGTATTGAAGAGTTTTGTACATCCAATACCACAGCCGCACCCTTGTCTATGTTTCCGTTTTTTAATGCATTCTCAGTAATTGTTTGAACATTTCTGTCAAGGGTAAGCATAATACCGCCTTGTGAATAGTAGTTGTAATCTCTTATTTCAACATCTTCACCTACTAACATTCTGCCTAATGCATCAGCAGAATAGGCTATAGATAAAGTTCCCTTGTGCTTTGAAATTTCGTCTTGATAGTACTTTTCAATACCTGTAACACCATTTCCCTCATAGTTTCTGTAACCTAAAATATGCAAAGCAACAGAATCCTTGTATCTTTCAAAAATACCGAAGGTTTTAATATCATCACTTTCTGTTACAACAGAATTTTCCTCCAGAATAAAAGGCGTGAAATAACCTTTCAAAATAGTGCTTTCAACGAATTCTTTTCCTTTTAATTTGCTTATTAAAACTGAGTTTTTTACTGTTGGTGTAGCACATACAACAGTCTTTTTTTCATTATTTGTAAGGGGGAGTCCGTTTCTGTCATAGATTGTTCCGGTTTTATTTCCGATTTCCCTGACTCTTATATGCGGTTGCATGGAAACAAAATCAGAATTTGAAGAAATGTAATATATTCTGCCTGAAAGAGCCAAAAAAGAAAGAATAATAACAAGCAAGGCAGAAGTAACCCTTTTTTTCAAAAATATCACCACTCAAATTAATTGTTGACAATATTTTTTGGTATATTATAATTAACTTATGTATTTTTTGAGGAGTGTAAAATGGACGAAAGATTTTCCCGTTCAAGCCGTATTTTGGGCGAACAAAAAATGGAAAAATTGAATAAATGCTCTGTTGTTGTTTTTGGTATAGGTGGTGTAGGCGGTGCCGCTCTTGAAGCCCTTGTACGTGGCGGAATCGGAACTGTTGCAGTTGTTGATAAGGATGTAGTTGACATAACCAATATTAACCGCCAGATTATTGCAACAAATGACAATATCGGTGTGAAAAAGGTTGATGCAGCAGAAAAAAGAGCGTTGAGCATTAATCCGAATATTAATTTTAAAAAATTCGATTTGTTCTATCTTCCCGAAACTGCAAATGAAATCAGCCTTTCCGAATATGATTTTATTGTGGATGCAATAGATAACGTAACTGCAAAGCTTGAACTGATTGAACGAGCAAATAAACTTAATGTACCCATTATTTCTTCAATGGGCACAGGTAATAAGCTGCACCCGGAGCTTTTTGAAATAACAGATATTAATAAAACAAGTGTTTGCCCCTTGGCAAGGATTATAAGACGAGAATTAAAGAACAGAGGGGTTAAGAAATTAACAGTTGTTTATTCGAAGGAAGAACCAATAAAAACAGAAAATTCTGTTCCCGGCTCGGTTTCCTTTACCCCGCCTGTGGCAGGGTATTTAATGGCATCCTACGTAATTAACAAACTTACAGAAGAGGTATAAATATGAAATTTACAGATTGTGAAAAATCAGGTGTTGTAGAAGGTTTTGCATTGGTGAAATCCTGCGACAAAAAAAGTGCAAAAAACGGTACGTTTTACCTTGATATAAAATTAGGCGATAAAGATAGCGAAATGGTTGCTAAATTGTGGGATTTTAAAGAAGATTTGCACACACTTCCCCAGGCCAATACAGTTATTAAAATCCGTGGTACTGTTCAACAATATAACGGAAATGAACAATTTATAATACAAAGAATCCGCCCTGCTGCAGACAATGAATATGATATGGCGGATTTTGTAAAAGCCTCGGATTATAGCGGAAACGATATGCTGAATTCCATTATTAGTATTGTAAATTCTTTTAAGGATGAAGAATTGAAAAATGTTGTCCTTTCAATGATTGCAGGTAATAAAGAAACTATGCTTACCTTTCCTGCGGCAGAAAAACTTCATCACGCCATGACGGGCGGACTTTTATACCACACGCTTTCAATTGTTCGCCTTGCTGAATGTGTTTGCAGTATTTACCCCTGTGTTGACAGAGAACTTCTTTTATCAGGTGCAATCCTTCACGATATTGCAAAAATGAGAGAATACACTATAAATGGTGCGGGTATTGTTGATGGCCATACTGTTGAAGGTGTACTTTTAGGACATCTTGTTATGGGTGCCGAGGATGTTGGCAGAAAATGTGACGAGTTGGGAATTACCCCGGAAAAGAAATATCTTCTTCAGCATATGCTTATTTCCCACCACGGCAAATTGGAATTCGGTGCAGCGGTAAGACCTGCATTTATTGAAGCAGAGGTGCTTTCTCAGCTTGACCTTTTGGATGCAAATATGTATGAAATGGCAGAAGCTGTAAGCGGTATTAAAGCAGGGGAGTTTACAGGCAGACTCTGGATGCTTGATAACAGGAAATTATATAATCATGGCAGAGTTGAGGTTCAGCCTCAGGCAAACATTATAGATGGAGAATAAACAATGGAATATACCGAAGTTAAAATATATGTGAAAACCGAAGATACGGAAAGAGCCTCTGATATTGCAGTTATGGCTGTGCCCTATGGAATATATATTGAGGATTACAGCGACCTTGAAGAAGCGGCATGGGAAATTGCTCACATTGACTTGATTGATGAGGATTTACTTCAAAAAGACAGAGCGGAAAGTATTGTTCATATTTACATAGAAGAAGGTAATAACCCTGCTGAGGCGGTTTCCTTTATTTCTGACAGACTTAATGCGGAAAAAATTCAGTTCGAAATTGAAACTGATGGCTGTTCTGAAGAAGATTGGGCAGATAAATGGAAAGCCTTTTTTAAACCTACTCCCGTTGGAGAAAGATTATTTGTCCGCCCTGTATGGATTGATGATTATGATGCAGGGGACAGAGCTGTTCTTAATATTGAACCTGGTGCAGCTTTTGGTACAGGTACCCATGATACAACCCGACTTTGTCTTGAAACCCTTGATAAAATCATCAAGGATGGTGATACAGTTCTTGATATTGGTTGCGGTAGCGGTATTCTTGCAATTTCTTCAATGCTTTTAGGTGCTACTGAAGCTTTTGGTGTTGATATTGATGAATTGGCAGTAAAAACTGCAAAAGAAAACGGAAAAATGAATGGCTTTGATGAACCTGAATTGAAATTTGTGTGTGGTGATTTGGCAGACAAGGTTACAAAGCAATATGATGTTGTTGTAGCAAATATTGTTGCCGATATTATCATCCTTTTCAGTACACAGGTAAGAGCCTTTATGAAACCCGGGGCAAAGTTTATTGCATCGGGTGTCATTGATACAAGAGCCGATGAAGTTGTATCAGCCCTTCAGCGTGCAGGTCTTAAACTGGTTGAACGTATAGAGCAAGGTGGCTGGGCTTGCCTTGTGTGTGAATGAGAAACTCGGAATGCGGAATTAAAAATTAAACAGTAAGGTACAGGCTTACCTGTACCACAGAACAAAGTAAAAGTATTGCGAAACTTATCCCTCTTTTTTCGTGAAACGAAAAAGGAGGGGGGACCGCGTTAGCGGTGGGTGGTACAAAAATATAATTACATAAAAGTTTTGGTATTGTTTTATAAACCTTTTCATAAACATTCTAAGAGGGGTGTGAATTATGAAAAGGTTTATTTCTTTTTTGTTATCAATTATTTTAGTTTTTTCAATATCAATAACTTCATTTGCAGCCGACAAAACAACAGTAAAAGAAAACGAAGATGTTCAGGTTGCAAAAACAATTATAACAGAGGAAGATAAAAAACAACTTGAAAAACTACCCGTTGAAATAAAAGCAAAAGCAGCTGTACTTATGGAGGTTTCAAGTGGGACGGTTTTGCTTGAATATAACCCTGATAAACAACTTTTTCCTGCATCTGTAACAAAAATTATGACTATGCTTCTGGTTGCTGAAGCCGTAAACAGCAAAAAAATTACCCTTGCAGATAAAGTTGCCTGTTCAGCTAATGCAGCCTCAAAGGGTGGTTCACAAATCTGGCTTGAAGAAGGGGAGAGTATGAGTGTTGATGAACTTCTTCGGGCTACTGCCATCGGTAGTGCAAACGATGCGGCAACCCTTTTAGGTGAGTATGTTGCAGGTAGCGAAACCGCATTTATTGATATGATGAATAAACGGGCCAAAGAATTGAAAATGGACAATACTCATTTCGAAAATGCAACAGGTCTTGATGACACTACCGACACCCATCTGACCACCGCACGTGATATTGCCATAATGTCCTGTGAGCTTTTGAAATATGACTTTATAAGAGATTATACAACCGTCTGGATGGACTCCTTACGTGACGGTGAAACCGAGCTTGTAAACACTAATAAGCTTGTTCGTTTTTATAACGGAACAACGGGTCTTAAAACCGGTACAACAGCTAAAGCAGGTTGTTGTGTCAGTGCTTCTGCCCAGCGTGATGGTCTGCACCTTGTTGCAGTTGTAATGGGTAGCGATAACAGTAACGACCGCTTTAATACTGCTAAAACAATGCTTGATTGGGGCTTTTCAAACTATTCTTGTGTTGTTCCTGCAATAAGCCATGATGCGTTGAAAAAAGTGCAGGTTGTGGGTGGTAAATATGATTGCGTTACACCCGGGTTACCGGAGCTTTCACCGATCCTTGTAAAAAAAGGTGAAGAGGAAAAAATTAATATCAAAGTTCAGGTTGAAGAAGTGCTTGAAGCACCTGTAGTAGAAAAACAGACTATTGGTGAAATTTTGATTTCAATAGGTGACAAAACTGTTGCGGAATATAAAATAACTGCAAAAAATGGTGTTGAAAGATTAAGTTTCTTGGGGTGTATGAAAAAACTTGCAAATTTTATTGGTAACGGTAAAAAAGAATACCCCAAAACACCCGAAAAACCTTGATAACTCTTGACATTTTTACATCCCTTTGTTAAAATCAATTGATAATAAATAATGGGTTATTATGTAATTTGATTTTATTAAGGGATGTGTTCTTATGTTATATACATCAACAAGAGACAATAACGTAAAGGTTACTGCTTCAAAAGCGATTACCGATGGTATCTCACCCGATGGCGGTCTTTACATTCCGGTTGAGATTCCTGCTCTTTCACAGGATGAGCTGAAAGCACTTTGCTCCGTGGACTATAAAGCCCGTGCTAAAAAGGTTCTCGGTCTTTATCTTTCCGATTTCACTAAGGAAGAGCTTGATTACTGTGTAGAGGGTGCCTATGCGGATGGCAAGTTTTCCTCAAAGGCTGTTGCACCTGTTGTAAAGCTGCACGACAATGTTAATATTCTTGAGCTTTTCAAGGGTCCCACTTGTGCGTTTAAAGATATGGCACTTCAGATTCTTCCTTATCTTCTTACAGTTTCTGCAAAGAAAAATCTTAAAGATAAAGAAATTGTTATTCTTGTTGCAACCTCAGGTGATACAGGTAAAGCTGCTCTTGAAGGCTTCAAGGATGTTGATGGTACAAAAATTCTTGTTTTCTACCCCAATGATGGCGTTAGCCCCATGCAGAAGCTTCAGATGACAACACAAGATGGTAGCAATGTTGGCGTTTGTGCTATTTACGGCAACTTTGATGATGCTCAGACAGGTGTTAAGTCAATCTTTACTAACAAAGAAATTCTTAAAAGATTTGAAGAAAACAATCTTGTTTTTTCTTCCGCTAACTCAATTAACTGGGGTCGTCTTGCTCCTCAGATTGTTTACTATGTTTCTGCATATTGCGATATGGTAAACAGCGGTGCTGTAAAATTTGGTGATAAAATAAATATCGTTGTCCCCACAGGTAACTTCGGTAATATTCTTGCAGCATATTTTGCAAAGGAAATGGGCTTGCCTGTTAATAAGCTTGTTTGTGCTTCCAATGCAAACAATGTTCTTACTGATTTCATTGAAAACGGTATTTACGACAGAAATCGTGATTTCTTTACAACAACATCTCCCTCAATGGATATCCTCATTTCAAGTAACCTTGAAAGACTCCTTTACATCCTTTGCGGCAGAAATTCCGATACAATCAATGAGTGGTTCGGTGCTCTTAAAGACTGCGGTAAATATACTGTAAGTGATGATGTTAAGGCAAAAATAAACGAGCTTTTCGCTGCAGGATGCTGCGACGATGAAATGACAAAGGCAACAATCAGCGAAACATATTCTGACTACAATTATCTTGCAGATACTCATACTGCAGTTGCAATTAATGTTTGCAATGCTTACGAAGCTAAAACAGGGGACAAAACTCCGGTTGTTATTGCTTCTACTGCATCACCCTTTAAGTTCTCAAAGGCAGTTCTTTCTGCTGTTGATAAAGAGAATAAAGAGTATGACGACGAATTTGCAACAGTTGCTGCACTTGAAGAAATTTCTTCACTTAAAGCACCCGAACAACTTGCAGCCCTTAAGGGTAAACCGGTTCGTTTTGATAAGGTGACATCAAAAGAGGATATGGCACAGGTTGTTTTCGATATGCTCGGCATTTGAGGTGACGTGTTTTGTCATTGTTTGTAATTGGTGATACTCATTTATCACTTTCTGTTGATAAGCCCATGGATATTTTCAAAGGGTGGACAGATTATATCGACAGGCTTCAGAGTAATTGGAATAAGGTTGTTTCACCGGGGGATAGCGTTGTTATTCCCGGTGATATTTCCTGGGCTATGAATTTCAATGAGGCGGTTAAGGATTTTTCTTTCCTTAATTCTCTCAATGGTACAAAATACATTCTCAAAGGTAACCACGATTATTGGTGGAATACAATGTCAAAAATGAATAAGTTTCTGGCGGAGAATAACTTTGATACTATAAAAATCATTCACAACAACGCTTATTCTGTTGATGGCTTTGCTCTTGCAGGGTCTCGTGGTTGGTTTTATGATGATACAGCCGAGGCGGACAAAAAGGTGATTCTTCGTGAAGCAGGGCGACTTCGTGCTTCTTTGCAGGAAGCGAGTAAGCTGGAAGGGGAATTAATCGCTTTCCTTCATTACCCACCAATAAGTGCAATCCAACAGTGTGAAGAAATTCTTTCTGTCTTGAAGGAGTTTCCTGTAAAGCGTTGCTATTTTGGCCATCTTCACGGCTTTGTTGCCCCTGAAAGTGCTAAACTGGAGTGGGAAGGTATTAAGTTTAACCTGATATCTGCTGACCATATCGGCTTTGTTCCCCGTCTTATTGCTCATACAGAGGATTAAAACATATTGAAATTCAATGTAAAATCAATAAATTTTACATATAATTGGAAATTTATTGAAAAAAGAGTGGAAATTTGCAAATTATTATGGTATAATTTCGCAGTTAATATATGATCGCAAATGAAAGGATGTTTACAATGAGTTTAAAGTCTTGCGAAAAAGTTGAAACAAACGTATATGCTCTTGAAATTTCTTTTGAAGGGGATGCTTTCAAAGCGGCAGTTACAAAAGCTTATACAAAAAACAGAGGTAAATACAACGTGCCCGGTTTCCGCAAGGGTAAAGCTCCCAAGCACATTATTGAAACCTACTATGGTAAAGAAGTTTTCTGGTACGATGCAATTGATGCAGAGTATCCCGCTCTCTTTGAGGCAGCAGTAAAAGAAGCAGATATTATTCCTGTTTCAGCTCCCTTTGAAGATGAAATAGTTTCTCTTGATGAAAACGGCTTCACAGTAAAACTTAAAGTTACTGTTAAACCTGAAGTTGAGCTTAAAGCTTACAAGGGTATTAAGGCAGAAAAAGAAAAGGTTACTGTTAAGAAAGCAGAAATCAAAGAAGAGGTTGAAAGAGCTCTTGAAAAGGATGCCAAGCTTGTTGCTGTTGAAGGCAAAGCTGCTAAGAAGGGTGATATTGCTACAATTGACTTCGAAGGCTTTGTTGATGGTGTTGCTTTTGAAGGCGGTAAAGGCGAAAATTATGACCTTGAACTTGGTTCAGGCAGCTTTATTCCCGGCTTTGAAGAGCAGGTAATCGGCCACAAGGTTGACGAGGAATTTGACGTAAACGTTACATTCCCCGAAGAATACACAGAAGAACTTGCTGGTAAGGAAGCAGTATTTAAAATCAAACTTCATAAGATTATGAAGAAAGAGCTTCCCAAATACGATGATGAGTTCGTTAAAGATATCAGTGAATTTGACACAATTGCTGATTACGAAAAGAACCTTGAAGAAGAAATTAAAGCTCGTAAAGAAGCTGCTGCAGACCGTGCTTTTGAAAGTGCAGTTATGGACACTCTCTGTGACAACGTTATCGCAGAAATTCCTGCAGTTATGATTGAAAAAGAAATCGACAATCAGATTAACGAGTTTGATTACAGACTCCGTTCTCAGGGTATGAGTATGGATATGTACCTTCAGTACCTTGGTATGGACGTTGCTGCTCTTCGTGATAGCTACAAAGATGGTGCAGAAAAGCAGGTTAAACTTCGTCTTGCTCTTGAGAAGGTTGCAGAGCTTGAAAAAATCGAAATTTTTGATGAAGATATCGAAACAGAGCTTAAGACTTATGCAGATGCTTACAATATGCCTCTTGACAAGATCAAAACTCTTGTTGCTGCAGAAGATGTTAAAGCAGACCTTGCTTGCAGAAAAGCTATGGACCTTGTGAAGGATACAGCAGTTGCCGGTGCAAAGAAAAAGGCTGCTAAAGCTGCAGATGCAGAGGAAGAAAAAGCAGAAAAACCTGCAAAGAAAGCTCCTGCAAAGAAGAAAGCTGCTGACGAGGCTGAAACAGCTAAAAAGCCCGCAGCAAAGAAAGCACCTGCAAAGAAAAAAGCAGACGCTGACAAGGCTGAATAATAATATTTTTGCCGCCTCAGTAAAACTCTGGGGCGGTTTATTGATTAAAAGCTTTATTTTAAGCCAATAATCTAACTAAATTTGTTCAGGAGGTTGTGTTTATGGCACTTATTCCTTATGTTGTGGAGCAAACAAATCGTGGTGAACGTTCATACGATATTTTCTCCCGTCTTTTAAACGACAGAATTATTGTTCTTTCAGATGAGGTTAACGATGCAACTGCAAGTATAATTGTTGCTCAGCTTCTTTATCTTGAAGGTCAGGACCCCGAAAAAGACATCAGCTTCTACATTAACAGCCCGGGTGGTAGTGTTACTGCAGGTCTTGCAATCTACGATACAATGAAGTACATCAAATGTGATGTTTCAACAATTTGTATGGGTATGGCTGCTTCTATGGGTGCTTTCCTTTTCTCTTCAGGCACAAAGGGTAAGAGATATATTCTACCCAATGCTGAGGTTATGATTCATCAGCCTCTCGGTGGTGCAAAGGGTCAGGCAACAGAAATTCTTATTGCTGCAGACCATATCAAGAGAACCAAAGACCGTTTGAATAAAATCCTTGCTGAAAACACAGGCAAGAGTGTTGAAGAAATCTTCAATGACACCGAAAGAGATAATTGGCTTACTGCAGAAGAAGCAGTAGCTTACGGTCTTGCTGATAAGATTATCGAAAAGAGGTAAAATCCTTTGGCACGTGATGATAAAGGAACAACCGATAAGGTTCGTTGTTCGTTCTGTGGAAAACCGCAGGCTCAGGTGGGACAGATGATTTCCGGCCCCGGAGTATATATTTGCGATGGCTGTGTTGAGCTTTGTATGGATATTGTTGAAGGTATACAGAGCCAGCCGGAAGCAAAAGCGGTTGCTAAAGCAACAAAGAAGCTTCCTAAACCTCAGGAAATCAAAGCGATTCTTGACGAGTATGTTATTGGTCAGGATGATGCTAAGATGGTGTTGAGTGTTGCGGTTTATAACCACTATAAGCGCATTTTCCGTTCTTCACCGGATGATGTGGAAATTAATAAAAGTAACGTTCTTCTTCTTGGACCTACCGGTGTTGGCAAAACTCTCCTTGCGTCAACTCTTGCAAAGATACTTGATGTTCCCTTTGCAATTGCAGATGCTACCACACTTACCGAAGCCGGTTATGTTGGCGAAGATGTTGAAAATATTCTTCTCCGTCTTATTCAAGCGGCTGATTTTGATGTTGAAAAAGCCGAGCAGGGTATTATCTATGTGGATGAAATTGATAAGATTTCGAGAAAGTCCGAAAATGCTTCAATTACCCGTGACGTAAGCGGCGAGGGTGTTCAACAGGCACTTCTTAAAATTATTGAAGGTACTGTTGCAAATGTTCCACCACAGGGTGGAAGAAAGCATCCACAACAGGAATTTATACAGATTGATACATCAAAAATTCTTTTTATCTGTGGCGGTGCTTTTGCAGGAATTGAAAAGCTTATTGAGGACAGACTCGGTAAGAGTGTTCTTGGCTTTGGTGCAGAAATTCACTCCAAGAGTGAACTTAAAAATATGGACTTGTTCTCAAAGGTTATTCCTCAGGACCTTGTAAAATTCGGTCTTATTCCCGAGCTTGTAGGCCGTATTCCTGTTATAACATCTCTTCAGAATCTTGATGCAGATGCACTTGTAAACATTATTACAAAGCCGAAAAATGCTTTGCTTAAACAGTATCAGAGTCTTTTCAAAATGGATAATGTAACACTTGATTTTACAGATGAAGCTGTAAGAAGGGTTGCTGAGCTTACCATTGAAAAGGAAACAGGTGCCCGTGGTCTACGTGCAATAATGGAAAAAATATTAATGCCTATAATGTATTCCGTGCCCTCCGACCCAACAATTGAAGTGGTTAAAATTACTGCCGAAGTTGTTGATGGTAAAGGTGAGCCCGTATATGTCAAAAAACCAAAAGGCACAGCAGAATAATTAAACGATAATTATGATGGAGAATAAGGGGATTTCTTATTCTCCATTGAATTCTTTATAAAAAGGTATATTTATGACTGTAAGAAATAATGATAAATTAGAATTACCCGTTTTAGCTCTTCGTAACCTATTTGTTTTTCCGGGGCAAACTGTTTGCTTTGAGGTTGGAAGATTAAAATCAATAAAAGCAGTAAGAGCAGCTTGTCTTTCAACCAAAAATCTTATTTTTTTGGTTGCTCAGAAGGATGCTAAGGTTGAGTTTCCGGAATTTGATGAACTGAATGATGTTGGTGTTGTTGCTGAGGTTTTGCAAAATACCCGAATTAAACATGGTATAGAGGTAGTTGTAAAGGGTTTATGCAGGGCAAGAATTTCTGAAATTGTGGCAAACGAAAACTATATGAAAGCCTTGATTGAGGAATGTCCCGAAATTATTCCTGATAAAAATGATTTGCAAGCACTTGCTTCACTTCGTCTTTTGAAGGAAAAAATTCATGAATACGTCAGCGAAAGTCCTGATATTCTTCCCGAGGTTTTCCTTGCAATATCAGAAGAAAAGGATATTACCAACGCTACAGATGCAATTGGTGGGCATTTCCATTTTCAACCTGAAGATAAACAAGCGATACTTTCTGAACTTGATGTTTTGAAAAGGGCAGAAAAGCTTTGTAGTATTCTTTCAGGTGAAATTGAAATTCTTAAAGTCGAAGCAGAGCTTAATGATAAAGTTCAACAGCGAATGGATAAAAACCATAGAGAGTATTATCTTCGTGAACAGATTAAAGCAGCTTCAATAGAACTTGGCGATGATGAAGCAACATCGGAGATAGAGCATTTTAAAGAAAAAATATCTGAATTGTGTATGGATGAAAAATTCAAGAAAAAGCTCTATGACGAGTGTAAAAGGCTTGAGAAGAATGCTCCCGGCAGTCCGGAAGCTAATGTTATAAGAACATATCTTGAAAGAGTAGTTGCTCTTCCTTGGGCTACATATACAGCAGATAAGCTTGATGTTGCTGCTGCCCGTAAAAAGCTTGATAAAGACCATTATGGCCTTGAAGAGGTAAAAGAGCGTATATTGGAGTTAATAGCAGTAAAGAAGCTTGCTCCCGATGCCAATGCACAAATTATTTGCCTTGTTGGCCCTCCCGGTGTTGGTAAAACTTCTGTTGCTAAATCACTTGCAGAGGCTATGGGCAGGGAGTATGTAAGAATTTCTTTGGGCGGTGTGCACGATGAAGCGGAAATCCGGGGTCACCGAAAAACATATATCGGTGCAATGCCCGGTAAAATTATTACGGCCCTTGAACAAGCAGGTACTGCAAATCCCTTGATTTTGCTTGATGAAATTGATAAATTGGGAAAAGACCATAGGGGAGACCCATCTGCTGCATTTTTAGAGGTGCTTGATGGAGAACAGAACAAAACCTTTACAGACCACTATGTTGAAATCCCCTTTGATTTAAGTAAGGTCCTTTTTGTTACCACTGCCAACGATGCTTCGCAGATTCCGGCTCCGCTCTATGACAGAATGGAAATCATTGAGCTATATAGCTATACAGCGGAAGATAAGTTTTCAATTGCAAAGAAACACCTTGTTCCCAAGCAGGTTAAAAACTTTGGTATGAATTCTAAAATGATTCGCTTTACCGATGGTGCTCTTCGTGAGATTATAGGTAGCTATACCAAGGAATCAGGTGTGCGTAATCTTGACAGAACAATAACTAAAATTATAAGAAAGGTTGCTGTCAGGTTTGCAGAGGGCTTTGATGGTAAAATTACAATTACCCCTGCAATTCTTCCGGAATTGCTTGGTGCACCTAAATACAAGCCTTCAAAGCTTGATTTCGAAAAAATGGTTGGTGCGGCAAATGGTCTTGCCTGGACATCTGTTGGCGGCGAAATGATGCAGATAGAGGTTGCCGTTTTAGATGGTAACGGTAAGCTTGAGCTTACAGGCTCCTTAGGTGATGTTATGAAGGAATCCGCTAAAGCTGCAGTAAGCTACATAAGAGCAAATTGTGACAAATTAGGTGTTGAAAGTGATTTCTATAAAACAAAGGATATTCACATTCACGTTCCTGAGGGGGCAGTACCTAAGGATGGTCCTTCTGCAGGTGTTACCATGACAACAGCACTTGTTTCTGCTTTAACTGATACGCCTGTTGTAAAAACAGTTGCTATGACAGGTGAAATAACCTTAAGGGGTAAGGTGCTTCCCATTGGTGGACTTCGTGAAAAAGCTACCGCAGCTTTCAAAAACGGAATGAAAACAGTTCTTATACCCGAAGAAAATAAAGCCGACCTTGAAAAGGTGAACGGTACAATAAAAAATGGAATTGAGTTTATTCCTGTTTCGAGTCTTGATGAGGTTTTGAGTATCGCTCTTGAAATTGAGAAAGATACAAAAAAACAAAACAAGAAGAAAGCTAATACAAAAACAACCCCTATTAAAAACAACGGAGCAAATATAAAATCTACCGGTGTATATTGCAAGGAGTTTTGAAAATGAATTACAATAAAGTTGAATTTGAAGCCGCATTTGGCACATTAAAGCAGATTCCTCAGTCGGATTTACCTGAAATTGTTTTTGCAGGTCGCTCCAATGTAGG
>JAZSBI010000222.1:0-3347 GCA_045602345.1 Acutalibacteraceae bacterium | reverse complement strand
CCTCAAAAGAGGTGGCGCAGAGAGTGGGATTCGAACCCACGGTACGTTGCCGTACGACGGTTTTCAAGACCGTTCCGTTATAACCACTTCGGTATCTCTGCATATGTTAGCCTTGATATATTATCACACAAAGTTCAAATTGTCAACAGTTTTTTTGATTATGCTTATAAAAACTTTTTCCAAAAAATTTTTGAATAAACTATTGACAATTGGAAAATGTAAGAGTATAATAACGTTCGTCCTAGCGGGATAGTGTAACGGTAGCACGACAGACTCTGACTCTGTTTGTTGGGGTTCGAATCCCTATCCCGCTGCCAAAAAACTCCAAGTCGAAAGACTTGGAGTTTTTTTATCCATTGCGAAAGCAATGGTATATCATCACGCTTTAGTGTGTATATCATCACCGCAGGTGCATGAATTTTCGCAATGATGATATACAACCTTTTAAAAGTTGATGTTATGCAAAACTTCGTTTTGATGATATACAATGCTTCGCATTGATTGTGTGCCTGCATTACAACGAAGTTGCCCTTACGGGCAAACGGATTGAAAAGGTTAGTTAATTGTGCTATAATTATAATATAATAGTATTGGAGGCTGTTTTATGAATTGTCCGTATTGTTCAAAGGAAATGCGTTCTGGTTATTTTCACGATTATGAAGTTCCTATTAAGTGGATACCTGCTGATAAAAAGTTTTCTTTACTTAATTTTACGGTAGTTGGAGGCGCTGTTCCATTAACTTATGAAAAATATTCTTGGGTAAAAGGATATGTTTCACAAGCCTATTATTGTGATGAGTGTAACATAGTTATTGCGAAAACTGAAAACGAAGAGAAGTGATTAATTATAATAATGTTTCAAAGCCGCTTTTTGTAAGTGGCTTTTCTTTTTTGCATAATTTTAACATATGTTCACAAACTATTTACAAAAATATTTGCAAAAGTTATTGACAAATGCTATTTGTGGGAGTATATTATTAACAGAGTTAGCACTCGCTTAACGAGAGTGCTAACGGTGATAAAAACAAAAAGAGGTGAGGTCGTGGCAGAGCTTACAGGGCGCAAGCAACAAATTCTTGCAATTATAATTGAACGCTTTATTGCTACGGGTGAGCCCGTTGGTTCGAAAGCTATATGCACCGAAATGGGTAACGCGGTATCTTCCGCTACCATTCGCAACGATATGGCGGATTTGGTTGAGCTTGGCCTCCTTGAACAACCTCATACCTCTGCAGGTCGAATACCATCTCAACTTGGTTACAGATACTATGTTGATAACTTAATGTCAACTTATGAATTAGGTATAGAAGAGCAGGAACGAATTAAAATATGGTTGCAGTCTTTTTCGGGAGAGCCTGATAAGCTTCTTGAAAAAGCCGGTAGCATTCTTGCAGAGTTAACGGATTGCGTTGCAGTTTCCTCTTCTCCTGCGGATGCAGATGCAAAAATCAAAAGAATCGAGCTTGTTCCGTTAAGCGATCATACAGCGATGATTGTTCTTCTTGCTACATCGGGTATTCTTAAAAGCTCCGTTGTAAGAAGTGATGCACAGATTAATGTGGATATTGCTGAGGTTTTTTACAATATATGTCAGAATTACTTTATAGGTAAATCTGTTTCTGATATCAATGTAATGGTTATTCAGACTCTTGTAGCTTCCCTTGGAGACAGAGTTTTTATAATGTCACCGTTTCTGTGTGCTATCGCTGACTTGTGCGAAGCAGTTAAAACAACTGAGCTCCATTTAAAAGGTCAGTCAAACATACTTAATCACGAAGAACTTTCTGAAGATGCTTTCAGACTTATGGATTTTCTTCATAGAGGTACACCTCTTGAGAATATGCTTAGCTCACATAAGAAACAATTAAACGTAGCGATTGGGACGGAGAACCTTTATAGAGAGTTGACTAATTCTTCAACAATATTTTCAAAGTACTCGGTTGGGGAAAAAGATAGTGGTTCGATCGGAATAATCGGTCCTACAAGGCTGGATTATGCACGGCTTATTCCCAGTATAAAATATTTAGCATCGGTTATCGGAAACCTGCTTTCCGAAACCTTGGATGAGGAGTGAGGTAGAAAAATGGTTAACGAAGAGAACAAAACAGTTGAAACTGAAGAAAAAGTAGAAACTGCAGAAGCAAAAAAAAAAACAAAAAAAGAAAAGAAATCAAAGAAAAGTGCAGAGGTTGATGCCCTCAAGGCGGAAATTGAAAAGCTTTCAACCGACCTTGCAGCTCTTAAGGATTCCCATCTTCGCACTCTTGCAGAGTATGATAATTACAGAAAACGCTCTCAAAGAGAAAAGGAAGCAACCTACGGGGATGCAAAGGGCAACACAATTAAAGCACTTCTTCCTGTAATTGATAATTTTGACAGAGCTCTTGAAAATCAGACTGATGATGTTGAGGTTTACAGAAAAGGCGTTGAAATGACAGTTACTCAACTTAAAGAAATTCTCAAGAATATGGATGTTGAGGCTTTCGGTGCAGTTGGTGACGAGTTTGACCCTAATATTCACAGTGCGGTTATGACCGTTGAAAACGAAGAGCTTCACGAGAACTCAATTGCGGCAGTTTTTGAAAAAGGTTATAAAATGGGTGACAGAATATTGCGTTTCGCAACTGTTCAGGTTACCAATTAACAAATATATATAATAAATACTTAAAATAAATTCGGAGGTAATTAAAATGGCAAAAACAATTGGTATTGACTTAGGTACAACTAACTCTTGCGTAGCAGTTATCGAAGGCGGCGAGCCCGTAGTTATTGCTAACGTTGAAGGTAACAGAACAACTCCCTCTGTTGTAGGTTTCTCAAAATCCGGCGAAAGACTTGTTGGTCAGGTCGCAAAACGTCAGGCAGTTCAGAACCCCGACAGAACAATCGCATCTATCAAAAGACAGATGGGTACGGACTACAAGGTTCAGATTGATGACAAATCTTATACACCTCAGCAGATTTCTGCAATGATTCTTTCAAAGCTTAAAGCTGACGCAGAAAGCTACCTTGGTGACAAAGTAACAGAAGCAGTTATCACTGTTCCCGCTTACTTTACAGACTCACAGCGTCAGGCAACTAAAGACGCAGGTAAGATTGCAGGCCTTGAAGTAAAGAGAATTATCAACGAGCCCACAGCAGCTGCCCTTGCATACGGTATTGACAAGGAAAATGACCAGAAGGTTATGGTTTATGACCTTGGTGGCGGTACTTTCGACGTTTCCATTATCGAAATGGGCGAAGGTGTTCAGGAGGTTCTTGCAACTGCAGGTAACAACCGTCTCGGTGGTGACGATTTCGACCAGAGAATTATTGACTGGCTCGTAACCGAATTCAAAAAAGAAACA
>JAZSBI010000221.1:0-3464 GCA_045602345.1 Acutalibacteraceae bacterium | reverse complement strand
CGGAAGGTTTTGCCGTAATATTTTTTCAGCAGTCTCTGAGTCTGTCTTTCGCAAAGACCTATGGTATCCGAAAGTTCACGCAGAGTTACAGAAGGATTACTGATAAAAGTATGCTCAATCATAAAAAAGCATCTGTCATTTATGGTGTCCGCATCCTTTGTCATACGGCTTATATGCGGCACATAAGCTCTTGTTATTTTGGTAAGAAGCAGTTGAAGCAATGC
Source organism: Acutalibacteraceae bacterium (assembly GCA_045602345.1). Taxonomy (GTDB): domain Bacteria; phylum Bacillota; class Clostridia; order Oscillospirales; family Acutalibacteraceae; genus DTU089. The sequence goes on along the minus strand of JAZSBI010000221.1, from coordinate 3,240 downwards.
ACCTGTTGCACTTACATAACCGAATCTTGCTCCGTCACATTCAGAAAGAATTTCATCAAAGATATATCCGAAATCCGTTTCTTCAAGAAAGCAGAAATGGGTATTGAGAAAGGACGAAACAAGAACATCGTTGTTTTTCTTTTCCGACACCTGAAGGTACAGATAAATCTCCGTCAGCGGCTTTTCGGGATTGGTTGACTGCTGATGGTACACATTAGGCCCCGTGACAAAGAAGTTACCCTTTGAAAGAGGATAAGTCTTGCTGTCCGTCGTAAGCACACCTTCGCCGTCAATGATATAATGAAGCTCATAACTGTTTTTTGAGTGGCTGTGACCGGGCATATCATTTCTGAATACGCCTCTGCCGTACTGCACAAGATTAAAATTCATATCATTCCATTTGAAAGAAATCATAAAATCACCGCTACTATGGTAGCATAAAAAGCTTATGTTGTCAAAGGAAGTAAAATAATAATCTCACACATTCGACAAAAGTCGAGCCTCCTTGTACAATGTAATCACAAAATACAAGGAGGTAAAATTTTATGTTCAGCAAGAAAATCAAACTTAAACTTGACAGCTTCGAATGCAATTTACTTATCAACGGTATGAATGAGTTTCGCAATATGCTTTTGGCGGAGGATTTACCTACCGAGGATGTTGATGAATTGCTTTTAAAACTCATTGACACTTATGAAAAATAAGGAGGATAGAACTATGTCAAACAAAACAAAGATAACTTATCGACAGGTTGGGGATTTTAAAATTCCTAACATTATCCTGCCGCCCGAACAAGCTAACATTACTCTCGGAAAATGGGGTATGATGCACAAAAACTACCTTGAACACAATAAAAGCGGTCTATTTATGCTAATGGTAACCAAATGCACGCTTTGGCCTTATCTTGCAGATATTGACCGTCAGGCGAATGAAATGTATGACCTTCTGATTAAGCAGATTAAAGAAGCTGAAGGTGTTACAGAAGAATTAAAGGAGCAAGACCAACTTGAATGGGTACAGAGAATGGGCAACATTCAGCAACGGGCAAGAGAGATTGTATGTAGTGAACTTATATACAGTTAAAACTAAATTTATTGAGAAAAGCACGACTTACGGTAAATGTAGGTCGTGCTTACTTTTAGTGTTAAAAATGCCTTTTATTCGTTAATTTTCTTGGATAATACATTAGGTAATTTCAAAAATATCTATCGAATACAAAGTAAAATTCAAAAAAATCATACAATATGTTGTGGTTGGCGGTAGTTGCTTTTGAGATATATGGTATGATTTTTTTGCTTGTTGGTGATGTTTTTTACTTAATAAGAGAATTTAATTCCCTTAAAACGAGTGCAGTAGTTTTAAGGCTACTGCGCTTTTGTTTTTTGCCAAGATTTGGTTTTTGCTTTTTTAGTTGTTATATCAAACAATCCATATGTATTCTATTTAAACAAGGACATATAACTGCTGTTTAGTATAGCTTTATCGTATGTTCCGTGCATTTTACAATGTGGACAATTAAATTTTCCACTTTCGCACAGAAGTTGAATTAACAATCTGTCACTATCCCAACAATGAGCACAATAACGCAATTGTTGCGGGTCTCCTTCGAGTGTTATATATGACTCTTTGTGTCGAATTATTTTTTCGGCAATGTCTTGCTTCTTCTTTAATTCAGCATTTTCCTCTTTTAGTTTGTTTATTTCTGCCTGCATATCTAATGCCCATGCGCTTAAATCCAACAGATGGCGATACAACTCGATATTATCAGCTTGTTGTACAATCTTTGCAACATCTTTTATACCTTCATATAAGCTCATAATTTATATCCTTTCAATGCAATCGTTTTATCTCTTAATTTAAACATCACTCAGTTAACTCCTTATACATTCTCATAAGTTCAGCCACGCACTCTGATTCGGTGTTGAGCTTGCCCCAAAAGCCGTAAGCCTGCATAACTGCTTTATCGTTTGCCTGATGTGCTTTGCGAAGCTCAACAGGCATAGTAAGCTCATCATAAAGGTCGGCAAGGGAGCAATCAGGATAAAGAGCTCTTGCATCAAGGATTGCCTGTGCGGTCTGCTCTATTTTGGCTTTCTGCTCATCTGTTGGTGTCGGCCAAGGGAAGTTGTTATAAACTATATTTTTAGAATATCTATAACTTGGACCATAATATCCACAAGTCGAACGCATCCACGCCATATGAACATTTGAAGTCAGTACACCGAAATGATATATTTGACCTTGAGGGATTATCTTAACTAGATTACTGCAAATTACATCCGGTGTTAAAAATCCCATTGGTACATATCTTCTCGTTGAAATGGTTGCTTCTGGAATGACAATGTAACTATTATCAGGAAAGACTTCTGTTTGAAATCTTGTAGGCGAATCTGCAAGTTTCAAAGTAGACTTTCTTTTGCTAGAAAGCCTAAATTCTCTTACCGATTTAACCCTTTCCAAACACATTGGCATTTCACGTAATTCTTTGGGAGAACAATCACCTAACCAAAGACAGAACCTTTTTTTGTTATATAAAAACTCGTTTGCTCCACACCAAGGGTAAAACAGTTTTTTTGATTTGGGCTCGCTTGCAACGAAGCTTACCATTTCTTCTTCACTAAACAGGTAGAATCCGCCATCGATTGGTTGGTTTCCTATTCCAATTTCAGGTACTTGGCATATTGGCCTTGTTCTACTTTCGACGAAAACATCATCAGCATCTACTAAATATGCATTTATATTTACAACTGATTTAATTGCTCCTTTTTCGTATATATGCTTGGATGATATATCGTATGAAGCAAAACCTACAATAACACAATATACCAATGCTTTTTCGGTAGCTTCATTTCCCCACTTGAAAGTTCTGTGTGCAAAATGAATTTTAATTTTAAATTTTTCGTACAATGGTTTCCATACCGCAGCAACCTGCTCACCTTGAGTAATGGAATTGGTAGACACAAATGCAACTTTGATTTTTGAATTCATAATAAATTCTGCTGCCTTATAGAACCAGCCTGATACATAATCTATAACGCCACTATTCTTGCTGTTTGAATATACATTTGCTATTTCTTCTCTTTGCTCATCAGACATAAATTTCGAACCCACAAACGGCGGATTACCCATAATGTAATTGAGCTTGTCCTTTGGCACAACGTTTTTCCAATCAATGCGAAGAGCGTTACCCTCAACAATATTTGCATAAGACTTAAGAGGCAGGAAATCAAGGTTCATATG
>JAZSBI010000220.1:0-9099 GCA_045602345.1 Acutalibacteraceae bacterium | reverse complement strand
AAAGCCCCCATTTCAGCAAGATACCCTATTGTTGAGGCTTTAAATGGTGTTGCATATGTGCTTGCTTATCTGTTCTTAAGCGGAGGCACAGCAATTGAAGGCATTAACCTTAAGCTTGTAGGCTATATGATAATGATGTCTGCATTGATTGTTGTTTCCTGGATTGATTTTGAACATCAGATAATTCCTGATTCAATGTGGATTGCAATTTTTGTTGGTGGCCTTTTCATTGTTGGTGATGCTCTTATTACCGGTGAATTTACAAAACAATGGATTATCACTAAGGTTATCGGCATCTTTGCGGTATCAGGTTTGTTTTTTCTTATTGCCCTTGTAACAGGTGGCAGAGCAATGGGTGGCGGAGATATTAAGCTTATGGCTGCTGTAGGCTTTGTGCTTGGTTGGAAGGCTGTTATAATCGCTTTGTTTATGAGTGCTATACTCGGTGTTCTTTTTACAATCGGAAGAAAAATTATAACCAAGAAAGAGATGAAAGGTGTTATACCTTTTGGTCCGTTCCTGGCAATGGCTTCAGTTATCTGTGCTTTTGTTGGCGAGAATATTTTTGAAGCTTACCTATTGATGTTTAAATAATTTACATTAAACTCCCTTATCACGCATATATTGTGTTGTGATAAAGGAGTTGTGTTTATGTTTGTTGTTTCTGTATCTAAAAAAAATCTGAAAAAAATAGCTTTCATACTGGCCGGTTTTGCTTTTGCCTTTATTGTTGTGATGTTACTGTTCGCAGGAGGAAAATCGGGTGAAACAGTTGATGTTGATGGCGGTGTATCAACCTTTGTACAATCTGAGGATGATATTCTTCGTTTTATTTCTGTTTTAGGTTGGGAAACGGACGAATCACCTGTGGAAATCCGTCAGGTAGCAATACCGCAGATATTTGATGAAGTCTACACAAATTATAATGAAATACAGCTTTCTCAGGGATTCGATTTAAGAAAATATGCAGGGGTATCTGTGAAAAGGTGGACATACATAATAAGAAACTACCCTGAAACCTCACCCGGTGATGATTTTATAAGAATAAACCTTCTTGTTTACAACGATGAGATTATTGGTGGCGATGTTTGTTCTGTAAAGCTTGATGGATTTATGCATGGTATTTTCAAGGAGTAAAAAATGAAAAAAGAAAGACTTGATAAATTAATTGCCGCTCAAGGTATGCTTTCCCGCAGCGAGGTTAAAGCTATGGCCAAAAGAGGGGAGATTGTTGTGAATGGAGCTGTTGTTAAAGATTGTTCACTCAAAGTTTCTTATGATGATGAAATAAAAATTAACGGCAAGGCTTTAGCTAAAAGTGAATTTGTATATATTATGCTTAACAAACCTCGGGGTGTTGTAAGTGCATCGGAGGATAAAAGGGACAAGACAGTAGTGGATATTTTGCCTGAGGAATTTAAACGTAAGAACCTTTTTCCCGCTGGCAGATTGGACAAGGACACAACAGGCTTTTCGCTTATAACTGATGATGGTGAGTTTGCACACAGAATACTTTCACCCTCAAGGCATGTTGATAAAACATATGTGGCAAAGGTTTCAGATAAAATTGATTTTCCAAAAGCAAAGAAAGCTTTTAAAGATGGTGTTGTGCTGGGAGATGGTACAGTTCTGCTTTCTGCAGAGCTGGAGTTGCTTGAGGATGATGAAAACCAGATTTATAAGGTGGTAATTAAAGAGGGTAAATACCACCAGGTAAAAAGGATGTTTGCTTCGTTAGGTACAAAGGTTATAGAGCTCAGAAGAATTGCTATTGGCGGTTTGTTTTTGGATGAATCTTTGGGCGAGGGTGAAGCACGTTTTATTTCTGCGGAAGAACTTAAGTTGATAGAAAGTAACAAGTTTTGAGTCTTTTCGCGTTTTATGTGCAATTTTGCATTTAAAACAAGATTTTAGGCCATAAAACTAACAATTTGCATAAAAAAATTTGAAGAATATAAAAAAAACACTTGCAAAATTGTGCAAAGTTGTGTATTATGTATAACTGTCGAAAGGCTATTTTGTTAAAAAATATTGGAGGTCATTTAAATGTCCAATAGATTATTCCAAGGTGTTATTCACCAGATGCGCGATGTTTGCGACAGAACAATCGGTATTATTGATGAGTCAGGTGCGGTTATTTCCTGCAGCGACCTTGGCAGAATCGGTGAGATTCGTAATATCAACACACCGGCTATTTTTGCTAGTGCAACTCCCGTTGCTTGCGATGGCTCCCTTTACCAGACTTTTGGTACACATATGCATCCTGAATATGCTGTTTTTGTTGAAGGTGAAGATTCAGTTGCTCACAATTACATAGGTGTTCTCGGCGTTGCTCTTTCCAGCATCAAACAGTTCTATGATGAAAAATACGACAGAAGCAATTTTATCAAGAATATCATTCTTGACAATATTCTTCCCGGTGATATTTACCTTAAAGCAAGAGAACTTCATTTCAATAACGAATCATCAAGAGTTGTTCTTCTTATAAGACTTCTTGATAAGAGCGATGTTTCTGTTTACGATGTTGTTCAGAATCTTTTCCCCGACAAAACAAAGGATTTTGTTATAAACATCAGCGAAAGCGACATAGCACTTGTTAAAGAAGTTAAGAGCGATGTTGAAAGTAAAGACCTTGAAAAACTTGCACGTTCAATTTCTGATGCTCTTTCATCAGAATTCTTTACCCGTTTGCTTGTTGGTATCGGTACTCCTGTTGTTGGTGTTAAGGATTTGGCACGTTCCTTTAAGGAAGCACAGGTTGCCCTTGAGGTTGGCAAGGTGTTTGATACAGAGCGTAATATAGTAAGCTATGACCATCTTGGTATTGCTCGACTTATTTACCAGCTTCCCACAACTCTTTGCGAAATGTTCCTTAAGGAAATTTTTAAGGTTGGTTCCATTGAAACTCTTGACCAGGAAACGCTTTTCACAATTCAGAGATTTTTTGAAAACAATCTTAATGTTTCTGAAACATCAAGAAAACTCTTTGTTCATCGTAATACTCTTGTTTACAGACTTGAAAAAAACAAAAAGCTTACAGGTCTTGATTTGAGAGAGTTTGATGATGCAATTGTTTTCAAAGTTGCTTTGATGGTTAAGAAATATTTGGATGCAAATCCTGTTAAATATTAATAAATAATTAATTTAGCACATTTTTATTACAAAAGGGTTACATTTTGTAATAAGATGTGCTATAATTATTTTGTTATAAAAATATTTTGATTGGGTGTTGAAATTGATAGAATTTAAAGGCGTTACCAAAGTGTATGAAGCCACTAAAACAAAAGCCCTTGACAATCTTGATATCAGAATTGAAAATGGCGAATTTGTTTTTATTGTTGGTTCTTCCGGTGCCGGTAAAAGTACTTTATTAAAATTAATGATGAGAGAGGAAGTTCCTACTTCCGGCTCAATAAACATAAACGGATATGACCTTAACAATATGAAAAAAAGGCAGATTCCTTATTTTAGAAGATCTTTAGGTATTGTTTTCCAGGATTTCCGACTTATTCAGACAATGAATGTTTACGATAATGTAGCCTATGCAATGCGCGTTATCGGTGCAAGAGAGGGTGCAATCAGAAAAAGAGTACCTTATCTTTTAGGCCTTGTAGGACTTAACTCAAAAGCAAGATCTAAGCCGAGTCAGCTTTCCGGTGGTGAGCAGCAGCGTGTAGCGCTTGCACGAGCTTTGGCAAATAATGCAAGTATGATCATTGCGGACGAGCCCACAGGTAACATTGACCCCAAAATGAGTTATGAGATTGTGGACTTGCTTAACCACATTAACTCTGATGGTACTACAATTATAATGGTTACACATGATTTGCATCTTGTTAAAACCTTTAATCATCGTGTTATAACCATAAAAAATGGTGTAATTGAGTCCGATTATCCCGATGCTTCGCATATTGATGTTGAGCCTTATTCCTTTGGTTCTCCTGAGGATGAAATTGGCTCATATTTCCTTGATGAAGATACATCTGATTTTGATTACCTTATGCAAACATATGGTATTGACCCTTCTAAAGATACAGTTGAAGCAGAAGAGGAGGTTGATGCTCAATGAAAGGTGCAAGCTTAGGTTATTTAACCCGTGAAGGCTTCAGAAATATCTGGGTGAATCGTTTGCTTTCACTGGCAACTATTGTTGTTCTTATTTCCTGCCTTATTATTGTTGGTAGCGGTTCACTTATTTTCCTTAATATCAATGCAGTCCTTGATTTGATTGAGGGACAGAACGTTGTTATGGTTTATGTTAATGACAATGCTGATGATTTTATGACACAGGCATTAGGCGTTCAGCTTGAAGCCCATAAGAACGTTATGGATGTTGAGTTTGTTCCCCGTGAGGAAGCTTTCCAGCGTCAGTTAGAGACATACGGCGATGATGCAGAAGTTCTTAAGGGGCTTTCACCTGAAATTCTTCCCGATGCATATAAAGTAACAGTTAAAGACCTTGAGCAGTTTGATGCAACTGTTGCGGAAATCAAGGGCTTTGAAAATGTATTAAAGATTCGTGAAAACAGTGACTTAGCAGGTAAACTTGCAAGTATAAGAAATGCAGTTACATATATCAGTGCCGGTATAGTTGCAATTCTTTTCTTCGTTTCACTGTTTATTGTTTCTAACACTATCCGTATTACAATTTACAACCGCAGACTTGAAATCAGCATTATGAAGGCTGTTGGTGCCACAAATGCATTTATTCGTTGGCCTTTTATAGTGGAAGGTATTCTTCTTGGTATTTTCTCCGCTGTTTTAGCATTGGGTATACAATATGGTGTTTACTCATTAGCTTCAATCTGGCTCCAAAATATTCTTTCTATGCTTGGTGGCGAAGTAGTTAATTTCCTCGATTACGTTTGGGTAATCTTCGGAATATTTGCCTTTATCGGTGTTGTAATCGGTGCATTCGGTAGTATAATATCACTTAACAAATATTTGAAGGAGCACAGTAATGTTGTTGATAACGACTGATAAACCAAAAAAGATTTTAAGCATTTTTCTTTCTTTAGTTATTGTTTTCGGAGCTTTATCTGTTTCTGTATATGCCCTTACAGATGAAGAAAAACAGGAATATGAAGCACAAATAGAAGAAATAAGACAACAAATTAAAGAGAATGAAGAAAAAATAGCAGAGCTTGAGGCTGAAGCTGCTACGTATGATGATGAAATCAATTCTTTGCAAGAAAAAATATCAGTTCTTTCTGAACAGATAGACTTGTATAATGCAGAAATTGCACTCATTGATTCAGATATTCAGGTTATTGATAACCAAATTACCGGTATCGAAAATGAAATTGGTGATTTGAACAAGCAAATCAAAAAGCTTGATAAGCAGGTGCTTGAGATTCAGCAGCAGATAGCGGATACCTATACAGTTTTAGGTGAAAGAATCCGTGTCAGCTATATGACTGGTGCTAACAGTGTTTTAGAGTATCTTCTTACAACTGATGGTTTCGAATTCCAGGAGTATCTTGAAAGAACAGAGCTTATTGACAGAATTGCAGCGCATGACGATAAGCTTATAAAAGACCTTGAGGAAGATATTGAATCTCTCAAAACCAAGGTTTCAGAGATTGAAGATATGAAGACTCGTCTTAATTCCAAAGTTGCAGAACTTGACGAGGCTAAAAAAGAGCACGAAGCAAAGAAAAAAGAACAGGTTGATGCCCGTAAAATTATTGAAGAAAAAGAAGCACTTATTCAGGCTGACCTTGATAAGGTAATGAGTATTGTAAATGCGCTTGACAGCAAGAGCAAGGAATACGAAGCTGCCATGGAAAAGGGTGAAGCTACAATATTGGAATATGAGCAAAAACTTGCTCAGCAGAATACTTCATTCGGTTCCGGTCAGGTTAGTGGTGATATGATATGGCCCTTACCTTATAGTGATACCTATGTGTCTTCTTCATTCAAATTGAGAACCCTTAACGGAGTTACAAGACAACATAATGGTATTGATATCTGCCGTTGGGCAGGAACTCACGGTGCACAGATTGTTGCAGTTAAAGAGGGTACAATAGAAGTAGCAAACCATAGTGGTTACGGCGGAGGATATGGCCTTTATGTTGTAATAAACCACGGTGAGGGTGTTAAGACATATTACGCCCACCTTTCTTCTGTACATGTTAACGTAGGTGATTACGTAACTCAAGGCACAGTTATCGGTCTTGCGGGTAACACAGGCTATTCATTTGGTGCCCATCTCCACTTTGGTCTTATGATTAATGGTGGTTGGGTGAATCCTATGAACTATCTTACTCAACCTGCGGGATTACAGATTTGCGGTTAATTTTATTAATAAATACGTCCCTTTTTCATACAATGAAAAGGGGCGTTTTTTTTGTTAGTATTAAAATTCAATAAGGATAAGGAAAATGTAAAGAAAAAAAGACATGTGTTTCGTAGAAAAAAGGACAACATTAATATTCCGGAATTAAACAGATATTCGATCAATGTTAACGGGAAACAAGTTTTGGTGTTGGAGCTTACCGAAAGAGAGTTGATAGATGAAAATGTTACAGCTCTCTTAAAAATATATAAAGGTAAGGTGCTGGTGCCGGAAGGTTATAAAAATGTTGAAGTTTTAAAAGAATATCTTTTTGAGCCTAAGGAATATTACCAGAGAGCGGTACTTTCTTCTTTAAAAAAACAAATCAGGACAGTTAATAAAGAATGGAACAATATATGTATAAAATTTGACAACTTTTCACCATTTCAGGAGTTTTTTGAGATAGTACAATTATCTAAAAGTGTAAATTTAATTACACCTAAAAATCCACAAAGTATTAAGTTTGTAAATGATTGTTATAATGAATTCGGGGCAATTGTTTTTCTTAACGGGGCATATTCTTCGGAGCGAAGTGTTTTATTGGATTTAGATAAAATAGATAGTAGTGGCAGGCTTCTCATAAAAGTAAAAGAAAAAGACTTTATTTTGTACCCGGACACCACATATTTTCAACAAAAGGATGAGTTCAAAAAGCTTTCTACGTTCAATGTAGAGCATAATATAATTTGTGCTGCTTTTTCAAATTAATAATTTAACTTGACTTTTTGGTTGGTTTTCTATATAATACTATATACTGTATTTGCGCAACGTATTTGCGCAATTAATTTTTGAGAGGATGTAATTCACAATGGCACAGGATATTGTTTTAACTAAAGAAGGCTACGAGGAGCTTTCTGCAAAACTTAAAGTTCTTAAATCCGAGGGCCGTTCCGAAATAGCAGAAAAACTCAAGGTTGCTCGTTCCTTTGGCGACCTTTCCGAAAACAGTGAGTATGATGAGGCTAAGTCTGAACAGGCAAAACTTGAAGCAGAAATCAATGATATTGAAACAATGCTTTCAAGAGCAACAATCATTGACGATGAAGAAAAATCAAACACTGAAGTTGTTCACCTTGGCTCAGTTGTAACAATCAAGGAAACAACAAGAGGTGCTGCTGAAAGAACCTATACAATTACAGGCTTTGCTCAGGCAAATCCTGCAGAGGGCAGAATTTCTGACGAATCACCTGTTGGTAAGGCTCTTATGGGCCACAAAGTAGGGGACAAGGTTGTAGTTGAAGCACCTCGCGGAGTTATCAATTTTAAAATTGTTAAAATTGACGTTGACCAGAAATAAGATGGTAAAAACCGATTTATGCAGAAATGCACAAATCGGTTTTTGTATAACTTGGGTGTGGGTAAGATGAAAAGGATAGTTTTTTGCTTTTTGTGTCTGGCACTTCTTTTTAACCTTTCGGCTTGTGGTGATGTTGCGCAGAACGTAGAAAAAGATAAAATTATTGCTGTTGAATATTCTTCCGTTAATGAGAAGGCTGCTGAAGCTTACATAAAACAAGGCTATAAAAAAGTAACATACAACTCTTCTTCTGATGTTGTTCTTGCTGTGGAGAATGGTAAAGCAGATTGCGGAATTCTGGATGATTTTGAAATGAATACATATTTGTCTGCCGGTCGGAAAATCAAGGAACGCGAAATTTGTGAATATAGCGTGGATTATTGTATTTACTTCAAAAAAGATAACGAAGAACTACAAGAAAAATTTGACAAAGCAATTCAGAGCTTGAAAAAAGATGGTACTTTAGAGAAAATTAAAAAATCCAATTTAACTGGCAAAAGCTTTTATAAGGGTGAGCCTAATAAAACAAAAAAGAAATTAATTATGTTATGTGATCCGTCTTTTCCTTGCATAATATATATGAGCGACGGTAACAAGGTTGTAGGCGTTGATGTGGATATAGCCTTTGCAATTTGTGATTATTTAGGTTATACCGTAGAAATCAAGACAGCTGATTTTGATGATTTGTTTGCAATGTTGCAGAAGGGTGAAGGGGATTTCTTAATATCTGCCTGTCAGCTAACGGAAAGCAGAGAAGAGTATTTTTTACCGAGCGATACGTATTTTTCTCTCAATTATCATGTTGTTGAGAAAGCGTAATTAAAAAGCATAATAAAGAATAACACCTCTTGTACTTTATTGTACAAGAGGTGTTTTAAGTTTAAACTAAATCAAACTTATGCAAGTTCTGCAAAGTATTTGATTGTTCTAACCATCTGGCTTGTGTAGCTGTTTTCGTTGTCGTACCAGGAAACAACCTGAACTTCGTAAAGGTCATCAGCAACTTTAGCTACCATTGTCTGTGTAGCATCAAAGAGTGAGCCGTATTTCATACCGATAACATCGGAAGAAACGATTTCGTCTGTGTTGTAACCGAAGGATTCGGAAGCAGCAGCCTTCATAGCAGCGTTGATGCCTTCTTTTGTAACGTCAGCACCCTTAACAACAGCTGTAAGGATTGTTGTTGAACCTGTGGGAACGGGAACTCTCTGTGCGGAACCGATAAGCTTGCCGTTAAGCTCAGGAATAACAAGACCGATAGCCTTTGCAGCACCTGTTGAGTTGGGAACGATGTTTGCAGCACCTGCACGAGCTCTTCTCATATCGCCTTTTCTGTGAGGACCGTCAAGGATCATCTGGTCACCGGTGTAAGCGTGGATTGTGCTCATGATACCGCTCTGGATGGGAGCATAATCGTTAAGAGCCTTTGCCATGGGAGCAAGGCAGTTTGTTGTACAAGAAGCAG
>JAZSBI010000219.1:0-11563 GCA_045602345.1 Acutalibacteraceae bacterium | reverse complement strand
GGCTTTGTTGCCAAAATCACAAGCCTTTTCAATATCATTGCTTTTAATATATTCAAGTGCAAGTGCTGCGGTGAAACAGTCACCTGCAGCAGTTGTGTCAACAACGTTGCGTTTGTATGGTGCAAAAAGCTTTATTTCTTTTCCGTCCCAGAGGGAACAACCTCTTTCACCAAGTTTCAGAACAATATATTTTGCCTTGCTTCTTTCTTCCAATATTTTTGAAGCTTTTAAAATTTTTTCTTCGTTATCAGGGTGAATACCTGTAAGAGCTTTGGTTTCACTTTCATTAGGGGAAAGAATTGTTGCACCCTGCATTTTTTCTAAACAGAAATTTTTTGCAGGTCCGCAGTCAATAACTGTTGTTATACCGTTTTTTACTGCGTGATTTACACTGTTTATAACAACATCTTCATTGGTTTCAAATTGCAAAAGTAAAAGGTCAATGTCAGTGCCTATATCAGAAATGGCTTTATCAGGCTCAATTTCAGCATTTGCACCCTCGTAAACAACAATTCTGTTTCTGCCATCACCATCAATAATAATTGCTGCAAGACCTGTCTGACAACCATCGGTTGCGACACCGGAAACATCGATGTTATTGTTCTTTAGGTTTTCCAAAAGTTTTACACCGTTTGGGTCCTTTGCGACCTTGCCAATCATTTTTACATTTGCACCTAATTTTGCTAATGCGGTTGCTTGGTTTGCACCTTTACCACCATTAGCATAACCGTAATCCGTTCCCAAAACATTTTCACCAACATCGGGAACAACCTTCATATTTAGGATTAAATCCATATTTATACTGCCTACTACTGCGGCACGGATATCTTTGTACATTATCTTTACTCCGAAATATAATCAATGAAATCTTTTGCGGCCTGTGTGATAGGTTTATCTTTAAGGAATAATGCACTTGTTCCTAAAACAAAAATATCTGCACCGCTTTTATAAAGCTTTCTGCCGTTTTCCAGGCTCACATTTCCATCAACCTCAATAAGCATATTGGGGTAATTCCATTTTTTTAAAAGATCTGTTGCTTCTTTTACTTTCTTTTCTGCACCTAGGAACATTTTCTGCCCTGCAAAACCTGGGGAAACGGTCATTATCAGGAGTATATCAATATATTCTGTAAGGTTCTTTATGCTTTCAACAGGTGTTCCCGGATTTATTGCAAGACCTGCTTTGCAACCTTTGTTCTTAATCATTTCAAGAACTCTGTGTATATGTATTTCTGATTCATAGTGAACACACAAAATATCATTTTCTGAAAGATTCATTCGATCAATGAATTTTGAAGGCTCGTTTACCATCATGTGAATATCCAACGGGATATCAGTAACCTTTTTTATAGCGTTAATTAAATCAAACCCTAAGGTTATGTTGGGTACAAAAGCTCCATCCATTATGTCAATATGAAGGTAATTTATACCAGCTTTTTCAAGTTCTTTTATAGAACTAATAAGATTTGTAAGATCTGCACACATAAGAGAGGCGGATAAGAGTTTATTCATTTTAAAAACCTTTCTGTCTATTTTAGCAAGGGCGGCAAAAAAGTAGATTATATTTATCTTGAACCCAAAAGTTCATTGATGTAATCTTCAACTAATTTTTCCTCATATTCGTATTCTGCATTGGTAGCAATACAGATTTCGTAGGTTTCGTCTTCATCAAAATCGTAATTAGTGAAAACCAGATATATATCGCCGTTACGAAATTCATAATCGTAGTTATCATATTCCGCTTCATGCTCTTCAACCATTTCTTTAAGTTTTTCGTCAGGGAATACGAATCTTATATTTGTTTTTTGTGCTGCATTTTCGAATTCTTTTACTGCACGGGCCAATTCATCTTCTGCATTTTTTATAAGGCATTTAAGCTTATGGAATAACTCAGGCGTTTCTACAAGCTGTTTTGGCAACTCGCCATAATAGCGGTTGGCAAAGTCGTGTTTTGCACGATCAATAGCCTCTGTTATCGCATCTAAATTTTTTTCAATATTCTCGCAGTAATCAGTGGCATATTCCAAATGTGACCACATAGTAGCGTCGTTTTCTTTTGTGGAATCAAGTTTTAAGTTTTTTGATACCTTGTTTAACGCCTCAGTTTGTCTGATACTTAAAATTAATTTTTCCATTGGTAACCGCCCCTTCTTTATAAATTGTTTTGTGACTTGGTCACAGAAGAATACTGTTCGTCTTGGAACATCTGTTCAAAACCTTTTTATATTTTACGCTTTGTTAAAAGTAATGTCAATGATATGATATTGATATTTTGTGTAAAGTATAAGAAAACAGGTAGTTTGCTGTTAGCTGTAGTTATCAAGAAATATAAAAGGGGAATATATTTTAGAAATCAAATATAAGAATAAACAAAGAGTGTTAAAAATACTCTTTGTATGTTTTTTGTGGTTTCTGGCCCTTTATATTTTTGGTAATTCAACTGTTTTAAAACAGGCAATTGTCACAATAATTTTAGTGGTGAATTTCAGAGTTTTTTGTGTCAAAAAAATATGTCGAAATTTGTAATAAATGCCAATAGAAATAGAAGTAGAAAAAGTTCATAATTACAATGTATATTTATATTTTTATGTATTATTATAATATACTAAAACATTCTACTACGAGGGTAATTGCATGATAGTTTTTAAATGCAAAATGTGCGGTGGGAACTTAGAGGTTTCCGAAGACCAGGTGCTTGCAACCTGTGAATATTGCGGTACACAACAGACACTTCCAAAAATTGATGATGAAAAGAAAATAGCATTATTTAATAGAGCCAATAATCTCAGACTTAAATGTGAGTTTGATAAGGCGATAGGTATCTATGAAACTATTGTTGCTGAATTTCCAGAGGAAGCGGAAGCTTATTGGGGCTTGGTGCTTTGTAAATATGGCATAGAATATGTTAACGATACAAACGGCAAAAAGGTTCCAACCTGCCACAGGACTTTACCCACTTCAATTATGGAAGATATTGACTTTGAGCAGGCTTGTGTGAACGCGGATCTTTCTGCTAAAACGATATATCGTGCAGAAGCAAAGGTTATTGATAAAATTCAAAAGAAGATTCTTGACATAGCTCTAAACGAAGAACCTTATGATATTTTTATTTGTTACAAGGAAACAGACGATGTTACCGGTGCACGTACCGAGGATAGTCTTATTGCTCAAGATATTTATACTCAACTTATCAAATCGGGCTTTAAAGTTTTCTTCGCAAGGGACAGCCTAAGAGATGTTGCAGGTACAGAATATGAGCCGTACATATATGCAGCCCTTTCAAGTGCCCAAATTATGCTTGCAATCGGTACTAAATATGATTATTACGATGCAGTTTGGGTTAAAAATGAGTGGTCACGTTTTATTTCCATGATGGCTGAAGATAATTCAAAAACTCTTATTCCTTGCTATAAAGCTATGGATGCATATGATATGCCAAAAGAGTTTAAAAATATGCAGGGACTTAATATGGCAGAGGTTACATTCTTTGGTAGCCTTATGTCTAATATTGAACGTGTTGCTACAAAGAAAAAAGATGTTAAGGTTATTAAAGAGACAGCTGACAAAAATGCTGTTCTTGATGTTTTAAATGATGTAACTTATCAACAAGCTCTGGAGAAAATTAAGAGTGAGGATTATAAGGGAGCAATTGAGAGTTTAATGACAATTCCTCAGTGGAAGGATTCAGAAAGGTTAATAGTTGAGTGTGAGAAAAAACTCAAAGAAGCCAGTGCAAAGAAAAGTAAAATAGAGGTTAAATTAGCTCTTTTGATAGCAGGAGCCGGTTTTGTACTTTATATTTTATATTTCCTTTCTAATCATATTTGATTATTAAAAGTTGTACTTATAAGTGGTGAATTTTAAAAAAAGCGGGTAAATTTATGGCAGTTTTTAAATGTAAAATGTGTGGTGGAGACCTTGAAATTCAGGAGGGTCTCACAATATGTGAATGTGAATACTGTGGAACAAAGCAGACTATTCCTGCATTAGATAATGAGAAAAAATTAAATCTTTTTAACAGAGCCAATAGATTAAGGCTTAATAGTGAATTTGATAAGGCTGCAAGTATCTATGAGAATATAATTGCAGAATTCCCTGAGGAGGCAGAGGGCTATTGGGGTCTTGTTCTTTGCAATTATGGTATAGAGTACGTTGATGACCCTGCAACAGCTAAGAAAATTCCTACTTGTCACAGAGCAGCCTTTGAATCTGTTACTAAAGATGAAAACTATGAGCTTGCGCTTGAATATGCAGATGTAGTATCACAGAAAATTTATCGTGATGAAGCACGTGAAATAGACCGCATTATGTCTGAAATTCTCAGCATCAGTAAGAATGAAGAACCTTATGATATTTTTATTTGCTATAAGGAAACTGATACCAACGGTAGCAGAACAATTGATAGCGTTATTGCTCAGGATGTTTATGATGCTCTTACTGATAAGGGCTATAAAGTTTTCTTTTCAAGAATTTCTCTTGAAGACAAGCTTGGTAAACAATATGAGCCATACATATTTGCAGCTTTGAATAGCGCAAAAGTAATGCTTGCTTTCGGTACAAAGTATGAGTATTTCCATGCAGTATGGGTTAAAAACGAGTGGTCACGTTTCCTTAAGCTTATGGCAAAGGATAAATCAAAATCACTTGTACCTTGCTATAAAGATATGGATGCCTATGATATGCCGGATGAATTTAAAGCTCTTCAGGCTCAGGATATGGGTAAGGTTGGTGCAATTCAGGACCTTGTTAGAGGTATTGAGAAGCTTATAGGTTCAGAGAAATCGAAAGAAACTGTTGTTGTAAGTAGTAACGTTATAGCAGATATAACACCATTGCTTAAGCGTGCATTTATGTTTCTTGAGGATGGTGAATGGGAAAACGCTGATGAATATTTCGAAAAAGTTCTTGATGCAGACCCGGCGAATGGGCAAGCTTATTTGGGTAAGTTCATGGTTGATTTAAAACTAAGAAAAGAAACTGATTTTTCAGATATAAAAGTTGATTTTGAAAGCAACAAAAATTATCGAAAAGTACTTGTTTTTGGTGATGATAAAACCAAAAATAAATTAGAATGTATCCTTGAAAATATAATAAAAAATGGAATAGCAGAAGCAGAAAAGCGAAAAAAATTTGTTGAGGAAATAACACGATATCTATTTATTATTTCATCAGGTAAAAACCATACGGTTGGATTGAAATCAGATGGTTCTGTCGTTGCTGTCGGTTCAAATGGTTATGATAAATGTGCCATTGATAATTGGTCTGATAAAGTATCAATTTCAGCAGGTGTTGACCATACGGTTGGTTTAAATTCAAACGGAACTGTTATAGCTATCGGTAGCAATGATTTTAGCCAACGAGAGACAGGTAATTGGAGAAATATTATCTCTATTTCAGCAGGTTTTTATCATACTGTTGGGTTGAAGTTTGACGGTACAGTTGTAGCTGTTGGTAATAACGATTTTGGCCAATGTGATGTAGAGGGTTGGAGAGATATACAGATTATCTCTTCTGGTAATAATCATACAGTCGGTTTAAAATCCGATGGTACTACTATAGCTGTTGGTAACAATGATTTTGGTCAATGTGATGTGAAGAATTGGAGAGATATAATAGTTGTTTCTTCTGGTGAGAAGCATACAGTAGGTTTAAAATCTGATGGTACAGTTGTTGCTGTTGGAGAGAATCAAGAAGGGCAATGTGATGTGTCAGATTGGAAAGATATAATTGCAGTTTTTGCAGGTAGCAACCATACAGTAGGCTTGAAGTCCGACGGAACCGTTGTTGCTGTTGGTGATAATGAAGAGGGGCAATGTAATGTATACGATTGGACAGATATTGTAAT
The DNA here is from genome assembly GCA_045602345.1 of Acutalibacteraceae bacterium. Classification (GTDB taxonomy): domain Bacteria; phylum Bacillota; class Clostridia; order Oscillospirales; family Acutalibacteraceae; genus DTU089. The sequence goes on along the minus strand of JAZSBI010000219.1, from coordinate 5,719 downwards.
GATATCTGCGGGTTTTAGTAACACATTGGGTGTAAAATCCAACGGTACAGTTGTAGCAGTTGGTAGCAATAGTTATGGTTGTTGTGGTGTTTCAAATTGGAAGCTCTTTAATAATACTGAAACAATTAAGGAGGAGCATAATTGGCGATACCAACAAGAACAATACCGTTCCCAAGGCCTTTGTCAACATTGTGGTGGTACATTAAAAAAGGGATTATTTGGTACTAAATGTACCAATTGCGGTAAACCCAAAGATTATTAATAAATTAAGGTGTAGACATGGCAATTTTTAAATGTAAAATGTGCGGGGGATCGTTGGAGGTTTCAGAAAACCAATCTGTTGCCACTTGTGAATATTGTGGCACACAACAGACCTTGCCTAAATTGGATAACGAGAAAAAACTTGCACTTTTTTCCCGTGCCAATAACCTTCGTATAAAAAGCGAATTTGACAAAGCCGCCGGTATATACGAAAGCATTATTGCAGAGTTTCGTGATGAGGCGGAAGCTTATTGGGGCTTGGTGCTTTGTAAATATGGCATAGAATATGTGGAGGACGGAAAAGGAAGCAGAATTCCTACTTGTCACCGTACCTTGCCTGTAGCGATTATGGATGACGATGATTTTCAGCAGGCTTGTGAGAATGCTGATATTTCAGCTAAAAACATCTATCGGGACGAAGCTAAAACAATTGATAAAATTCAAAAGAAAATACTTAATATAGCCTTGAATGAAGAGCCTTATGACATTTTTATTTGCTATAAGGAAACGGATGATATTACGGGTGCCCGTACGGAAGACAGTCTTATTGCACAGGATATTTATACCGAGCTTTTAAAAGATGGTTACAGAGTTTTCTTTTCAAGGGTATCTCTTCGCGAGGTTGCAGGTACAGAGTATGAGCCATACATATATGCAGCCCTTTCAAGTGCAAAAATTATGCTTGCAATCGGAACCAAACACGATTATTACGATGCAGTTTGGGTTAAAAACGAGTGGTCCCGATTTATTTCAATGATGGCTGATGATTCATCAAAGGTACTTATTCCTTGTTTCAGGAATATGGATGCCTACGATATGCCAAAAGAGTTTAAAAATATGCAGGCACTTGATATGGGGGACGTAACCTTCTTTGGCAGTCTTACAGAAAGCATTGAACGTATTATTGATAAAACTCGTAGCAGAGCTCTTAAGGAAACAATTATTCTTAACAATGATAATGTTGATGTTGCACCACTTCTTGAGAGAGGCTTCCTTTTCCTTGAAGATAAGGATTGGGACAGAGCGGATGAGTTTTTTGAGGCAGTGCTTAACAAGGACCCGAAGAATGCACAGGCATACCTTGGTGGACTTCTTGTAGAATTGAAAATTCCGAAATTTGAAAAATTAAGCGAGTTTCACACAACCTTCAGCACTAACAAAAATTATGAAAAAATAATGCGTTTTGCTGATGATGAATTAAAAGAACGTGTAAAAAGATGCAATGACATTATTGCAAGACGTATGGAGGAAGCCCATAAAAAGGACTTATATGAAAACGCTCTCGAAATAATGGAAAGTGCAACTACGGAAGAAATGTTTGAAAATGCAGGGTATATGTTCATTGAGGTTAAGGACTATGCCGATGCAAAACAAAAAGCTGAGGAATGCTTTGAAAAGGGTGAAGTTGCCAGGAAAGATACGATTCTTGCTGAGGCTAAAGGGCTGATGACAGGCTCGGATTCTTCAACCTATGTGGCTGCAATTTCACTTCTTGAGGAAATTCCCGGCTGGAAAGATGCGGATGAGAAAATTTTTGTTTGCAGAAACAAGATAGAAGAAATTAAAGCTAAGGAAGAAGCAGATAGAATAGAGAAAGAACGCCAGAAAGAGCTTGCCCGTCAGCAAGAAGAGGAGACACTTAAAAAAGATGCACGACGAACCAATGTGGGGTGCATTTTTGCAATTGTTGTACCTGTTGTTATCATAGTGATTGTTTTGTCCATTATGATATATGTTTTAAATGTTGTTCCGGGAAACAAGTATGATAATGCAGTTGATTTAATGAATAACGGAAATTACCAGGAAGCGATTACAGCATTTAAAGAGCTTGATGGTTATAAGGATAGTGTTAACAAAATCAGTGAGTGTAAAACAGCACTTCTTGACAGCAAATATAACGATGCTGTTGCTCTGATGAAAAATAAAGACTATATGAAAGCACTTACCGCCTTTTCAGAATTAGGTGATTTTGAAGACAGTAAAGAATTATACTCAAGTAGTTTAAAGGCGTTTGCAGTTAAAGAAACTTTTTCCGCGGGCGCTGACCACACAGTTGCATTAAAAAAAGACGGAAGTGTAGTTGCTACAAAATTTACCGGTAGCGTTGTTAAAGAGAATAAAGGTCAATGTAATGTGTCCGGCTGGAGCGATATAGTGGCTATTTCTGCAGGAGTTTTACATACGGTAGGATTGAAATCGGATGGTACCGTTGTTGCCAATGAATATACAGGTGAACAGAAATATAATTACGGACAATGTAATGTTGAAACATGGGAAGATATAGTTTCTGTTTCTGCGGGATATAACCATACAGTAGGATTAAAATCGGATGGTACCGTTGTTGCTGTGGGTGATAATAATTGGAGCCAATGCGACGTAGAAGAGTGGACGGATATCGTGGCGATTTCTGCTGGTTATTATCATACAGTTGGTTTGAAGTCAGACGGAACAGTTGTTGCTGTTGGTTGGGGTGAGTATGGCGAATGTGAAGTTTCTGATTGGACAGATATAGTAGCCATTTCTGCAGGTTATTCGCATACAGTTGGCTTGAAAGCTGATGGTACGGTTGTTGCTACAAACTATACTGGTGATAATGAATATTATTATGGTGAATGTGACGTGGGAGATTGGACAGATATAATCGCAATTTCTGCAGGTTATTCGCATACAGTTGGCTTGAAAGCAGACGGTACAGTTGTTGCTACAAACTATACAGGGGAGAATCCTGAAGGACGATGCGATGTAGAGCATTGGTCTGATATAATTGCAATTTGTGCAGGTGTTGAACATACTGTTGGATTAAAATCAGATGGTACGGTTGTAGCTACTAAGTGTACAAGTCAATACTATAGTGGTCAATGCGAGGTATCCGATTGGAAAAACATCAAACTCCCAAACACCAATATAAAACAATAAACTTTTGGTTTGTTGTGCCTGCCTTCGAAGGCGGGGGGACCGTCTTGAATAGGTAAACCTAATCAATATGTCCCAAGCGAGCCAAATGCAGATTTAACAATTAAAGTTCAGCGGAACGGTGGGTGGTTCTCGACGCGAGTGAAGGAGCGTCGTTGAAGCGAATGCTTCAATTGTAATGCACTTATCTTCTGGATTAGTAAATTATAAGTATTCAGTTTATTACAGTTCCACCTACGGTGAAAATGTTGCTAACGCAACAAAGAACCTTCCGTCACGAAAATCAAGATTTTTTCGCGCCACCTTCCTTCGAAGGAAGGCAAAAAATGGAGTTGCAAAATTACGCTTGAATTAACTTTTAAGTTAATAAATATAAAAATTTAATAAAAAGCATAAACAAGTAGATTAATATGGAGGTTTTTCATATGGCAAAAATAACAGATATCATTAAATACGAGGGTGACAACAGTACTTTTATATGGAAGCATCCTTGCGAGGACTTTAACAGCCTCACTCAGCTTATTGTTCACGAAAGTCAGGAAGCCATTTTCTTTATGAATGGTCAGGCTCTTGACCTTTTCGGCCCCGGTCGATATACACTTGATTCCGAGAACATTCCAATAATTGGTAGCCTTATCAGCAAGACAACAGGTGGCGAATCACCTTTCCATTGTGAAGTTTATTTCATTAATAAGACAGTACAGATGTCTGTTAAATGGGGTACCGACAGCAAGGTTCGTTTCATAGATCCTCTTACAGGCGTTCCGCTTGAATTAGGTGCCAGTGGTGAAATGAATCTTCAGGCTTGTGATTCCCGTAAGCTTCTTGTGAAGCTTGTTGGCACAACAAATGGTATTGCCTGGGGAGATAGCAGGGAAGGCTTTACAAAGAGCCTTAACGATTGCTTCAGACCCCTCATTTCAACTGCAGTTAAGGCAAACCTTGCTGCAGCTGTTAAGCAGGGCAATATTGATATTCTTGAAATTGATGAGCGTCTTGAGGAACTTTCACTAGTACTTAAGGATAAGCTTATACCCGGCTTTGAAGAATATGGTTTAACTATTCCTCAATTCTACGTTAACACAATTGTCTTACCTGAAAATGATCCGAATTTCAAGAAAATTCGCGAGTTACATACAATCGAATTCCAGAAGAGAATGGTTGAGGCAGAAACTGAAATCCGTACTGCAAAAGCAACAGCAGAAGCAGAGGTTACTGCAGCACAGAGACAGATTGAACTTGAACGCCAGACAACAGAAACCGAAATTGCAAGACGTGCAGCAGAACGTGAGCTTATCAAAGCTCAGGCTGAAGCAGAGGCTTCCAAAATGGCAGGCTTTGCAGAGGCAGAGGTTATGGCTGCTAAGGGTATAACCGAAAAAGATTATGTACAGGCAGATGTTCAGAAGGCTTTTGCAGAAGGTCTTGGTAATATGGGCGGTAACGGTGGTGCCGGCGGTAGTATGATGGGTGACATAGTTGGTCTTGGTGTTGGCCTTCAGGCAGCAGGTGCTATGAGTGGTCAGTTAGGCGGTATGTTCAGCGGCTTTGCCGGCGGAACACAAACTCCCGATACTTCCGCTAAAATTCAGTGTGCTAACTGTGGTAATACTTTACCTGCTAATGCAAAATTCTGTCTTGAGTGTGGAACTAAAGTTGAAAACCTTGCAGAAAACGAAATGATTTGTCCTGCTTGCGGCAAAAAGACAGGTAAAGGCAAATTCTGTATGGAATGTGGTGCATCTTTGATTCTTAAGTGTGCTAAATGCGGTGCGGAAATACCTACAGGTGCAAAATTCTGCCTCCAATGCGGTGAAAAACTTTAATTTGTAACCAATAAGTCCCAATGTGGATTTACTTGACTTACTCTACACTTTTAAGGAGTTGTTATTATGAAAAAGAATTATAAATCTTATGCGATTATTTGGGTAATCGGTTTAGCAATTTTTAATTTGTGTGCATTTCTTATTCCTTCAGAAACAAAATTCACACCAAACTTCTGGTTGGGTTATGGCTTTATTTCCTTGGCATTTATTCTTCATTTAGGTGCAGCCTACTTTACATTTAAAGAGGATGCTAAAAAGTTATTTCTTAGTGTTCCTACAATAACTATCAGCTTTACAACGCTTATTTGTACTACTATCGTAGCCGCAATTACTATGTCTGTACCGGATTTTCCGGATTGGGCAGGGGTAATTCTTTGCTTTGCTTGTTTCGGTATTGGTATAGCATCAACCCTCCTTGCAAAAACTGCCGGTGATAATGTCAGCAGAATTGATGAGAAGGTTAAAACTCAAACCTTCTTTATCAAAGCACTTACTGTACACGCAAATACCCTTGTTTCACAAGCACAGCTTCCCGAAATTAAAGCGGAGGTTACAAAGGTTTATGAAGCAATCCGCTATTCAGATCCTATGAGTCACGATGCACTTTCAAATGCTGAAAAGGAAATTACATTGAAATTCAATGCACTTCAGGAAGAAGTGGCTAAGAATGATATTCAGACAGTTAAGGCAATTTCAAAAGAACTTCTTATTCTTATTCA
>JAZSBI010000218.1:0-8882 GCA_045602345.1 Acutalibacteraceae bacterium | reverse complement strand
GTGTTATTGCCCTTATTATCAAAGCACTTGTATCAATGTACAAAAAAGCTCCCAAGAGCCTTTTTGCCTATATTCTTATGGGAGCATCCTTTGTACTTGCAGCATTTACAGAAATCAATGTTATTTTCGTAATTATCGGCTGCGGCGTTGCAGGACTTGTTAACTCTCTTATTATCAAAAGGAGGGTTAAAGAATGAGCATATTTTTAGAGCTTTTTATAACCTTCTTTAAAATTGGTCTTTTCACCTTCGGTGGTGGCTATGCAATGCTCCCCCTTATACAAAAAGAGGTTCTTAACCACGGGTGGATGGAAATTGAAGAAATCATCAACTTCATTGCCGTAAGCGAAAGCACACCCGGTCCCTTCGCCATTAACTGTGCAACCTATGTTGGTATTGAAACAGGCGGTGTTTTAGGTGCTGTCTGTGCAACCCTGGGTGTTGTTACCCCCTCTTTTATAGTTATTCTCCTTGTTGCAAGGTTTTATAAGCAATTCAAGGAAAGTAAAATTGTTTCCTCCGTTATGACAGGTCTTCGCCCTGCGGTTATAGGACTTATCGGCTCTGCTCTTGTTTCAATGATTTTAACAGTTTTCCTTCCCGATGGCTTTGACTTCGGTGGTATTGTAATTCCTGATTTACTTGTATCTTTAGCAATTGCCGTTGTGATGACAGTTTTAGTTTTCAAAAAAGTGCATCCCATCATAATAATTGCTTTGTCTGCTGCGGCAGGTATAGCAGCAGGATTTCTGCTGTAAGTGCGGAATGCAAAACGCAAAGTGCAAAGTGAACTTCGCAAGAAGTAAAGATAGTGCAAGCCCTATCATCCCTGTTTGCTTTAGCAAATAGGGAGGGTGGGCGTTTGTGAGCGCTGCCGGTGGCAGATGAAGCGAACAATAAGCCCTGGGCGCAAAAAGGAGTATTGCGAAGTGAACAACGAGCAAGACGACTATATTGCAACCGGTTGACCATTCTTGAACATTAAAAAATTTTCAGGTGAGTGTATTTCGAGTAAATACACCCACCTTTGTTTTATATTCGGACGGAATGGTGGTGGGTTGCCCCGTAAAAACGCCCCTTTGTAAAAGTATCGCGGAGCCTATCCCTCTTTTTTTACGAATGTAAAAAAGGAGGGGGGACCACCGTAGGTGGTGGGTGGTACAAAATGCGGAGTGCGGAGTGCAGAATGAGAAGTGATGGGAAAGCTTCGTAATACTTTTACATTCAGGCATCTGGTATCTGGCATCTGGTATATTTTAAAAAAATTGCGTCGCAGACCCTTCACTTTGCGTTTTGCACTTTGCGCTTTGCATTTTATCTAATTATAATTCCTCCATCTATAAATAATATATAACATTCTCCAAATCTTTGACAAAGTTCGACTTTACTGTTGATAACCCCGTTAAATTGGTATATAATACACACAGTTATTTGAAAGGGTGGATACCAATGAAAACAGTAACAGAATATTTCGGTTGCGACGTATTTTCCGCATCTGTTATGAAGGAGCGTTTACCTCAGGAAACCTATGCTGAGCTTGAACGTACACTTGAAACAGGTCACCGTCTTGATTTAAATGTTGCAAATGTAATTGCCAATGCTATGAAGGATTGGGCAATTGAAAAAGGTGCAACACATTATACACATTGGTTCCAACCTCTTACAGGTGTTACTGCTGAAAAGCACGACAGCTTCATCACCCCCACCAAAGAGGGCGGAATAATAATGGAATTTTCCGGTAAAGAGCTTGTTAAGGGCGAGTCCGATGCATCCTCTTTCCCCTCAGGCGGTCTTCGTGCAACCTTTGAAGCACGTGGCTACACCGCTTGGGACCCAACATCATTTGCTTTCATTAAGGATGGTGTTCTTTGTATTCCCACCGCTTTCTGTTCATATGGTGGCGATGCCCTTGATAAAAAAACTCCCCTTCTTCGTTCAATGGAGGCTATTAACAAACAGACCCTTCGTATTTTAAAATTATTTGGTAATAACGAGGTTGTTTCTGTTAAAACCACAGTGGGACCCGAGCAGGAATATTTCCTTGTTGATAAAGACCTTTTCCAAAAAAGAAAAGACCTTGTTTATACAGGCAGAACCCTTTTTGGTGCAAAGCCTCCCAAGGGTCAGGAGCTTGACGACCACTATTACGGTGCAATCAAGCCCAGAGTTCAGGCATTTATGGCAGACTTGGACGAGGAGCTTTGGAAATTAGGCGTACTTGCTAAAACCGAGCATAACGAGGCTGCACCTGCACAGCACGAATTAGCACCAATTTTTGCTACAACAAACATTGCTACTGACCACAACCAGATTACTATGGAAGCAATGCAGAAAATTGCTAAAAAGCATGGTATGGTTTGCTTACTTCATGAAAAGCCCTTTGCAGGTGTTAACGGTAGCGGTAAGCACAACAACTGGTCAATTTCCACCAACACAGGTGCAAACCTTCTTGAGCCCGGTGAAACCCCTGCAGAAAACGCACAGTTCCTTTTATTCCTTTGTGCAGTTATTAAAGCAGTTGACGATTTTCAGGATTTACTTCGTATCTCCATAGCATCTGCAGGTAACGACCACCGTCTTGGTGCACAGGAAGCGCCCCCTGCAGTTGTTTCAATGTTCCTTGGTGAAGAGCTTACAGCAGTGCTTGAGGCTTTGGAAAATGACGAGGCTTACGGTTCAAAGGAAAAAGAAGTTCTTAAGGTTGGTGTCCACGTTCTTCCCCGTTTCCCAAAAGATGCAACAGACAGAAACAGAACATCACCCTTTGCTTTCACAGGTAATAAATTTGAGTTCCGTATGTTAGGCTCATCTGCTTCCGTTGCAGGTCCTAACACCACACTTAACACCGCTGTTGCAGAGGTGCTTTCACAGTTTGCAGATGAGCTTGAAGCTGCAAATGATTTTGAAACAGCAATTCAGGCACTTATTAAAAGAGTTATAAAAGAGCATAAGCGAATCATCTTTAACGGCAACGGCTATGACGATGCCTGGGTGCAGGAAGCAGAAAAGAGAGGTCTTCTCAACCTTAAAACAACACCCGATTGCCTTCCCTATATGCTCCACGATAAAAATATTGAGCTTTACACAAAGCATGGCGTTTACAGCGAAGCTGAAATTAAGGCCCACTATGAAATCAAGAACGAAAAATATTGCAAATATCTCAACATTGAAGTTCTTACAATGATTGATATGACTAAAAAGGACATACTTCCTTGTGTAAGCCGCCAGACTCACGAGCTTGCAGACACAATCAATGCAAAAAGGTTAATTGATCCCCGCTTTAATGTTGCTTATGAATATGCAGCAATGAAGGAGCTTTCCGACCTTTCAAGAATAGCCTTCGACAAAGTAAAAGAGCTTGAAGACCTTTCAGGAGAGGTTAAAGAAATCGCTGAAAGCGATGCAGCGGCAATGTTCTACAAAACAAGAATTATTCCTGTAATGGAAGAATTAAGAGCAGCCGTTGACAAAGCAGAAACCCTCTGCCCGACAGACAAATGGTGCTACCCATCCTACGGAGAATTATTATTTAGTGTACGCTAAATAATAACGTAAAATGCAAAGTGTAAAGTGCAAAACGAGGCTTCGCAAACTTTTACTTTTTATAATCACAAACAAAAAAGATTCAGGACGAAAAACTCGCCTTGAATCTTTTTCTTTATACATAATCTCGTCGCAGACCCGACACTTTGCGTTTTGCACTTTGCGTTTTGCGTTTATAAAATATATTCCTCATACTTCTCCAGTGTAAAAATTTCCGCTGTAATATCAAGCAGTAGTCCCTCTGCTGTGTATTCCTCTGAATGCACAACACCTGTTTTGCGAAGCTCCGCACCAACGCCACCCATTGAGAAGGGCAAAAGAATTCTAACTCTTTTTCTTGTAGGCGGAAGAGCCTGTCGCACCGCTTCAAGCAGCTCAGGAAGTCCCTCACCTGTTTTTGCAGAAACACGAACAGTTTTCCCCATAGGAATTGAAACATCATTCACAAGGTCGCATTTGTTAAGCACGGTTATAATTGGCTTGTCACCACAACCAAGCTCCTCCAACAATTCCATTGTTACTTTATAGTGCTCTGCACATTCATCGTTTGAGGCATCACAAATGTTAAGAATTAAATTGGCGTTAACTGCTTCATCAAGTGTGGATTTAAAAGCTTCAACAAGCTTGTGAGGAAGTCGGCGAATAAAACCAACTGTATCAATTAAAAGCACGCTGCTGCCATCGGGAAGAGTCAGGGCTCTTGCTGTTGGGTCAAGGGTAGCAAAAAGCTTGTTTTCTGCAAGAACACCTGCATCGGTAAGGGTATTCATAAGTGTAGATTTACCTGCATTGGTATAGCCTACCAGTGCAACTGTAACAACGCCATCCTTTTTACGTCTTTCCCTGTGACGGGCACGTCTTTCCTCAAGCTCCTTCAAATCCTCTGAAAGGGCAGAAATTCTACGTCTTATGTGACGGCGATCTGTTTCAAGCTTTGTTTCACCGGGACCACGTGTACCAATACCACCACCAAGACGGGACATGGATGCACCTTTACCGCCTAATCGGGGCAAAGCATATTTAAGCTGTGCCAGTTCAACCTGTAATTTACCCTCACCCGACAAAGCACGTGCAGCAAAAATATCAAGAATAAGGGTTGTTCTGTCAATAACTCTTGTATCGGTTATGGTTTCAATATTTTTCTGCTGTGCAGGTGTAAGCTCACCATCAACAATAACCAAATCGGGCTTTTCGTTTTCACAGTATTCTGCAAGCTCCTCAAGCTTACCACGTCCAAGGTAAGTACCCGCTTCAGGCGCTTCCCTTTTCTGTGTCATTTCGCAGATAACCTCCGCCCCCGCAGTACGTGCAAGCTCGGAAAGTTCAAGCAAAGAGGAATCTACATCAAATTCGCCCGTGTCAACAGACACAAGCACAGCCCTCTCCTGTTGAATTTTATTTTCAAAAAGTTCCATAACTTCACCAAAATCCAAAAATTTTTTATATTATATCATATAAAAAACTTTTCTGTAAATACTATATTTATGATTAAAAACAATATTTACAAACTCACTGCAATTATTGTAACAATATTATTTTTCCTTTTAACAGGTGCAGATATGTACCTTAAAACCTACGGTGACATTTCCCAATACCCTGCTACTGAAAAAATAATAACCGAAATAGAACAATTAAGTAATTATTATAAAAAAGACAGCTCACAAATACGCCTTATGACCTATAACATATTGGCGGATTCTGTGGGCTTTGAGGGTAGTCCTGCCCAGAATCGTGCAGATGGAGTCTGCCGTATTTTAGAGGGAATCTCGCCCGATGTTTGCGGGCTGCAGGAAACAAGCCGAAAATGGTTTGCCTGTATATTCAATAACACCCGGTACAAATTCATTCACCCGGTACGTTCAGCACTTTTTGATGCAATGACCACCATTATTTACAATCCCCAAACACTTACCCTTGTGGCCTTTGGTGAGCAGGTTTTCAAAAATGGTAACAACTCCCGCCTACGCAGAATGGTGTGGGGAGTTTTCCGTCACAAAAAAACAGATAAGCTGTTTGCAGTTGTGAACACACATTTCAGTTTAAGCAGGGGTAATCTTATGGATAATACCACTGCTTTAACTCAGGCATTAGAATTGATAACACTCTGCAAAGAGTTGGAACTTCTTTTTGATTGTCCGATTTTCCCTTTGGGGGATTTCAACACAAAACAAAGCACACTTGAAAATCCTTCTCCTATTTACGATATTCTAAGCACAGCCTTCGTAAATACAAAAGCTTCAGCCCAAACCATTTCAAACGGCGAAAACACCGGCAATAAAAGTCTTACAATTGACCATATTTTCAGCTTTGGTGATGCCCATATTACACACCACGCCACACTTTCACAAAGCACTTTAAAGCAATTAAGCAATCACTACCCGGTTTTTTGTGATATATCTATATAAAAATAGTAAATAATGTTAAATTTTTGTTGACTTTAATTCATTTTATAGTAAAATGTTAGTATAAATATTTTATAGTAACAGGAGAGATAGAAATGGATTTAAGCAAAATTATTGCATTAAAAGACAAAGCTGCCCAATATATGATTGATGAAATCACATATATCTGCAACACCTTTGAAAAAAGAGGCCCCGGCTCAAAGGGTGAAAAACAGGCTTGCGAATACGCAGTAGAAAAAATGAAGGAATTAGGTTGCGACACAACATATGTTGAAGGGTTTAAAGAAAATCCCGGTTCCTTCTTCGGATGGATTTATTTTACAATTACCTTCTGCTTTTTAGCACTTATTTCATATTTCTTTGTTCCTGCTTTATCAGTTGTATTTATCGCACTCGGTCTTATTCTTTGTTTCTTACAGTTTGGCCTTTATAAGAAGGTTGTTGATAAATTCTTCAAAGAAAAAACCGGACATAACGCAACAGGCTTCAAAAAGCCCACAGGTGAAGTAAAAAGAAGAATCATCTTTGTTGGTCACGCTGACGGTGCTTGGGAATGGCCCTTTAAATATAAATTTACATATCTGGGCTTTGATATTCATATGATGCTTTGCTTCCTCGGTGCCTTCTACACACTTGCAATAGCTATTTTAAAAATAGCAGGTATTCTTGAAGGTACTCTTGCAACGAAGCTTGGGCTTGTTGCCCTTGTTTTTGTCCCCTTCTGGTTCGGACTTTACTTTATGTGGAACAGAAACAGAATTGTTGATGGTGCTAACGACAACCTTACAGGCTGCTATATCGGTATGGCAATCCTTAAAATGCTCCGGGATGAAAACATTGAGCTTGAAAACACAGAAATCGGTGTTATTTTCACAGGTAGTGAGGAAGCAGGTCTTCGTGGTGCAAAGGCTTGGAGCGAAGCTCACAAAGACGAAATGAATGATGTGCCTACATTTATTTATTCATACGATACAATCACACAGTCAGAAGAGCTTATGGTTAACTATCGCGACCTTAATGGTACTGTTAAGGTTGATAAAGATGTTTCCGATTTATTTATGGAAGCTTGTGAGGAATTGAATATTCCCTGTAAAAAAGGTATGGTTCCCCCTCTCGGCGGTGCAACTGACTCAGCAGCCTTTGCACAGGCAGGTCTCAGAGCAACAGGTGTTACCGCACTCAGCCACGCTCTCCCCGATTTTTACCATACAAGACTTGATACTCCCGATGCACTTAACAAGGATTGCCTTGAAAAGTGCTTTGCAGCAAGTGTTAAGGTACTTGAAAAGTTCGACAACGGAGCAAAGCAATAATTCAGATGCCAGTCACCAGATGCCAGTGGGTAAAAATAATGCGAACCTCTATCCCTCTTTTTTGTGAAGCAAAAAGGAGGGGGGACCACCGCAGGTGGTGGGTGGTACAACCGTAAGGTACAGGCTTGCCTGTACCGCAGACAAAAATCATTTTATTGTAAAAAAGGATTCAGGACGAAAATGTCTTGAATCCTTTTCGTATTTATAAAAGTAATGCAAATCTTATCCTCCCTGTTTCATCTTTGATTAAATAGGGAGGGGGACCGCGTCAGCGGTGGTGGGTCGCCCCGTTCCCTCTTTACTTTGTAGAAGTATCGCAAAGCATAATTTTACACTTTGCGTTTTGCACTTTGCACTTTCTGTGCCACTCTGCACGCTCTGCAATACGCCTCAGAAATATACTCCTCAATGCTCATTTTATCATATTTATCGTTTTCGTGTCTGTGGGGCTTTGATGATTTATTAAGCTCAAATGTCAGAATACCATCATAACCGCATTTTACAAGACGTTTTGCATTGTAATCCCAGTCGGCAATTCCGTCAAAGGGCAAAAGGTGCAAATCATCGTGCCAGAAAATTCTGCCGTTAAAATCCTTAACGCCTAAATTGTCGTTAATGTGGGTAGCATATAGCTTGTGCCCGAAAAGAGAAAGCAAATCCTCGCTGAAATTATAGCACATTTCGTGGCCTGAATCCCAGCAGAAGCCCATCGCTTCCCTATCCCCGTATCTCTCAAAAAGAGCCTTTAAGTATTCAATGCCCTCGGTATTTTCAAATGCAATTTTAACGCCGACTTTTTCGGCATAGTCAATAACCTTGCCGTAGTTTTCAAGACCGAATTCAGTTGGCTTGTACTCCACACCAAAGCCCACAAAAACATGGGAAACAAGCACAGGCACCTGGTGCATTTTGCAAAGGTCAAGACAGTGTTTTAATTCCTCAACACCCTTTTGTGCATCCGCTTTTTCATTCTCATCCCACATATCTTGACAGTAACCCCAAGGCGCGTGAATGGACTGAAAAATCATATTTTCCTCTTTGGCAACTTTGGCACATTCTGCAATTTCTTCATCCATCCCCTTTTGCCAAAGGACAAAAAATCCTTCAAAACCTGTTTTCTTAAAAAGTCTTATCTGCTCAGGCAAGCTGATACCATAAGACTTGCTCGCAGAAAGACATAATTTTTGTTTATACATAAATATCACTCCAATATATTAGCTACCAGCTGCCAGTCGCCAGCGTATAAAAGTTTAAAGTTTTCGTCAACCTTTTTCAAAAGGTTGTGGGTCAAGGGCAACGCCCTTGGCGCATTCGCAGAATGCGAAATAATCCCTTTCAAAGCGCAGGAAGGTAAAAAAACAGTCCGGTGTGACTGTTTTTTGCAGGAAACCCTCGCCGGGGGTTTCCTGTCGTCGCAAAGCGGCGATTTATTTAGCTACCAGCTACCAGAATGTAAAAGCATTGCGAAGCCTCACTTTGCGTTTTGCACTTTGCATTTAATTAATGCTTCTCCGTCATTTTCATAAAATACCCTGCGGTCTCTTCGGGTGAGGGATACATCCCCTCTTTAACCCACCACATAACTGTTTCCGAAAAACTGCCTACAAGGTGATTAAGTAAAAATT
>JAZSBI010000217.1:0-17640 GCA_045602345.1 Acutalibacteraceae bacterium | reverse complement strand
GTATTTCAAACACATTCTCAATCATCCCCGGTGCACTCGGTAAGGACGACCAGATTTTTGCAGGAGATATAGAAGTTAATTTCGATTGCACGGATGGTGCGTGTATGAGCCCGACGCTATTTGAGGGATTAGATGCAGAGTGATGTGGCGAAGCCACAGCGATATAAATCCTGACGGATTTGCGATATATCTTACGATGCGATATGCCTGTAGCGCGATATGTGCCTGACGGCACGCGAGATAAGGATTTATATCATATCGCATTGCGCGTAGCGAAATATATCGCATTTTATTCTTAAAATATATCGCACAAGCTTGCTTGTATATCGCAAGAATATAAATTTAGTTTTATTAGGAGGAAATACAATGTCAGCTACAGATAATCAGATAGATAACCTTGTCTCCCTTCTTGACGGTTATGTACAGAAGGGCGGACATCACCTTAACGTTAATGTTTTTTCAAAGGAAACCTTGCTTGATGCACAGAAACATCCTGAAAAATATCCCCAGCTTACAGTTCGTGTAAGTGGTTACGCTGTTAACTTTATTAAACTTACAAAGGAACAGCAGGATGAGGTTATTTCAAGAACATTCCACGATAAAATATAATGACAGGCTTTATTCATTCAAAGGAAAGTTTTGGCACAGTTGATGGCCCCGGCATAAGATATGTTCTTTTTATGCAGGGCTGTCCTATGCGGTGCCTGTATTGCCATAATCCTGATACATGGAAAACAGGTGAGGGGACGCCTATAACTGTAGATGAGGTTATAAAAGAGTTTAATAAAAACCGAGCCTTTTATTCCAAAGGTGGCATTACTGTAAGTGGTGGCGAACCTCTTTTACAGTTGGGATTTTTAACCGAACTGTTCAAAAGGTGCAAGGAGGAAAATATTCATACCTGCATTGATACATCGGGGGTTACTTATAAAGAAGAAAAAGAATATATTGAAAAATTAGATATTCTCTTAAAATACACAGACCTTGTTATGCTTGATATTAAACATATTGAAAGCAAATGCCACAAGGCTTTAACAGGTCACAAAAACGAAAATATTCTTGCCTTTTCAAAACATCTTGAAGAGAGAAAAATACCACTTTGGGTACGTCACGTTGTTGTGGCAGGTTATACCGATAAAAAGGAAGATTTGATTCAATTAGGCGAATTTATCGGCAGATTAAAAAATCTTCAAGGTTTAGATGTTTTACCCTATCACACAATGGGGGTTAATAAATATAAAGAATTGGGAATACCTTATAAATTGGAAGGCATTCCTGCACTTTCGAAAGAAAAAGCTCGAAAGGCAAAAGAATATATATTATATGGTATAAAAAAAGTCCGTCAGCCTGTCTGACGGCTTTTTTAAATGCGGAATACGGAATTCGGAATTCGGAATTAGCTTCGCGAGTGGTAAGATAACCGTAGGGTACAGGCTTGCCTGTACCGCAAAACCATTGAAACCGTTGGGTACGGTCTTGACCGTACCGCAGAACAAGAATATGTAAATACAATGCGAAGCCTATCCCTCTTTTTTCGTAAAACGAAAAAGGAGGGGGGACCGCGTTAGCGGTGGGTGGTACAAAGCAAAGGAAAGCAGTATAAGGGTACCACCCACCATTCCGCCCGAATTATATTTTATGGGAAGCTATGTCATCCGAAATCTACATATATAAATATTTCACGAGTTGATGAATGGTCCCCCCTCCTTTTTGCAAGCAAAAAAGAGGGATAGGCTTCGCAACGCTTTAGTTAACATTAATGACATAAGGTTTCGGAAAATTCCCGTTTAAATTCCGTTTTTGTATCGGTAAAATAAACAAATGGAAAAGCTGTGAATTGTGCAAAAGGTCGAAGTTTTTTAAAAACGGAAAAAAATGCAAAAAAACTATTTACAAACCTAAAATGCGGTGGTAAGATGTGTCTGTAAGTTACGGAAGCGGACACGAAGAGTTTCGGTATTTTCCCGCAGCATTTTCAAATTTGCTCCCGCAATATACAGAAATATTTTTGTTAAAAAGGAGTTGTTCGTAAATGTTTAAGTTTATGAAGAGCAAAAAGGGTTTCACCCTCGTTGAATTGATGATCGTTGTTGTTATTATGGCAATCCTCGTTGCAGTTGCAGTTCCGATCTACAATGCAGTTACAGAAAATGCAAGAAAGAAAACTTGTGCATCCAACCGCAGAAATATCATCTCCCAGGTTACAAACAATGTTATGAGTGATCCCACAAATTTAAAATCTGGTCTCAAAGCAGGCGATGCAGCTGTTACTTTTACTATCACAACAAATGATAATGGCGATGATGTTGTTGCTGATTCTCTCGATACATCAGGTATTCTTAAAGATAAGAATGCAACATTCCTTAGTTGGTTCAATACAAAGAACAGACCTATCTGTCCCGTTGCTGGTGGTACTTTGAGCGTTACTGTTACTCCTGGTGCAAAAGACGTTTCAGCTCTTAATGTTACAGTTGATTGTACAGGTACAGCTAATCACGACGCATAATTTAATTTGATTTTTTAAAACTCTCGGAGAAATCCGGGAGTTTTTATTTTTTAAAAATGAAAAATTAACAAAAAGGATGGCTTTCCGTTGTGCAAATAGTCAAATTTTTGAAGTTGAAAGATAAAATGTATAAAAATCATTTACAAATTTAAAAAATGGTGTTAGAATGTGACTGTAAGTTACGGAAGCAGACTCAAAGTGTTTCGTAAAATTCACGGAAGGCTACTTTGGTTTTTGTTTCTGCACTATACTAAATTTTTTTAAAAAAAGGAGTTGTTCGTAAATGTTTAAATTTATGAAGAGCAAAAAAGGTTTCACCCTCGTTGAATTGATGATTGTTGTTGTTATTATGGCAATCCTCGTTGCAGTTGCAGTTCCGATCTACAATGCAGTTACAGAAAATGCAAGAAAGAAAACTTGCGCAGCTAACCGTCGTAACATTATCTCCCAGATCACAAATAATGTTATGAGCAATCCCGCAGTTTTAGGTACAGCTTTCACAGCTAACGGTGAAGCACAGACAATTACTATTACAACCAATGATAAAGGTGACGATGTTGTTTCTACTTTTGATGTTGCTGAAACAATTTTCGTTGG
The DNA here is from genome assembly GCA_045602345.1 of Acutalibacteraceae bacterium. Taxonomy (GTDB): domain Bacteria; phylum Bacillota; class Clostridia; order Oscillospirales; family Acutalibacteraceae; genus DTU089. The sequence goes on along the minus strand of JAZSBI010000217.1, from coordinate 14,537 downwards.
TGGCGAAGCTACATTCCTTGGTTGGTTCAACACAAAGAACAGACCCATCTGTCCTGTTGCTAATGGTAAATTAGTAGTTACTATGAAGCCCGGTGCAAAAGATGTTTCTTCTCTTGACGTTACTGTTGACTGTGCTGCAGTAGCAGACGGCGGTGCTGATCACGACGCAGTGGCATAAGATTAAAATTCTTACTCAAAACTCTCGGAGAAATCCGAGAGTTTTTTCTTTGCGTGAAAACCAGCGAAGCTTATACTAGATTATGCTAATTGCTATCTGCTAAACCGGTGGCTGGTGGTACAGGCAAGCTTGTACCTTACGATATTTACGATAGTGCATTTTGATTTTTTTTTGCTCGATTTTGCGCTCATATATTTCTGATTTCTAATTTTTAATTAACTTTGAGCTTTGCGTTTTGCACTTTGCATTTTTATATTGCTTTTATTGTATACTTATGATAAAATATTAAACAATGAGGTGATATTATGTTATATAAATTCTTGCGTTCCAAAAAAGGTTTTACATTAGTTGAAATAGTTGTTGTTGTAAGTATTCTTAGCGTTCTTACAGCAATTTCAGTTCCTCTTGTTGGCTCAATTTTACGCAAGCAAAAAATTAATGACTGTATAAATCAGCGTGAAGTTATTTCTGCAACCATTTCACAGGCTATGTCAGGTATGTTTGATAATGGTAAAAAGCAGCCCTCTCTCAATTTATCAAATCTGCAGGAGGATCATCGCTGTACCTACCCCGGTGATGGCGTTACAGGAAACAAAGATGATGCCTATGTGGGAAAGCAATGCTTCATACTTTGGAATGAAAAGGTTGATACTGTAAAAGACAGCAAAGGTACTTCACATACAATAAATCAGCTTCCGTTTACTTTGGGCGATTTGCGTGGCAAACACAGAGATACTATCAGTAACTGGAGCACATACCCTAACTATGCTAAAACAGCTTATAGTTATAATGATGGTTGTTCTTATGATGCGGATTATGCAGAAAAACACCCCTCTGAAAAAACCCCCCGTACTAATCCCCAGGCGACTTGCTTTTTAAAGAAAAAGGTATTGGGAGACCAACCATTCTACGAATACCTTGATAATATGGAAATTCCTGTTTGTCCTTTTGTTGACGACTATACAGCTAAAGATGAACCTGAATTTTTCTACTATATTTTTGAAGACGGAACAGTTCTTTGCTCTTGTCCTGATTGTAATGCATTAGATTAAATTTTTCTTGGTGAAAATATGAAACTTAACGAAAACTATATTTTAAAAACTGTTGCAGGTATGCCCGTTGTTGTACCGGTTGGTGATGCGGTGAACAATGTCAAAGGAATGATTACCCTTAACGGTCCTGCGGAAATTATATGGAAAGCTCTCGAAGAAAACAAAAGCTATGATGAAATTGTGGAATTAATTAAAGCTGAGTACGATGTAACAGAGGATGTTATTAGAATAGATTTAGATGCTTTCCTTGATAAATTAAAAAACTACAAAATTCTGGAGTAAGGCTTTGAAAATAAAAGTTGCAGATTTAATAGTAGATATGGATGTCAGCAGTGATTTTCTTGTGTCTCGTTTGGGACCGTATTTGTGTGATGAAAGTGAAACTGCTGACATTACCATTGATGTTTCTAAACAATTTTATATTGACCGACAGGCGGAAAACCCTCAGATGACTTTGGGCGAATGTGAGTGCCTTTGGAGTGGCGGCTATTTTTACGAACAGCTTGCCAGGTTTGGCGGCGTAATGCTCCATGCCTCCTGCGTGGAATATCAGGGGAAAGCGTATTTGTTTTCTGCCCGCTCAGGTACAGGCAAATCTACACACACCCATTTGTGGCTTAAGTATTTGCCCGGTGCCAGAATTATCAACGATGACAAACCTGCCATCAGATGCATTGATGGGGTTTATTATGCTTATGGTACTCCTTGGAGCGGTAAAAATGATGAAAGTGTCAATGTAGGTGTTCCTGTTGGTGGGATTGCTTTCCTTTCAAGGGGAGAGAACAATATAAAAAGAATTCCCGGTATAATGGCTTTGAAACCTTTTATGGACCAGACAGTAAGGCCCAAAGACAAGGAGCTTATGAGTAAAGCTCTTGATGTTATAAACGGAATTTTGACAGATATTCCTATATACCACCTTACCTGTGATATGTCAGAAAAGGCTGTAAGAACATCTTACGAGGGTATGAGAAAATAATGCAGGTGAAATAATGGCTAAAAAAACAAAGCGTAAAAAAAATGGTAAAAAGATAGCACTGATAATTCTATGTATATTGCTTGTAGTATGTATTGGGATTTTTGCAGTTGGCTTTAATTTCTACAAAAGTATAAAAAATGCGCCGCCACCGGTTGAAGATACATTAACATACGATTTTGATGACGAAACACAACCTGAGGTGCTGGAGGATGATCCCCAATTTGATGATATTTTTGAGGGTGATGCAACAGAATTTAAAGCAGCACTTAAAGAATGGGCAACAAATGGCGGAGATTTGATGTACTCCAATGATGTTATAAATGTTCTTTGTGTTGGTGTTGATACTCGAAATAAAAATACAATTTCAGGCCTTTCCGACTCGATGATTATAGTTTCTATAAATCGAAAATTGGGTACAATAACGCTTACATCAATAATGCGTGATAGCTTTGCTTATCTGGAATCACCCGATGGAAGCGAAGGTGCTTTTAATAAAATTAACTCCGCTTTCCCGTTTTATGGTGTAAATAGTCTTATTCAGACTATTGAAAGCCATTTTAAAATTCGTATTGACGGTTATGCAATGATTAACTTTGCATTCTTTAAGGCGGTTATTGATGAACTTGGCGGGGTTACTGTTCCTGTTCAGCAATATGAGGCTAATTATATTAACAAAGGTTACGGCTTTAATATATCGGCAGGTAGTGCGGTTACTTTAAGCGGTGATGAGGCTTTGGCTTTCTGTCGTAGCCGAAATTGTGACTCTGATGGTGATATAAGTCGAACAAGAAGGCAACGTCAGGTCATGATAGGACTTTTGAAAAAGGCAGCAACTATTCAGACTTCTGAGGTAATGGGGTATGTTAAAACGTTCTTACCTTATTTGAAAACAAGCTATGATGAAAAACAAGTGTTTTCCCTTGCGACCAATGCAGTGGTAGAAGGTTGGGCTAATTTCAGTGTTCAACAGATTGTAATGCCTGATGAAGCTTCCCGAGAAGCTCATTCCGGTTCTGTGTGGTATTGGGCGGTTGACTACCCCTTAGCTGCAAAAACTTTACAAGAAACAATCTATGGCGAGTCGAATATTAAGCTTGAGGAAGATAGAGTTTCACCACTTGATATTAATTAAAAAAAGACCGGAACAGAAAATTGATTCTGTTCCGGTCTTAATATTTTTAAAAATTAATATTCGGGAATTTCTATTGTAACTTCTCTACCAAGGTCGGAAGAACGAGCAATACCATCAATAATAGCCTGATTGTAAATAATCTGACTTGAAGGAACGGGTGCGGGAAGGTTGAATTCGATTGCATCAATGAAGGAACGGATTTTCTTGTCGAAATTGTCACCGTCATTTGAACATTCGGGAATAACTGTTTCTACACATTCACCTGCAATATTGTGGTAAATTGTCATAGGTCCGCCGATTGAACCATTCCAACATTCTGTTGAGGGAATACGGAGACCGCCTTCTGTACCCATAATGATTGTATCACCGGGAGTGTCACAATGCATTGCCCATGCAATACGGAAATCAAGAACAATGTCGTTTTCAAGACGAACATAAGCAGCTGCAAAGTCATCAACGCCGAAAACTTCTGTGTATTCGGGCTTCTGAAGATATTCGGGCTTTTTACCAAAGAGACCTGCTTTAAAGCCTGTTACTGTAAGGGGCTTTGGATAACCAATTGCATTAAGAACCATATCAAGAGAATAGCAGCCTATGTCACCTAATGCACCAAGACCTGCAGTATCTTCCTGGATGAATGATGTACCGAAGGGAGTGGGGATACCCATTCTTCTGCCGCCGCCGGTCTGGATGTAGTAAATTTTGCCAAGAACACCGCTTTCGCAGATTTTCTTAACCATTTTCATGTTTTCGTCAAAACGGGGTTGGAAGCCGATGGAAAGGATTTTTCCGCTCTTTTTCTCAGCCTTGCAGATGTCAACTGCTTCTTCAAGAGTAACACACATTGGCTTTTCAAGAAGAACATGAACACCATGCTCAAGAGCATAAATTGCGCAGGGAGCGTGCTGACGGTTGTATGTACAGATTGAAACTGCATCAAGCTCTTTTTCATTGTCGATAAGCTCTTTATCGCTTAAATAGTAATTGCCTTCAACACCATTCTGTTTAGCAAAAGCTTCTGCTTTGCCGGGGATGATGTCTGCAAATGCAACAACTTCAACATCTTCACATTTTAAATAGCTTTTAAGGTGTGCTTCAGCAATCCAACCACAGCCGATAATACCAACTTTGATTTTCTTACCGGTATACACCTTTTTTTCTGTTTGCTTTTCTTTGAAAGCATCAAGAATGTTTGACATAATATACCTCCGTTTCGCTTTGTGCGAGTAGCATTATTAATACACAATAAGATTATCACATTTTAAAAATTCTTTCAATAATTGTTACTAATTTTAGGTGTTTTTTTAGGTTGAAAAATGCACAAAATCTTCACTTCGAGTATGGTGCAATTTACTAAATAATCATTTTTGTACAAGTAATTCAAAGTATTATTCACAAATTGTTCATATTTGCACAACACCATAAGCACAAAAAAGAGATATTATATATATGCCAATACGATACGCAGGAAGTGAAGACTTCTCGTTCAAGAAAAGACCACCGCAAAAGCGGTGGTCTTTTCTTGTGCCTGTAAAAAATAGGTCAATTAATTTGTTATATTTATATAATTGAATTTTTGGGGATGCTATTGTAATATATAATTGTATAATATATATGAGGTGTTAATGTGGTTATTTATCCCGAATCCTTCAGTGTTAAGTCTGATACAGAGGCAACTATGGCTTTCAGGAATCTTTTTAATACATCTGCCCAGACGGCGGTTAACAAAAATCTTACTCTTGCCAAGGGTAAGTATGTTTTTATGAGCAAAAATGCCGAGGAAAGAGAAATTTTTATCTCAAATACGGTTGCAGAGGACGAATATCAGAAAGGTGAAAAGCCCAATATCAGAAAAATCGGTTTCGCAATAGAAAATGTGAAAAATATGGAAATTGACTGTAACGATTCGGTTTTTATTGTTGATGGTAATATGACTAATGTTCTTATTAACAATTGTGAGAACGTTGTGCTAAAAAATCTGACTATTGTTACTGTTAAGCCCAACGTGCACAAGCTGACAGTTGTTAAAGCTTCTCCTTTTTATGTAACATTCAAAATTGATGAATCAAGTGATTTTGGGGAAGAAAACGGTGAATATTATTGGTATGGAACAGACTACAAAATGAAGTTCACTGAATTTAAAAACAGTGGCTGGTGGGTACCAACTGCAAAACCCGATAACTATTTTCATATAAAAAGAAGCGGTGCACATCCTTTTCAAGGGGCATCCAATATTCGCCAAGTGTCTGACAGAGTTTTTAGTGTAAGGTATCTGCTTCCTAAGAATTATGTTGAAGGTCAAGTGTTTTATATTTTTCCTGTGATTCGTGATCAAGTAGGGATTTTAATTGATTCTTCCAAGAAGATTACATTAAAAAATGTTAAACAACATTATAATCCTGCTCTTGCACTTATCGCTCAGAATAGTGAGAATATAACATTGGAGGAACTGGATTTTTCTCCGCTTAAGGACAGTGAAGTGGATTTTTGTTCCCGTGCAGATTTTTTGCAATTCAGTATGTGCAGGGGTAGAATTGCGGTTAGAGATTGCAATTTTGATGGTGCAGGGGATGATGTGTGTAATGTTCACGGCATACATTTTAAAATTACAAATGTCGATAAGGATAAGTTGACTGTTAAATTTCCCCATCCCCAAAGCTATGGCTTTGAATGTATAAAAGAGGGGGATTTGATTGCATTTATTGATCCGAAAACCCTTTTGGAAGTCGGAAGGACAAAGGTTTTAAAGGTTGCACTAAGGGACAAGTATTACTATGATATTATAATGGCAACTTATGATGCACCATTGGGACAGGGCGGAGTAATTGAAAATATTTCTGCGAATCCTGATTTTGAGTTTAGCGAAAATACAATAAATCGTATTGTCACAAGAGGGGTGTTGGCAACAACACGTGGAAAAATAAGAATCGAAAATAATAAGTTTTTAAATACGGGAATGAGTGGCGTGCTCATTTCAGATGATGCTTCGGATTGGTATGAGAGCGGTTGTGCCAGAGATGTTGTAATTCGTGGAAATGCTTTTATGAATTGCGAAGAGGATGCAATTTTAATTAAGCCCGAGAATAAAAAATATTGCGGAGCTGTTCATAGAAATATTTTGATTGAAAATAATCTTTTTGTATTGAATAATATACATGCTGTTAATGTTTCCAATAGTGCTGATGTTGTTGTAAGGGCTAACACATACGCAGGTAAACCTAAAAATAATAAATGGACTATTGCCGACAAGGTTGAGAATTTTGTAACGGACGAGCCTAAGTGAAATAAAAGAACCGCCCGTGTGGACGGTTCTTTCAATTATTTTACTTTAAAAGATTGACAACAAGTTGCGTCAACAGATTTTGCTTCGCAATTACAAGAACCTACTTCAATAGCGTTTTTGGTGCAGTAGTTTGTATCCTTGGCATGGTAAATACAAGAATCAACTGTGCAACCAATACTGTTGTTTTTTTGTTCGTTCATTTTTTGTAACCTCCTTTGTAATATTAGTATGTTCAGTATTTTAAAATTAATCAGAGGTATTTTATGAAAAAAGAAAATGTTATAAAAACTTGTTACTCCGTTTTAAGAAAAACCACACCACTGTATTTTGACTGTGGAAAAATTTGTAATGGTAAATGCTGTAAAGGCGATGAAAAAACAGGTATGCTGCTATTTCCCGGTGAAGAAAACCTTATTGATCCAAATATAAATGTAATAGCAACAAACAGTGGCGATAAGCTAGCTGTATGCAATGGTACTTGCGACAGAAAGCGTCGTCCGCTCTCTTGCAGAATTTACCCTTTGTTTCCGGTTATAGTTGAAGAAAATGGCGGAAGTAATATTAAAGTCTGTTTCGATTATAGGGCGGATTGTCCACTTGTAATGTCACAAACGGATTACAGATTCAATAAACGTTTTATTAAGGGTGTCAGAAGAGTGGGGAAATATCTTTTATTAAACGAAGAAACGGCAGAGCATTACAAAGAACTTTCAACGGCTTGTAATGAATATTATGAGCTTTTAAAAAAATTGATTTAAATTTAAAAAAAGTGTTGACAAAAATAAATCGCTCTGCTATATTATAAATGTAAATAGTAATCGTTACTATTTACAGTTATTAGAAAGGGGTTGGTTTTATGAGAAGTTCAAAGCAAAGAGATGAAGTTTTAAAAGTGCTTAAGGCTTCATGTGACCACCCTACAGCAGATGTTATTTATGAACGAGTAAAGGAAAAAATTCCCAATATCAGTTTAGGTACTGTGTATAGGAATTTAGGTCAGCTCCACGACGAAGGGCTTATAACCATCGTAGAAAGTAGTGACAAGAAAGTTCACTATGAAGGCAACCTTGAGGATCACATCCATTTCTTATGTAAAAAATGTGATGTTATTACAGATATTTTTTGTAAAAATGAAGTTCCTAAGGTGTTTGATGATTTAGGTCATCAGGTAGAGTCCCAAAAAACAGTTTATTACGGAATCTGTAAGGATTGCCGAAATAATATATAAAAATTAAAAATTGAAAAAATATTAAAAGGAGTCAATTGTTATGAAAAAATGGAAATGTTTAGTATGCGGTCAGATCGTTGAAGGCGAAAATCCTCCTGCAGCTTGCCCTCTTTGCAAGGCACCCGCAGAAAAATTTGTTGAAGTAAAAGAAGAAGAAATGACTTGGGCAGCAGAACACGTGCTTGGTGTTGCTAAAGGCGTTAGCGAAGAAATCATCGCAGGCCTTCGTGCAAACTTCGAAGGTGAATGCACAGAGGTTGGTATGTATCTTGCAATGGCTAGAGTTGCTCATAGAGAAGGTTATCCTGAAATTGGTCTTTACTGGGAAAAAGCTGCTTACGAAGAGGCAGAACACGCAGCAAAATTTGCTGAACTCCTTGGCGAACTTGTAACAGATTCTACAAAGAAAAACCTCGAAATGAGAGTTGCAGCTGAAAACGGTGCAACTGCAGGTAAGTTTGAACTTGCAAAAATGGCTAAAGAGCAGAATCTTGATGCTATTCATGACACTGTTCATGAAATGGCTCGCGACGAAGCAAGACACGGCAAAGCATTCGAAGGTCTTCTTAAGAGATATTTTGGTTAATTAAATTTTTAAAAATTCAGTACCTCATATTTATAAGAGAGGAGGCGTTAATATGAAGAAAAATGTTTTAATAATTGTTCTGGCGTTAATAGTTGTAGGTGGTGGCGGTTTTATCGCAGGTGATAAGCTTGGTGAGAAAAATGTAGTCCCTGAAACCACGGTAGAGAATACAACAGCCGAAGTAGTAAAGGAGGAAAATGCTGTTCCTGAAACTACAGAAAAGATTGTTGAGGAGCCCCCTGTTCTGGTAACGGAAAAGGTTATTCCCGTAACGGAGAAAAAGGAAGAACCGGTTACAGAAGTGGTTAAACCTGCTGAAAAAGTTACCGAATCCGTAACAAAAGAGAATAAAAAGCCCGAAGTAGTTAAAACTACAAGTGAAGCAGTCGAGAAAATCTCTCGCGATGAAGCCAAAAGAATTGCTTTGGACCATGCAGGTCTTAAGGAAGCGGATGTCAGAGGCTTGGAAGTTGAACTTGATTTCGAAAAAGGCGCCTACGAGTATGAGGTTAGCTTTGAAAGCGGGAAATATGATTACGATTACGATATAGACGCTGTAAGCGGAAAAATCAAGTTTTCTGAAAAGGATTTAGACGACTGAATCAAATAGTTTTTAGGAGAGTCCTTTATGAAATTTGAATGTCCTTGCGGTTATGTTTATGATCCTGAGTTAGGTGACCCTGATAGCGGTATCGCTACCGGTACGGCGTGGGAAGATATTCCGGATGACTGGGTTTGTCCCGTGTGTAGTTTGGGAAAAGATGTTTTCCGAGAAGTGTAATCTGAAAGCCGACGGAACCTTAGTTTCGTCGGCTTTTAAAAGAGTTAAGTTACATATTTTGAGAGGGTAATAAAATGGATAAATCAGCATTATTTAATTTATCTTATGGAGTGTATGTTGTAACAACCTGGGCTAAAGGTAAGGCAACAGGTTGTACTGCTAATTCTGCTATGCAGATAACATCAACTCCTGCGACTGTTGCAATTTCAATAAACCACGATAACTATACAAACGAGTGTATAAAAGATACAGGCGTTTTCGCACTTAATATTTTAAGCGAAAATGTTGATCCGATGATTATAGGCTCGTTTGGTTTCAGAAGCGGTAGGGAAGTGGATAAATTTGAAGGGATAGAGCCCCTTGTTAAAGGTTATCTTCCTGTACTGCCTCAGGCGATGAGTTATATTACTTGTAAAGTTATTGACACTATGGAAACGGCAACACATACTGTTTTCTTAGGTGAGGTTACTGATGCCGGAAATCTTAAAAAGGAAACACCTATGACATACAAATATTACCATGAGGTTGTTAAAGGGAGTGCTCCTAAGAATGCTCCCACATATAGTGGTGACTGATAAAAATGGTGCAGCATTTTTGTTGCACCGTTTTTATTTGTATTTCAGAACGAAAGGCTTTTTATAATAATTTAACTATTGACTTTTTTTGCGTTTTTATATATAATGCTATTTGCTACTGTCGGAATGTATGGTTTGTAGCAATTAATTTATAAACGACAGGCTTATTTTAAAACTTCTTATACTTCGTAAAATTGCCTGAATATACAGATAGGAGAAATAATAATGAAAAGAACTTATCAGCCCAAGAAAAGACACAGAAAGATGGAACATGGTTTCCGCAAAAGAATGGCAGACAGAAACGGCCGCAAGGTACTTGCTCGTCGTCGTAAAAAAGGCAGAAAACAGCTCACATACTAATCCTGCTAAGTAATTCGGGAGAATAATGTGTCAGATTTCGTCACAATCAAATCTAATTCCGACTTCCGTCGGCTATACAATAGAGGTAAGGCTGTAACTGATCCTGCGCTGGTTATTTATTATTCGAAGAACCGCGCGGGAATTTGCCGTATTGGTATAACTACAAGTAAAAAAATCGGCAATGCAGTGGAGCGTAATCGCTCTAGGAGAGTTATAAAAGAGGCTTTCCGCAAGGTTTGTCCACAGCTTAATCCCTGCTATGATATTGTTATGGTTGCCCGTTCAAAGACGAAATACTTAAAAAGCACCCGCATTGAAGAGGTTATGAAAAGAATTTTCGAGAATGAAGGTATGTTAAAAACGGAGAGTGAGGAAGAATGAAAGAATCTCTCATGAAAGCAATCCGGTTTTATCAGCGGCGAATTTCTCCGCTTTTCCCTCCCATGTGCCGTTACTATCCGACTTGTTCACACTATGCCCTTGAAGCAATCGAGGTGCACGGTGTTTTAAAAGGTTTGGTTCTGGCAATCGGTAGACTTATGAGGTGCAACATTTTCTTTCCCGGCGGGGTTGACCCTGTACCGCCTAAAAAGGAGAAAAAATAATTCCCCTTTTTTAAACCACAGAAAGGAAAACTACTCTAATGGGTTTTATCAGAGAACTTCTTACGCCGATTTTTGCGTTGCCTCTCTACTTTTTCTACACATTAACCGATAGCTATATTTTGGCTATTGTGTTGCTTACTGTTATTATCAGATGTGCACTTTTGCCCACATCTATAAGCCAGCAGAAAAATAGCGCAAAACAAGTGCGACTTACCACAAAGGTAAATAAAATTAAACAGAAATATGCAGGCAATCAGCAGAAAATTCAAGAGGAGACACAGGCTCTTTACCAGAGAGAGGGCTTCGGTGCAGCCAATATGGGTTGTATGCCTCTTTTGATTCAGATGATTGTTATGATTGGTCTTTATGGTGTTATTTATACACCTCTTTCAAGTGTGTTACGCTTTAGTAATGAAACCATCGAGAAGCTCAGAACTTTAATGGAAATTAAAGTTCAGGAAAAAGCTTCAAGAGGTTCAAATATGTACGAACTTCAGATTCTTGGAAATTTCGAAGACCATGCTGAGAAACTTCCCGAGATTCTTGATGCAGAAAAAATTTCAGCTCTTTTCGAATTTAAAGAGAGATTTACTTTATTCGGATTAGACCTTTCTGCAACTCCCAATATTAAAGAACCAGGTCTTATCTGGATTATACCGATTTTATCTTTCGTTACTGCTATGGCATCCTCACTTTATATGTATGCCCGTCAGAAAAAGCAGAATCCCGATATGGCAAAGAATCCCACTATGGGTTGTATGACATTTATGTCTCCCATGATGTCACTTTGGTTTACATTTATGTTCCCTGCAGGTGTAGGCTTCTATTGGATTATTTCAAATATTTTGTCCTTTATTCAGCAGGTTGTTCTTACTAATATTTATAGCCCAAGAAAGGTTCTTGCTCAGCAGATGGTTGACGAAACCGTTGTAAGACGTTCAAGGGAAAATAATACGAAGATGCGTATAGATATAGAAAAGAAATAAGGTGAAAATATGATTAAAGAAGCAATCGGTGTTGGAAGTACCATTGACGAAGCCAGAAAAATGGCTGTGGAAAATCTCCACGCTCCACTTGAGGCTGATGTTAAGTTTGATACACTTTCACTTCCAAAAAAGAAAGTTTTAGGACTCTTTGGTGGTGCAGATGCCAAAGTAAAAGCATATTACGATGACGGCGTTGAGGAGAAGAAAGAAACTCCCAAAGCAGAAAAGGCTGCTCCTAAAGCAGAAAAAAGTGCTCCTAAGAAAAACGAAAATCAGGCTAAAAAACCTGTTGAGAAAAAAGCTCAACCTAAAAAGGAAGTTAAGAAGGAAACTGTTAAAAAGGAAGCTGTACCTTCGGTTGACCTTTCCGGAATTGAAGCAATAGAAAACGAGGCAACAGAATACCTTAAAAATATTCTTGTTGGTATGGGCTTTACAGATGTAGGTGTTACCGCAAAGGAAACAGAAGAAGATGTTTACTTTGAAATCACTTGTAGTGAAGACTATGGTAACATTATCGGCAGACGCGGTGAAACACTTGATGCTTTACAGTATCTTACAAGACTTTTTGTTAACCGTGCAAACGATAACAATAAGAGAGTTGCTCTCAATGTTGGTGATTACAGAGCACGTCGCGAGGAAACACTCCGTGCACTAGCAAAAAGACAAGCACAGCGTGTTCTCAAATATGGTAGAAGCTCATCCCTTGAGCCCATGAATCCCTATGAGAGAAGAATTATACACACAGCTATTCAGGAAATTGAAGGTGTTACTTCTCATTCCGTTGGCGAGGGTGACAGAAGAAGAGTTGTTGTTACTCCCGAAGGTGGAGAGAAACGCGGCAACTACAGAAATGACCGTCGCGGTGGCAGAGAAAAACGTGCTCCCTATGTACCTCAGGTATCAGCAGAGCCCAGAGAGCAGAAGGTAGATGCCGTTTCTTCTTCAAGATACGGCAAAATCGAACCTAAAAAGCCTGTTCAGGAAACAACAGAGGAATAATTAGCTTATTGACAAATTAAATATTTAGAGTTATTATTCTAATATAAATAAATTGCAATACGTTGACGAAGAGAGTAAGGTTGAAATTCCTTTTCAGAGAGTGTGCCGGTTGGTGAAAGGCACAAAAGGCTTCTTCCCGAAAACCACTTCTGAGTGCAGTGCGAAGCGTAAGATAAGCATTGCCGCATAAGTCCCGTTAAGACTTCTCGAGTGATAGAGTAAAATTGAAATTTACTTTATAATTTGGGTGGAACCGTGGAGTATATGCACTTCACCCCAAATGCTTTAAGGCATTTAGGGTGAGGTGCTTGTTATTTTATTTATTAGAAAGGTTGGTTAGTATGGTTAAAATCAAACTTCGTGATGACGTTAAGGAATTTGAAAACGGCATCACTCCCGCTGATGTTTGCAAGGAAATCAGCATGGGTCTTTACAGAAATCTTTGCGCTTGTCTTATAAACGGACAGAGTGCAGATATACGCACCCCTATTAACGAGGATTGCGAACTTGAACTTTTAACTTTTGATAGTGACGAGGGTAAGCATGCTTTCTGGCATACAGCTTCCCATATTCTTGCACAGGCTGTCAAACGCCTTTATCCCGAAGCAAAGCTTGCTATTGGTCCCGCCATTGATAATGGCTTCTATTATGATATTGACAGCGATATTTCATTTACTCCCGAAATCCTTACAAAGATTGAGGCAGAAATGAAAAAAATCGTTAAAGAGGATTTACCCCTTGAAAAATTTGAGATGGAGCCCCAGGCAGCTATTGAAGAAATGAAAGCTAAGGGCGAAATCTACAAGGCTGAGCTTATCGAAGAACATGCAGGTAAAAATGAACCCATCAGCTTCTATAAGCAGGGCGAGTTCACAGATGTTTGTGCAGGTCCTCACATTCCCTCAACAGGCAGAGTAAAGGCATTCAAACTTACTGCTTGTACAGGTGCTTATTGGAGAGGCGACCAGAATAACAAAATGCTTCAGCGTGTTTATGGTACAGCATTCCCCAAGAATGCAGAGCTCGAAGAGCACCTTCAGAGAGTTGAAGAAGCAAAGAAACGTGATCACAACAAGCTTGGTCGTGAACTTGAAATTTTCACAACTGTAGATTCCATTGGTCAGGGTCTTCCTATTCTTCTTCCTAAAGGTACATTCATTGTTCAGACTCTTCAAAGATTTGTTGAAGATGAAGAAGCAAGAAGGGGATGGGTACGTACAAAAACTCCTCTTATGGCAAAAAGCGACCTTTATAAGATTTCAGGTCACTGGGATCATTATAAAGACGGTATGTTTGTTTTGGGTGATGAAGAAAAGGATGATGAAGTATTTGCACTTCGTCCCATGACTTGTCCTTTCCAGTACCAGGCATACCTTAACAGAGCACGTTCTTATCGCGACCTTCCTATGCGTCTTGCTGAAACATCAACTCTTTTCAGAAACGAATCATCAGGCGAAATGCACGGTCTTATCCGTGTTCGTCAGTTCACAATTTCTGAAGGACACTTGATGTGCCTTCCCGAGCAGCTTGCTGACGAATTTAAGCGTTGTCTTGACCTTTGTATATTTATGCTTAAAACACTTGGTCTTTACGAGGATGTTTCTTACCGTTTCTCACAGTGGGATCCTGAAGATACAGAAAAATATATTGGTACAAAAGAGCAGTGGGACGAAGCTCAGGGTGTTATGAAGGAAATTCTTGATGATATCGGTCTTAATTACAAGGTTGGTATTGGTGAAGCAGCTTTCTATGGTCCTAAGCTTGATATTCAGATTAAAAACGTTTATGGC
>JAZSBI010000216.1:0-4833 GCA_045602345.1 Acutalibacteraceae bacterium | reverse complement strand
AGCGGTGACGGCGGTATGGATATTGGTATGGGTTCGGCTATCGGCACCGCTTTGCGAAATGACCCGGTTATACTTTTTGAGTATGATAACGGTGGCTATATGAACACGGGCTATCAATTGTCTTATTCAACACCAATGGGGGCAAAAAGTGCGACATCTCACCTGGGAGAAAACCAATGGGGAAAAACATTTTTTCATAAGGATATGCCGAGAATCATGGCGGCAACGGGTATGCCTTATGTAGCAACAGCGGCAGAATCTGACCCGAATGATTTTATTAAAAAGGCGGCAAAGGCACAGTATTATGCAAAAAATTATGGAACGGCTTATATAAAATGCCTTTCAGCTTGTCCGCTTAACTGGGGTGATAAACCCATTACAGAAAGAAAGGTAATTTCCGCAGCTGTAAACAGCTGTTACTTTCCTCTTTTTGAGGTGGAACAGGGATTTACAACGCTATCATACGATCCTGAACAAAAAAACAAAAAAATTCCCGTTACAGATTGGCTTAAAATGATGGGAAGAACAAAGCATTTGTGCAATGAAAAATATAGTGAAATAGTAAATGATATTCAAAATGAAGTTGACAGGCGTTGGAAACGCTTGAAAATTTTAGCCGAACACCCTGAATTGTGACGAGCATAGAAGTATAATGATAACGGAGTGAATGTATTGAGTAATCGTTTGGGTAATGAAACAAGCCCCTATCTTCTTCAGCATAAGGATAACCCGGTTGATTGGTATCCCTGGTGTGAAGAAGCGTTTATACGAGCAAAAGATGAAGATAAGCCAATATTTTTAAGCATAGGTTATAGTTCTTGCCATTGGTGCCATGTTTTAGCTCACGAAAGCTTTGAAGATGAGGAAATAGCTGATATCTTAAACCAATATTTTATATCAATAAAAGTAGATAAAGAAGAACGCCCTGATATTGATACTGTGTATATGGCGGTATGTCAGGCTTTTACAGGAAGTGGGGGATGGCCGACAAATATTTTTATGTCTGCTGATAAAAAGCCATTTTTTGCAGGAACTTATTTTCCAAAAACATCCCGCGGGGGAATGATTGGTTTTAAAGACCTTCTTATTGCTATAAACCAAATTTGGCAAAAAGACAGAAAATCCTTAATAGAGCAAGCTGATAAAATTATCTCTTTTTTGAATAATGAACAAAACAGTTCGGAAACTGCGGAATTAGACCTTGCACATTGGGCGGTATCAATATTTGAGCAGATTTACGATGAAAAAAATGGTGGCTTCGGCAGAGCACCTAAATTCCCCACACCACATAATATTTTATTTTTGCTTTCGTACTATGAACGCTTCAGAGAACAAAAATGCTTGGAAATGGCAGAGCATACACTTTTGCAGATGTATCGGGGAGGCATATTTGACCACATTGGATTTGGTTTTTGTCGTTACTCTACTGATAAAAAGTATCTTGTCCCCCATTTTGAAAAGATGCTTTATGACAATGCTTTGTTAATACTTGCTTATTGCAGAGCTTATGGTGTTACAAAAAATGAAATTTATCTTGAAATTGCAGAAAAAACAGCAACTTATATTCTTCGGGAAATGACATCTGAGCTAGGTGCGTTTTTCAGTGCACAGGATGCGGATGTTGAAGGTGAAGAGGGAAAATACTATTTATTTACCCCTGATGAAATTATAAAAACTCTTGGTGAAAAGGATGCAGAAGAGTTTAATAGGCATTATGATATAACTACCAAAGGTAATTTTGAGGGTAAAAGTATACCTAATTTACTGAAGAGTAATCTGTTAAATAAAAGCTTTGAACATTTTTTGCCTGAATTGTTCAACTACAGAAAAAACAGATATTCTCTTCATTTGGATGATAAAATATTAACCTCATGGAATTCCTTAATGATTGCGGCAATGTGTGAGTTGTATCGTGTTAGCGAAAAAAGTGTTTATCTTGATGCAGCAAAACGAGCAGATGAGTTTATTAAAAAATATCTATATGAGGATGGAACGGTATATGTCAGTTTCCGAGATGAAAGGCGAGGGGTAAAAGGCTTTTTAGATGATTATGCAGCATATATTTTTGCACAGCTTAACTTGTATTCAGTAACATTGGATGAAGAATATCTGAATGTTGTAAAAAAATTGACCGAAAAAGTTTTATCTGATTTTAGTGATAATTATGGCGGATTTTATTTATACAGCGAAGATAGTGAGGAATTGATATTGCGCCCGAAAGATACCTATGACAGTGCAATTCCCAACGGAAATTCCCTGATGGCATATAATCTTGTAAGGCTCTGGCTTTTAGATTCTGAAGAAAAATATAAGAATTTAGCAGAACGGCAACTAGATTTTATTGCGGTGGATGCTTCACAAAATCCGATCAGTCACGCAATGTTTTTGGTTGCACTTTTAGACTATACCCACCCACCTATAAAAATTACTATTGTACTTGATGACAAAACAGATGTATTTTCGTTGCAGTTGTCATTACCCTTAAATTCGATAGTAAAAGCATTAAAGGAACCCACAAAAGAATTCCCAATGAAAAATAACCGAACAACCTATTACGTTTGCAAAGGGCATACCTGCAAACCACCGGTTAATGACTTGAATGACGTTTTAGGGAAATAATTAAGAATCTCCTCATTATTCGGAATGGGGAGATTTTATATATACCATTGTTTAAAAAGTAGAAATCCGCTAAATTTATTCGTTTATTGCGTTTATTGATTTAGAAAAAAGTTATGATATAATATATTTATCATAATACAAAAGAGGTGTTTCAAATGCGAGAAAAGTCAGTTAGTATAAATGGCGTTAATATATATTCTTTGTTGAATCCGAATTTCAGAAGCTTTTGTTTATGTTTATATATCAGGGCAGGCAGTATTTTTGAAACATTATCTGATAATGGAATCAGCCATTTGTTTGAGCACATCGTTTTTAGAAATATTAAATCCAAATATAATAATTTTTATGAGCAATTAGCCTTGCACGGCATTGATATTCAAGGCAGAACCTATAAAGAATTTATTCAGTTTGAGATAAACGGACCTTCTTATGAATTCCCTTTTGCGGCAGAAGTTTTGTGCCATATTTTTGATGAAATAGCAATATCCAAAGAAGAACTTTTGAAAGAGAAAAACAGAATCAAGGCTGAAATCAGGGAGGATGATTATAGAGCCTCATTGGATTTTTATTTTAATAAGCTTGTATGGAGCGATACAGAAGTTGAGAAAAATATTTTAGGGTATTGTAAAATTCTTGATGGTATATCTATAAAAAAATTAAATGCGTTTAGAAAAGAAGTTTTTTCAAAAAATAATTTTTTCATTTACATAACAGGAAATGTTGCAGAAAAAGATGTTGAGTTGTTAAATGAACAGGTGAAAAAGTTAGATATTATGCAAAATGAGTCTGAAAGAACAAATTCAATCACCTTAAATGAAAACTTTTTTAACAGAAAAGGTAATGTAGAAGTAAAAAACGATTATTGGCATTACATTAAAATTGGGTTTGATTTTGATAGTACAAAATTTTCAGGTGGAGTATTAGATGTACTATATTGCGTATTGTTCAGATGTGAAAATGCCTTGGTGTACAATTATTTATCGGAAGATAACCCGATTGTGTATTCTTATGATAGCACTCGGGAACAGTACGATAATATAGGAAACCTGAATTTTAAATTTGAAGTTGCAAAAGCAAAGCTTTTGGATGCGGTTAAGATTGTCGTTAAGCTTTTAAATGATGTAAAAGCTGGTAGATTTAATTATGAAGCCAGTTTTAAATTTGAAACAATCTCAGTAGAAATGGATTTAGATAATCTTAGTAATCTTAATTGGAATATGGCATATTACAACCACATATTAAAAACAACTTCAATAGACTACACAGATGAATTCTATGGAAGATTTAAGGATGTTTCCAAAGAGCAGATAATGGAAGCGGCAAAGGAAATATTCCAAACAAAAAATATGACAGTTGCCATTAAAGGCAATAAAAAGAAAATTAATACAGAGGAAATTGAAAATATCTTAAAAAATCTTGATGTTAAATAAAATTATGAAGCGCACTGTTCAGCAGTGTGCTTCTTCCCTTTCCTTTATAAAATATTGAAAATAAGAAATTCGTATGTTAATATAAATTTGTATGTTGATGATTTTTGAATAGAGTAAATATAATTTTTAGATAGATCTTGTTGATTTTATATGTATGTGGTAAAATTTATTTTAATGTGGTTTTTCAGGTTTGAAATAGTAAGGGGATGTCAAAAGAATGTCTAATATAGGCAATATGTCAAGCGTAATTAAAGAAATTTATGAGACAAGAGGGGAAACTGCTTTTGCAAGTGCAAAAATCTTCCATTCCTTGTTGGATGATTTTGTTCCCTCTTTAGTTTCTGAAAGAAGAATTTTTCGTTCTGTAATAGATGATAAGTTGCTTAGAGATTTTTTAATGATGTTTGATAGCGATTTGCAAAATAAACAACTCGAAGCAATCAGGCTGCGAAAGCAAATTGAAGATAATAATGGATTATCAGAAAAATGGAGTTTGTATATTGTTGAAAGTTTTGCAAACGCTGCAGGATTCCAAATTAATATTTGTACTGATAACAATGAAAATAATCAGCCAAAACCCAAAATTGCAACAGAAGAAACAGTAAAACCTATAATAATTCCCCATTTAGATAAAAACGACCTGGATGAAATGAGAAAAAAATTGTTGCCTTTTATGGAAAATACAAATCGCACAAGTATTAAAAAGAATTATTCGAATGGTGATGTTTACGAAGGTGAAAGTGTAGATGGTGTGTTTGATGGTAAAGGTAAATATACCTGGGCA
>JAZSBI010000215.1:0-12774 GCA_045602345.1 Acutalibacteraceae bacterium | reverse complement strand
GCCGCCGCCTAAAAGAATACCGCCAAAATAACGGGTTACCACAACCACACAATCTGTAACATCTTCCTGAAGAATAACATTGAGAACGGGCATACCCGCAGTCCCCTGAGGCTCACCATCATCAGAATAACGTTTAATCCCACTTTCTCTTATGGAATAGGCATAAACATTATGCTTTGCATCCCAATGTTTTTTGGAGATTTCATTAATGTAGTCGATAGCTTCTTTCTCGGTTTTGACAGGTTTTGCGTACCCTATAAACCTTGAATGTTTAACAATATATTCATCGCAAGCTTCTCTTGCAAGAGTTTTATATGAATCACTCATTTAATCACCTTAGTCTAAAAACGCAAAAAGTCGGTGATAACTCACCGACTTATCAAGCAGATATAACTTACTTAGAGAGGTTATATTTTCTATTGAATCTTTCAACACGTCCGCCTGTATCAACGAGCTTCTGCTTGCCGGTAAAGAAGGGGTGACATTTTGAGCAGATATCAACACGCATACCATCTTTTGTGGAAGCTGTTTCGAGAACTGCGCCGCATGCACACTTTACCTGTGTTGCGCCGTATTTGGGATGAAGTCCTTCTTTCATTTAATTTCACCTCTTTGATGTATAGTAACACATTAGCATTAGAATACTACCACAAAGAAACTCAAAAAGCAAGAGTTTTTTTCAAAAAATTGAAATTATTTTAAATACTGCCTATGGCACTTACAAAGCAACACAAAATAACGCCTAAAAGAGTGGGTAACAGAAAAGCAAGAAAAGTCCATTTTAAGCTTTTAGTTTCTTTAAAAACTGTTAAAAGTGCAGTTGCACAAGGGAAATGAACTACTGAAAAAATAATATAACACACAGCAGTCAATGATGTCCAACCATTATTTACCAATATTTCACCGATTAAAGCTGTGCTTTCTATATTACTCATTTCCCCTGCCCCTACATATGACATCAAAGCAATGGGCAAAACTATTTCATTTGCGGGTATTCCAAGAAAGAATGCTGAAAGTGTTTTACCATCTAGTCCCATCAAATTTCCCAAGGGTTCAAAAAGCATATTTATTAACCCTAAAACATTTTCTCCGTTTATGCTTACATTGGCAAAAATCCATATAACAATACCTGCAGGAAAAGCCACCGCTACAGCTCTTAAAAGTACAAGCACAGTTCTGTTCAAAACAGAGTTAACAATAACCTTTGAAATCTGTGGCTTTCTGTAAGGGGGTAATTCAAGAATATAGTGAGATGGTTCACCCTTAAGTAAAGTTTTCGACAGTAAATTTGATATAAAAAGAGTTAATGCAAGACTTAAAACAATTATCAAAGCAAGAACAAAAGCACTGTATATACCTTTTGCTACGCCACCGCCTGATACCAAAAACACAGAAATAAGTGTTATTATGGCAGGAAACCTGCCGTTACAAACAGTGAATGTGTTTGTTAGTATTGCAATAAGTCGTTCTCTTTTGGAATCAATAATACGTGCTCCGGAAATCCCCACGCAATTACACCCGTAGCCCATACAAATTGTCAAAGCCTGTTTGCCACAGGTTTGCGCCTTTTGAAAGCTGTTATCCAGAACATATGAAACACGGGGTAAAACTCCCCAATCCTCTAAAAGTGTAAAACAAGGGAAGAATATTGCCATTGGCGGCAGCATAACCGAAACCACCCACCCTAACACACGAAATCCGCCGGAAATCAACATACCTGTTAACATGGTGGGCATATTTAAATATTCAGCAAAACTCAGCAACCGAGCTTCACTCCAATTGAAAAAAAGCGACAACCACTGTGACGGGTAGTTTGCCCCTGCAATTGTAATATAAAAAATTGCACTTAACATTAACAGCATTACAAGATAAGCAGAAAATCTTTTTGTAAATATTTTTTCATTTCTTGTAATAACAT
This sequence comes from Acutalibacteraceae bacterium, assembly GCA_045602345.1. GTDB lineage: Bacteria > Bacillota > Clostridia > Oscillospirales > Acutalibacteraceae > DTU089. The sequence goes on along the minus strand of JAZSBI010000215.1, from coordinate 10,856 downwards.
TAGTGGTTTTGTGTTTAATTGTAACCGTTTCATTTATTTTTGATGCAATTTCGTACAGAGTGGATGCTATATTTTCAGACAATTCTTCCAATTCACCTTTCTCTTTCAAAAAGGCTAGTGCCAAATCGACACTTTTAAAAATTTCATTTTTTTCAGCTTCGATTAAATTTTCGTTATCGTTTATATAATCGATTACAGAAACATCCTTTTCTAAAAGACGTAAAGCAACCCAACGATTGTTTATTTTTGTCAGGTTAGTTTTCTTCAAAACGGGAATAATGTATTCCAAGGCAGATTCGATATTATTGTTATATCTTATTTTTACAGGATGTGCTTTCAAATCGTTTACAAGTACGCTTAAAAGCTCATCAACACCCTCCCCGTCACGGGCGGTCATTCCCACTACCTTCACGCCCAATTCCTTTTCAAGCAGGGAGAGGTTGACATTTACCCCTTTTTTTCTCGCTTCATCTAGAAGATTGACACAAACAATTGTTTGTGCTCCGGTTTCAATAATTTGTAAAACCAGATACAAATTCCGCTCAAGGCTTGTAGCATCACAAACAACCGCAACCTTCTGCGAATTACCAAAACATATATACGCACCGGCGACCGCCTCTTCTTCTGAGTGTGGCTTTAAAGAATAAGTCCCCGGAATGTCTGTGAAATTATAAGTAATGCCATTTCTTTCCACCTTGCCTCTTGCCAGCTCCACTGTTTTCCCGGTCCAGTTTCCTGTGTGTTGTTTTAAGCCTGTTAAGGCATTAAATACTGTACTTTTGCCCACATTGGGATTTCCTGCAAGTGCAACGGTAATTTCTTTACTAATCATCCGCCTCAACCCGCACTGTAATTTTTTCGGCATCGCAGTTCCTTAAAGCAATAACAGCCCCTCTTACAAGGTATGCTTTCGGATTTCCTGACGGACTTTGGTGAACAACCTTTATTTTAGTATTTGGCACAAGACCTACATCATATAATCTTTGTTTAAGGGAAAGCTGCGTATTAACAGCAATAATTATTGCATACTTTCCTGTTGGTATTTTATCAAGAGTAGTCATATTGCTATACCTCCTGATAACAGAATATGAAAAAACTGTTACCTTGTGAAAATGGGTATTGCATTTATTGTTATAGATGTTAAAATAGATGGTATAAAAACCAAAGGAGATTTATGTTATGGAAAAGAAAATTGTTGCCGGTATTATCGGCCTTGAATTTGGCAGAGCTCACCTTGAAGGTGCATTGGCTTATGGTGCAGAAATCGGTTTAATTTGCGACTGCGATGAAAAATCACTTAAATTTGCAGCTGATAAATACAACATTCCTGAAGAGAAATGCACTCTTGATTATCACGACATTATAAACAATCCTGAAATCAATGCAGTTTCAATCGGTATTCCCGACCAGCTCCATAAACAAGTTGCACTTGAAATGCTTGAAGCAGGTAAACACGTTTTGTGCGAAAAACCTCTTGCACTTACAAAGGAAGACATTACCGAAATGGTGCGTGCTGCAAGAAAATCAAATTGTATTTTTATGGTTGGCCAGATTTGCCGTTTCACACCTTCGTTTGCAAAAACAAAAGAGCTTATAGACAATGGCACACTTGGTGAGCTTTATTTTGTTGAAAGTGAATATGCACACGATTATATGAACATCGTTTCCAACAAACAGAACTGGAGAGCTGACAACGCACGTCATGGTGTTATCGGTGGTGGTTGCCACGCTGTTGACCTTCTTCGTTGGTTGGCAGGTGACCCTGAGGAAGTATTTGCTTATGGTACACACAAGCTTTTACCCACAGTTACATACGATGACTCAACAATTGCCATTATGAAATTCCCAAACAATGTTGCAGGTAAGGTTTATGTTTCGACAGGCTGTAAACGTGACTATACAATGAGAACCTGCATCTATGGTACAAAAGGTACAATCATCTGCGACAACACCTCCCCCACAATGCAGTTGTTTGTTGCTGACGAAAACGGCGTTGCTCCCGAAGAACCCCAGATTATTGAGCTTGAGGTTAACAACCACAACTTTGTTAAAGAATTTGAAGTTTTCGGTGATGCAATCGTTAACGGAACACCTGTTCCCACCCCTGTTGAAGAAGGTGCAAAAACTGTTGCAGCTTGTCTTGCAATTGTTGAATCTGCGAACACCGGAAAAATTGTTAAACCTGACTACAATTTCTAATAAATTAATTGGCACAATATATGTGAAAGGGTGAAGAGTTTGAAATCAAAAAAGAAACTGTTTTATATAACCAGCGGTGCGTATCTTTTAACAATCATTCTCGACCTTCTGTTCACATATATTGCCACACCCAATTTATTATTAGAGGGCAACCCTTTGTATGACGCTTTAAATTTTGGTTGGATCGGGTTAATATCGATTAATGTTATTACATTTGTGGGTTATGTGGCTATGTCTTATTATGCTTTTATAAAATATAAACCACCCGTTACAAACGAAACAGATTTAAAGCGTTATCTTGCCCACATTAACTACGGCGATCCTGACAAATACGTCCCAATGATGTGGAAGCTACCTAAAAACTGGGGGCCACAAACAGCTTGTTTATGTTGGTCGGTTGTATGTATTCTCCCCTTTTGCAGGATGATAATTGTTCTGGAATGGTTTTTGATGATATTAAGAATACAAAACGAAGCAACAATTCTGTTTTTTACAATAGTTTCAGTTTTTCCCATGGGTCGAATTGATATTTTCCTTGCAGTTATAGGTGCCTGGATTCTCTCATTTGTCTGGATACAAAAGGAATTCAAAGCTAATTTAAAAGAGATTGAAAGCAGAAAATAGAAAAATGCTCTCACGAGAATTCGTGAGAGCATTTTTTTGTTTTACCACAATTTTTCAGGGTATTTGCCGTCTGCCACAAGAGCAGAAATTGATGCCACAACATCCGGTTTATCTTCCTTATATGTAACACCAAACCATTTGTCAGGAGTTTCAAGAACATCAACTGTACATTTTTCCTCTTTAAGCATATCGCGAACAAGGAAAGGCAGGAAAAATTCGGATTTAAGAGGATTAGCCGGAACTTCTTTTTCAAGGAATTCGATGAAGTATTTTTCAATTTCACCAAGAATTTCTGCAGGGAAGCACCAACAGTTCATTGATGCAACACTGTCTTCGGGAAGTTCTGTCCAGCTTTCGCCATCTTCGGTGTAAGAGATTTTGCCGTTAACACGCATTATCTTTGTTCTTTCAATAACATCGTTAAGCTGACCATTCTCATTAACATCGCAAACGCCACGGGAAACGGTACCATTCTCGGTAAGGGTATTTTTAAGATAATACCCTGCCATTGCAAACTTATATTTATCATCAGAAAAATCTGTTTTTTCAATCCAGTTTGCAATTGTTGAAAAAGCGCCGCTACCATAAAAGTCGTCAGAATTGATAACCATAAATGGTTCTTTTACAACATCCTTACAGCAAAGCACTGCATGTGCAGTACCCCAAGGTTTTACCCTTTCTTCCGGGCAAGTGTAGCCTTCGGGCAAGCTATCAATTCCCTGGAAAACATATTCAACCTTTATATGCTTTGATACCTTGTCGCCTATAACCTCTTTAAAAAGAGCTTCATTTTCTTTTTTGATAATGAAAACAACTTTATTAAAACCTGCTTTAACAGCATCATAAATTGAATAATCTATAATGATAGAATTATTGGGACCTACAGGGTCAATCTGCTTAAGACCACCGTAGCGACTGCCCATACCTGCTGCTAAAATAACAAGTGTTTTATCCATTTTTTTACCAACCTTTCGGCTTTTATTTTTGTATCGCTTTTTCAATGATACCATATTTAAAATGTTTTGTCTACTGTAACATTTTCGTTTGACTTTTCATAAGATAAATGTATAATGTATTTACATATTTTTACAGGTGATGTTATGACAAAGTTACTTATAAAGCTATTCTTAAAAGATAAAGATGCTTCCACCCCTCAAGGCAGAGAGGCTTACGGCAGAATTGCAGGAATAGTTGGAATTATATGCAACCTTTTATTAAGTCTTATGAAATTTATTATTGGCTCTGTAACCAACAGCGTTTCAATTACTGCAGATGCCACCAACAATATGACTGATGCAGGTTCATCAATTGTAACACTTATAGGCTTCAGACTTTCTGAAAAGCCTGCGGACGAGGACCATCCCTACGGCCACGCAAGAATCGAATACATAACAGGGCTTATTATTTCATTTTTAACCCTTATTATAGGTTACGATATTTTAAAAAGCTCAGTTTCTAAAATATTCAACCCTGAAGAAATTTTTTTCAGTTGGGTATCTATTGTTATTCTTGCTGTATCTGTTTTTTTCAAACTTTGGCTTTCGCTTTTCAACAAATCCCTGGGCAAAAAAATCAAATCTCAGGCATTAGAGGCTACTGCAGCAGATAGCAGAAACGACGTTATTTCTACCTGTGCCGTTCTTTTAGCGACTGTAATATCACATTTTACAGGCTTTAACCTTGACGGTTATATGGGTGTATGCGTTGCGATTTTCATCATTATTTCGGGTATTGGGCTTATAAAAGAAACTGTAAGTCCCCTACTTGGTCAGGCACCCTCAAAGGAAATGTATGAAAAAATAGAGAACAAAATCCTTACATATGAAAATGTTTTAGGTGTTCACGACCTTATGGTACACTCTTACGGCCCGGGTAGCTACTTTGCATCTGCCCATATTGAGATGGATGCAAAAATTGATGTGCTCACCTGCCACGATATTATGGACACCATTGAAAGAGATTTTGCCAGAGAAGATAACATTCACATTGTTGTTCACCTTGATCCTACTGTTCTGGACTGTGAGGAAACCAACGAGTTAAAAGAAGTTGTAAGGAATATACTTAATGATATTGATCCCGTCATAACCTTCCATGATTTCCGGGTTGTTTATGGCGAAACAGCAAAAAACGTGCTTTTTGATGTGGTTGTTCCACCAAAATACAAATATTCCGACGAAGAGCTTGTTACTATAATCAAAAACCGCGTAAACGAAGCCGGTAACGGCAACCTTTACGCAGTTGTGGTTGTAGACAGAAGCTATGGTGAACTTAAAAGCGAAGCTGAATAATTAAAGAATTATACAAATAAGACCACTGCAGCCGTCATTGATAATTCGTTCGAGGGTTTCCTGTATTTTACCCCTTGCATCAACAGGCATATGGCAAAGCTTATTACGAAGCCCCTCATTAACAAGTTCATTAAGAGATTTACCGAAGATGTCAGACTCCCATATTTTATGGGGGTCTTCTTCAAACCCTGTGAGAAGGTATTTGAGTAATTCTTCCGACTGACTTTCCGTACCAACAACGGGGGCAACCTCTGTTTCAATACAGGTTTTTAGCATATGAATTGATGGTGCAGATGCAGAAAGACGCACACCATACCTTCCGCCTTGCTTTACAATTTCAGGCTCTTTGAGTGTAAGCTCGTCAATGTCGGGCATTACAATTCCATAACCCGTTGCCTCCACCTCTTCCAAGGCGTTTTTGATTTTATCATACTTCTTTTTGATTAAAGCCAATTCCTCCAGACGTTCAACAAGCTGTTGGTCGTTTTCAATCTGAATATTGGTCTTCTCTTCAATTATCTTATATATCAGTTCACCTGAAAGAACCGTTTCAATCTCCGCACAACCCTTACCTAAATCAAGCTTGGAAATCTGAGCAGAGCAAACATATTCATTTTCGCAGATGCCATTAACAACCAGCCCCACATCGCCTACACAAGCGATATCGGCAGAATGTTCTTTAACGCAACCGCAAATGGATTTTCTTAACCAATGCTCACGATTAAGTCCCATAACCCAACCGGGAAGTGAAATACCGATTTCACGTACAGGGAAACGGAAAAGCACCGCACCAAGAATTTCACGGATTAAATCCTCATCAATATCAAGACAGTTTACCGGAATAACAGGAACATTATATTTTTGTGTAAGCTGTGATGAAAGAGAAATTGCCTCCTGTGACTGAGGGTAAGTACAGTTAAGAAGCATAACAAATGGTTTGTTGATAGCTTTAAGCTCTGTCACAACCCTTTCCTCTGCCTCTTCATACTCATCACGCGGAATGTCACTGATACTTCCATCGGTGGTAATAAGCAAGCCTATGGTGGAATGTTCTGTTATAACCTTTTGTGTACCCAATTCTGCAGCCATATTAAACGGAATTTCATGATCATACCAAGGCGTTTTCACCATTCGTGGTTTATCTTCCTCGATATACCCTAAGGAGCTTGGCACAATGTACCCAACACAATCAATAAGCCTTACATTTAAAGAAGCATTATGGGGTAAATCGACTTTTACTGCTTCTTCGGGAATGAATTTAGGCTCGGTTGTCATAATTGTTCTGCCTGCAGCAGATTGAGGAAGCTCATCCTGTGCACGTTCTCTTTTATATGAACTATCCATATTAGGTAAAACAAGTGTATCCATAAAACGCTTGATAAAGGTTGATTTACCCGTTCTTACAGGACCCACAACCCCGATATAAATATCACCGCCCGTACGGGTTTCAATATCCTTATAGATGCTTGTATCTGTCATAAATCTACCTCCATAGACCTTTTAAAATCTTCAATAAATGCTATGTGGATTAAAACAGTTTTATGACTAAAAAACAAAATCTAAAGGGGCATAATTTGACACCACTTAAAATATGTATTATAATGTATAGCTATATTAAATGTAAATTTAGGAGATTTGTTATGATGCTCAACATTACACCATCTTATGATGTTATGGAAGTTTTTGAAACCTTCATTTCTACTTTCAAATTAGAAAGCTTTTTCCCCTATCTTTTAGGGCTTGTTACCGCAGTTGTTTGTGGTGCATTGATAGGCATTGAAAGAACCTTCAGGCAAAAAGAAGCGGGTATCAGAACCCATATTATTGTTGCATTGGGCTCCGCCTTGATTATGATAGTAAGTAAATACGGTTTCTTTGATATTGTCGGCCTTGCAGACCACGTAAACCTTGATGGTTCACGTCTAGCGGCACAGGTTGTTACAGGTATTTCCTTCCTTGGTGCAGGTATCATTGTTTTCAAAGGTACTGTTAAAGGTCTTACAACAGCTGCCGGTGTATGGACAACAGCAGGCATAGGCCTTGCAGCAGGTGCAGGTATGTATGGTATTGCGGTGTATGCGACACTCATTCTGCTTGTTGTTCAGGTAGTAATTCACAAAATTCTTCCTGTTGAAAACACAAGTACAACTGCTGTTAGTATGAAATTAAAAGATGACCCCGAAGCTATTGAAAGTGTTACAAACCTCTTCAAAGAAAACGGCTACATATTGATTTCAAGCTCTGTTGAAAAGAAAAACGATAAATATTATTGCCTTTTCACAATCCGTGCAAAATCCCACATTAACCCCGACCAATTAAGCAAATTATTTACAGGTAACGAATATGTGCTTTCGCTATCAGTATAAGGAGATTTTAAAATGAAAAACGGTATATTTTTTGAAAAAGAAAGGAAAATCTTTCCCATTATTACTGCTATAATCGGTTTGGGACTTGCAGTTGCCCTTTTGATTTTAAGGCTTAACATTGTTGCAGTTGTAAATGTTGGCTTTATGTGCATTATGTCTGCTTTGATATTTATAGGCATCATAGTAAAAAATAAGGTTTATCTTTTTAATATTATAGGTTACTGTGCAAGTGCTGTTGGTATTTTTCTTTATTTTTTAATTTTCGGTGCAGATGCCGGTTTCGGTGCATTCTCCAGCGGCAAAACAGGCTGGACAAGCACCAACAACCCCTTATTCAGCGGTGAGGGTTCATTCCTTACCAGATTAGGTGGTAACATTCTTTTGCTTCTCCCCTGTACACTTGCAGTTATTGCACTTGTTCTTGTTGCAAAAAAGAGCTTTGAAAAAAAAGGTGCTCATAAACTTCTCACATCAATTTTAAGCGTTGCTCTTGCAGGTACCTCTGTTTTTTATGTTCTTACAATGAACCTTCGTGCAAAACCCAATGTGGACAGACTCTGGGAAGGTCACGATGATTACCTTGACGGCGTTGATAAAGCAAAATCAAAAAGCCCTAACGTGCTCTTTATTCTTATGGATGATATGGGTTATGGCGACACCTCTCTCAACGGTGCAATCTACGACACACCCAATATGGACAGAATCGGTGAAGAGGGGCTTAACTTTGATAACTTCTATTCAAGCTACTCTGTTTGCTCCCCTGCAAGATTCTCTCTTATGACAGGCAGATACCCCTTCAGAGGCTATGCAGATAATGTTATTTACCCCACCTACGATACATTCTCCCCATTCGCACAGACCCGTATTTTCAATTCAATTGAAATGGGTAACAACTGCGATGGTATGCTTGGTGACGAAATCACGCTTGCAGAAACCTTCCAGGCTGCAGGTTACAACACCGGTGCTTTCGGAAAATGGCACTTGGGCGACTATGGTGAGTACCTCCCCACAAACCAGGGCTTTGACTATTTCTACGGCAGCCACCATGTTAACGATATGGCTCCCTTCTATCACGTAGCAGAAGAAAACGGTGAATTCGAAATTGTTCACGGTGTTGAAGAGCTTCGTGATGAAAACGGTAAAAAAGACCAAAGACAGTTAACAGAATGGATTCACGAGGAAATCACAGACTGGATTACTGATAAGGTTGAAAACTCTGACGAGCCCTTCTTTGCATATTATGCTACTCCCTGGCCCCATGCTCCACTCTTTGTTGGTGACGATTTCAACGGCGAAACAGGTATGGGCACTTATGCAGACTGTATCACAGAATTTGACTATTACCTTGGTGAGCTTTTCACAACACTTGAAGATTTAGGTGTTATGGATGATACCATTATTGTTTTCACAAGTGATAACGGTCCTGCTCTTGAAGGCTCCGTTGGTGAGCTTCGCGGTGGTAAATACCTTGCTTACGAGGGCGGACAGAAGGTACCCTTTATGATTCGTTGGGGTAACAACGGAGGTCTTTGGAAAGAGGGCGAAACAAGAAACAACAGCGCAACACTTGTTGATATGATGCCCACTTTGGTTGAGCTTTGCGGTATTACAGGCAACAACGGTGAAAAGAACTACCTTCCCTTTGACAGAGATATTGACGGCGTTTCAATTGTTCCTCTTCTTAAAAATGATACTGTTATTCACACAGAAGAACACCCCATTCTTCACATGAAACGTGAAAGCCTTAAGGCAATTCAATATACAGTTCCTACAAAGGAAATTCTTTCAAGAGAAGAATACAAGGATTATGAATATGATGTTCTTACAGATAATGAAAACATCACTTTCAAATATTTCAAGAGAATACAGAATGATAACTCTGCTTTCTTCGACAAATACAGAAAGAACTGGTTACATATTTTAAGCGACGACGCAGGTGAAAACCTTAACCGTTCATCTGTTTACCCCACAGTTGCAGAAGAAATGAATGCAAAAATGGATGAGATTATGAAAAATTTCAAATCCGACAGACGTGGAATGAACGAGGAATATTACAAATAAAGAAATTAAACCTCGGAGTTTTTTCCGGGGTTTAGTTATATAAAAGGATTGATTTAGTTGCCACCCTTATCTATTATGATTAAACCTGCATCTGCTCTATGTAATATGCGGTGCAAATATTGTTTTTATCACGATGTTACAGACCATCGGGATGTTAAAAGCTTTGGTTTTATCAGCGAAGAAACAACCGACAACTTAATAGAAAAAGCATTTGATTTTGCCAACGGAGAAAGCGTTGCATTTGCTTTTCAGGGTGGTGAGCCAACCTTAAGGGGTATTGAATATTTCAAGTATTTCTGCAACAAGGTTGACGAGCTTAACACAAAGAAAAGTAAAATCTTTTATGGACTCCAAACCAACGGAACACTTATTGATGAAGAGTGGGCAAAATTCTTCAAGGAAAAGGATTTTCTTATAGGACTTAGCCTTGACGGTGATTTTGACAACAACTCATTCCGAATTGATGCAAATAACCAGAATGCTTTTTACAAAATCATTAAAGCTGCTGATATTTTTACAAAAATTGGTGTGCAATTTAATATTCTCACTGTTCTTACAGGTAAGTGTGCAGAGAATATTGATGATATTCTGCGATATTTCAAAAAGCGTGGCTTCAGATATTTGCAGTTCATCCCCTGCCTGCGTCCTTTTGGTGATAAAACGGAAAGTGAACTATATATGACTGTTGAACAGTACAAACACTTTCTTATTCACGGGTTTAATGCTTATGTGAAAGACTACGTTCAGGGGAATTACACAAGCATACGCTATTTTGACAACCTTGTTCATTTGTACCTGGGCAATCCTACAGAGCAATGTGGTATGTGCGGTCACTGTATGCACCAATTTGTTGTTGAGGGTAATGGCAACATTTACCCCTGCGACTTCTACTGTACTGATGAATGGCTTTTAGGCAACATTAACACACCAACAGAAAGCTTTGACACTCTCGCCCATTGCGAAAAGGCTATTGAGTTTTTAAGAGAAAGCATAGCAGTTCCGGAAGAATGTAAAAAATGCAGATTTTACCCCATTTGTCGTGCAGGTGGCTGCAAACGCTCAAAGGAAGACAGAAACTACTGCGAAAGCTACAAAGCATTTTTCAACGCTTGCCTACCGTTATTCAGGGCATTTATAGCGGAGAAGAAATAAAAACTACCACCGATTAAGTTTTATCTTAATCGGTGGTTTGTTTAATTACATATCACGACTGATTATGTCATCAAGTGTTTCACCTTTTACTGCAACATAGCTTTCATCACCATTTACCATAATAACGGGAAGACGAGGGATTCTGTTGTAGTTGGATGCCATTGAG
>JAZSBI010000214.1:0-4799 GCA_045602345.1 Acutalibacteraceae bacterium | reverse complement strand
AGTTTTAAGAACCTCTGCAAGCTGCTCTCTCATAAGTGCCATTGATGCAGCATCAACAGGTGCCTGTGCATCATCATCAGGAATAAAGTCGCCAAGGTGGCTGTCTTCCTCTTCACCAATAGGTGTTTCAAGGGAAACGGGCTCCTGAGCCACTCTTAAAATCTCACGAACCTTCTCAACAGGCATATCGAGTCTTTCAGCGATTTCCTCTGCGGTGGGGTCTCTGCCGTTTTCGTGAAGAAGCTGACTGTTTGTTTTCTTAACCTTATTGATAGTTTCAACCATATGAACAGGAATACGGATTGTTCTTGCCTGGTCTGCAATAGCACGGGTAATTGCCTGACGAATCCACCATGTAGCATAGGTTGAGAATTTAAAGCCCTTTGAGTAGTCGAATTTATCAACGGTTTTAATAAGACCAAGGTTACCCTCCTGAATCAAATCAAGGAACTGCATTCCCCTACCAACATATCTTTTTGCAATACTGACAACAAGACGAAGGTTTGCTTCGGAAAGACGTTGCTTTGCCTCCTGGTCATTTTCAGAAATTCTGATAGCAAGTTCAATTTCCTCTTCAGATGTAAGAAGCGGAACACGACCGATTTCCTTAAGATAAACCTTAACCGGGTCATCAATTGCCATTGCTTTGGCATCGGCTGCCCCCTCCTCATCAGGGGTTTTTGTTGACTCAATGTCCATTGAAAGTGCATCAAGCATTTCGTCACCGATTTCATCGATAATCTCGATGCTGTTGCTTTCAATAAGCTCATAGAGTTTTTCGATATCGTCAACGTCAAAGCCCTCAATTTCAAGGATAACATTGTCGATGTCGTGTGTTGCAAGTTTGCCGCTTACCTTACCTTTTTCGATAAGAGCTTTAATTTGCGGTTTTTTCTCCCAACCTTCCATTTTCACATCACCTTTCTTTATCACACAAAAATTTTTTCTAGTTTTCGTCTTTTCTGAGAGAATTGAAAAGTTCAAGGAAACTATCATCACTCATTTGTGAAACATCCCGTGTTTCCCTTTTCTTTTTCTCTTGTTCAAGAACCAAAAGACAATCTTCACATTCTGCCATAGTATTTGAAACCATCGCCTGATTTGCAAGCAGCCTTGCAATAACACTTACTTCTTCCGATGTCAAATACTGTGACAAATGGGAAATATCTATACTTTCTTGTTCTTCAAGACGTTTTGTTATTATTTCTAAAAGATGTTTATTAACCGGTGTAACAAAAACATCTTCTGAAAGCCTGTCCTTAATTTTTTTATAAAACGCGGCATTGTTAAGAAGTGTTATAAGAATTGTATCTTCCGCCTTTGCTGCCCTGATATTTTTTAGCCTTTCAGGGTCTGCCGCAACATCAAGATTCTGCACTTTTTTTCGGGCATTCGAAAGCTCTGCTTTATTTTTGCGGTAATTTTCTTTACGTCGCACTTCGTTAATCTGCTGCAAAATTGCATCCTTACCCACACCCAACTCGTCCGAAAGGCGCATTGCATAAACATCACGTTCAATGGAATCGCAAAAAGCAAGAACTTTAACTGCCTCGCGAAGGAAGTTCAGTTTTCCGTCGTCTGTTTCAACAATATATTTTTCGCGAAGCTTTGACAATTTATACTCTGTATCGTTATCGGCCTTGTCCAGAAGCCTTGCGAAACGTTCACTTCCGTGCTCTCTTATTATTTCATCAGGGTCTTTGCCACCTTCAAGACGAATAACCTTGACTTTAACACCTGTTTTGGAGAACAGTGCCATAGCTGCCCTTACTGCCTTCTGTCCCGCCTCATCAGAGTCGTAGCAAAGGGCAACCTCATCAGCATACCTTGAAATAAGACTAACCTGTTCGGGTGTTAATGCTGTACCAAGACCAGCTACAGCATTTTCATAACCCGCCTGGTGAAGTGCAATAACGTCCATATAGCCTTCGCAAAGAATGAGCTTACGGTCATTACCGTTTTTTGCAAAATTCAAAGCGAAAAGTTCATTACTTTTTTTATAAACAAGGGTATCGGATGTATTTATATATTTAGGCTTACTGTTATCAAGAACTCGTCCACCAAAAGCAACAACATTCCCTCTTACATCAATTACAGGGTACATTACTTTATTTCTGAATGCATCGTAATAGTAACGTTTGCCGTCCTTTTCACTCACTCTTAAAAGGTTTGCCGCAACAAGCTCATCACGACGGAAGCCCTTTTCTCGCATATGATTTTCAAGAGCATGCCAATCATCAGGAGCGGCACCAAGACCGAAATGCTTTATCATTTTCGGCGAAATTCTACGTCCGTTAAGGTAAGCAAGCTGTTGTTTACCCTGCTCGGTAAAAAGAGTTTCGTGAAAAAACCTTGCAGCCTCACGGTTAGCTTCATAAATCCTTCTGCGTAATTTTGCAGCAGAATCATCGTAATTATCCTGCGGAAGCTGTAGCCCTGCACGGTCTGCAAGAAGTTTAACTGCTTCCATAAAATCAAGGTTTTCAATATTTCTTACAAAATTTATAACCTCTCCACCTGCTCCGCAACCGAAACAGTAATAAGAAGCGGTTTCGGGATACACAGTAAACGAGGGTGTTTTCTCGTTATGGAAGGGGCAAAGTCCTACAAGGTTTTTCCCTCTTCTTTTTAAATCAATATAGCTACCTATAACAGATTCAATATCGTTATGGTCACGGATTTGTTGAATAAAATCATCTGAAAAACGAGGCATGTGTATCACCACCTAAAAATTAAATTCGGAATGCGGAATGATAGATGCAGAATGTTGGGGAAGCTTCGCTTCCAAGCATCATATAAGAATGCTATATCGCAAATTCACCAAGCATCATATAAAAACGCTATATCGCAAATTTACCAAGCATTAAAAGTTCCAGGTTTTGGGAACAAAGATATCGTTATAAACCTTTAATGAATAGCTATCGGACATACCGGAAATATAGTCACACGCGGCACGCTGTGCCCCCTCTTTTTTAGCAATTTCCTGATACATTTCGGGCATTTTATAGGGGTCGTTGGCAAAATAACGGAAAAGCTCCTTAATCATACTTTCTGCCTTACCCTCTTCACTTTTACATTTAGGATTAGTATAAACATACTTAAACATAAATGAATGCAAACTGTCAAAAGCAAGCTGAACATCTGCAGCCATTCTTAATTCATCTGTAGTATTGTTTATTGCAGACATTACCATTGTGTTGATTCTTTGGGCTTTTGTAAAACCAACTACAAGGCGTATTTCTAAGGGAATATCGTCCTCGCTTATAATGTTTCCTCGTATTGCATCATCAATATCGTGGTTGATATAGGCAATTTTGTCACTTAATTTAACAATTCTGCCTTCAAGGGTATCTGCCTCTTTACCGCGGGTATGGCAAACAATGCCATCCCTTACCTCGTATGTAAGGTTAAGACCCTGACCGTTTCTTTCAAGTATATCGACAACACGAAGGCTCTGTTCAAAATGTGTAAAGCCTTTTTCATAAACCTGGTTAAGAGCCCTTTCGCCTGCATGGCCAAAGGGGGTATGACCTAAATCGTGACCAAGGGCAATAGCCTCGGTTAAATCTTCATTAAGGGCAAGTGAACGGGCAATTGTTCTGGCAATTTGGGAAACCTCAAGAGTATGAGTCAAACGAGTTCTGTAATGAACATTACCCGGTGCCAGAAACACCTGTGTTTTGTCTTTTAAGCGACGGAATGCAGCACAATGAATAATTCTGTCTCTGTCACGTTGATAGGCAGTTCTAACAGGACATTCTGCTTCTAAAAGAGGTCTGCCTTTGGTATTCTGACAAAGCATTGCATATTTGGAGAAAGAATTTTTCTCTCTTTCGAGAGTTCTGAGCCTTATTTCATCACTCATAGAAAACACCGCTCCTATTACATAAAATAACCCTTATATTTAATAATACAATAAAAACAAAAAAATCCCTCTTTTTTTGACGGATTTTTTTGAAAAATTTTTTATTTTTATTTTTTCGCAGGTTATTCCCCTGCAATTACCTCTCCAACCTGAGAAAATCCCACTTTTCCGTTACTTAAATCCTGGAGTTTTTTATCAAAAGCTTCTTCCGAGCCTTTCTTAATGCGGAATTCCAGATTAACATTTTCACCGAAATCGCAACTTTCTACAACACCGCCGAAATCACGAATGTAGGTTTCAAGCTTTCCGTAGAATGTGTATTCACATTGAATTTTACAAACTGTCCACTTGGAAAGTGTTATTATTTCTGCTGCATCTATTCCGATTTTTGCAGAATGGGTATAGGCACGTACAAGCCCACCACCGCCTAAAAGAATGCCGCCAAAGTAACGGGTTACAACCACAACACAGTCGGTAATATCCTCTTGCAGAATAACATTTAGCACAGGCATACCTGCTGTTCCCTGGGGTTCGCCATCATCAGAATAGCGTTTAATTCCGCCGTCTCTTATTGAATAGGCGTAAACATTGTGCTTTGCATCCCAATGTTTTTTTGATATTTCATTAATGTAATCTACGGCTTCTTTTTCGGTTTTAACAGGTTTTGCGTACCCGATAAAACGTGAATGTTTAACTATGTATTCATCGCAAGCTTCTCTTGCAAGAGTTCTGTAAGAATCACTCATAACAAATTTCCTTTAAAACGCAAAAAGTCGGTGATAACTCACCGACTTGTTCAAGCAGATATAACTTACTTAGAGAGGTTATATTTTCTATTGAATCTTTCAACACGTCCGCCTGTATCAACGAGCTTCTGCTTGCCGGTAAAGAAGGGGTGACATTTTGAGCAGATATCAACACGCATACCGTCTTT
>JAZSBI010000213.1:0-4646 GCA_045602345.1 Acutalibacteraceae bacterium | reverse complement strand
TGCAGAATTATTAATATTAATACCATTCCATAAATTAACTGTCAAAATAAGAATTAACGGAATAAAATACAAACACTTTTTACTGTTTTTAACCTTTGTCAGCCCATAATACGATGTTTTCTTTAACGCTAATATTAATATGATTAAAAGCAACGATAAAATTGAATTAATAACAAGGCCAGCGATGCTTGTATCTCCAAATTTCTGAACACAAAAAGAATTGGTTGTAATATACAATACAATCAATAAAATACAAATCAAGGCTTCATATTTTTCAAATATTTTACTCATAAATTTCACCCCACATTTTCTGCTGATTAAATCATATTATTTCAGCACAGCATTTCAATATATCAAAGCTCTCATTTACGAATAAGCATATCGTAACGGGAAATTTATCATTATCACTAACCGTCACATAATTATTTAATCCTCAAGAAAGAAGCTATTGTGCTCGAGCAATTTATCAATATCGTACACCCTCTGTGCCGTAAATCAACCACAACGGAAAGCTGATAGTAAGCCTTTCGGGAAGACTGTCAAATGTATGATGATTCAAAATATCACCCCTTGCGGTTATTATAGCATTCATAACAGATGATTTCAATAAACATAAAAACATCTCATTGATTCTATGGAATCAATGAGATGTAATTTTTATATACTGACAGAATCAAGATATTTGTAAATATATTCCCACAGAAGCTGTTCTGAAATAGCCATATTCTCTGCATCTAAGTTCAATCCGTGACCGGAGGTAGGATAAGAATTAAGCACATGCTCTATTCCGTATTCCGTGAGCTTTGCATCTAAATCAACAGCATTCCTATAAGGAACAATGTCATCCATCATACCATGATTTATAATAGTTGGAACAGTATTTTCATCTATATAGTAAATAGGTGAAACGAGTTTCAAAGCCTCCTTGGCTTCGGCTCTCGTTGCATAAGTGTGAGGGTAACCGCTTGCATACCCAAGAATCTCAGCAACAGTTTCTTTATCGCCAATACCATTATTAGCCTGAAGCTCTTCATTGTAATAATAATATTCATCCGATAAATCAGCAGGACCGCAGTAGCTTGCAACAGCTTTCGGCGGAATTGGTGATGAATCCGCACGGGAATAAGCATAATGCAGGGACAAATGACCGCCTGCTGAACCGCCTGTGGAAAGGAATCCTGAAATCTCAACACCGTGAGAGTCGCCAATTTCTTTTACAAGAGTCATTGCCTGCTCAATATCATCCATTATATCGTCAAGGTTTACCTTTTCATCAATATAACGATACCTTACTGCCACGCCTGCATAACCTTCCTCGGCAACCTGCTCGAGTCTGCCGGCAAATTCGTTTTCATCTCCACCCATCCATGCGCCACCATGAAGCATAAGAACTATACCGACTATTTTTTTATCCTTTGGAATATATAAATCAAAACAATTTCTTTCGTTATCGCCGTATTTTGTATCAAAATACACGTAATTATCAACAGCAGAAATGTTAAAGGCTTCTTCTAAATCGTAGCCGTCTGCACTGCCGTCGCCATTAAAATCACAAGCCATTAACGAGGATTTGCTAACAGGATTTTTATTGGTTACAGCCTGTTTTATTTTAGTGGTATCCTCATCAGTACAAACACCATCGCCATTGAAATCGCCTGCACCATACACAGGTAATGTATTAAACCCATAATATAGTGTTAATGCCAGCAACGGATCTAAGACATCTACTACCCTATCTCCGTTAGTGTCTGCTCTGGCAAAGGTTACGGCATCTTCTGCAGTTTCTTCTGTATTATTTCCTACAGCCATATTAACAAGCAGCTGATAGTCCGAGCCGCCGATACTTCTGTCATTATCCACGTCGCATATACTGCCAACAGAATAACCTGTTCCTGAATCATACTTAGCAACTGCATGCATGGGTTTACCCGATATCACCGGAAAGACTCCGGACATATTGCTCTTTTGTCCCCAGATACGCACAGCACCATTACCTGACTGAAGCAAATAAGCAACCTCACCGCTGCTGAACTGAGCAAGCTCTTTAGATGCAGTACCTGAATCTGATGAACTGCTCCATCTTGATGCACCTACACCAAGCTGAGTTTCTCCATCTGCAGCTGCAGAGCCGGTTAGATAATAGCAATTTGAAACTGTTCCGCCGTTATCACCGCATATAGCCCCTACAAAATATGCCGGTGAACTCAAAATTCCGCCTGAGCCTGTTCCGATAACACTACCTGCAGAATAGCAATTATTTATAGCACCTTTATTCTGACCTGCAATACCACCTAAATATCTTGTACCTGCGACAGCACAGCTGCTGGAGGAATTCTGAATCGTGCCTTCATTATATGCAACAAGACCTGCAACATATTGGTCACCATTAAAATATGATAAGCTTATATTTGCATTCCGCACAACACCGTTTTCTCCAAGATAACCTATAAGTGCGGTATAATCGTCACCTTTTACATTATAAAAATTCTTAAAGGTATAACCACAACCATCAATAACACCATTGAACGCAACACTGTTACTGCTTAAAAGTGCTTTTTTGCCTATAGGTGTCCAGGCACGGAAGCTTCCGGATATAAGATTGCCGTTTGAATCATATATATCTGTGTTGTCACTTATATCGGCATAAAGTCTGCAGTTAATAGAGTTGTTGCCATTATTTACCTGCTCACGGAACCAATAGAAATTCCCTGCATTTTCTATTTTGTAAAACCCGCTTGCGTCTTTGAATGGCTCTTCATAATGGCTGTTATCTGTAAGGCAGAATCCGTTTGATAATGTGCCGCCGCAAGTTTTACAGATTTTAGCCTTTGCAACAAGACTGGGACGATTTGCCCAGGTATAATCAGGACCTATTTCACGGGCAAGCCAGGATTTGACAACCTTAACGAAATAGAAATCCTGACTTTTTTGATAGCCATAGGTACCGGTTGCCTGGTCATAGCCAAAAACAGTTATAAGTTTTGCATTACCGCAAAGGCTTTCTTCAAAATATGATGTGCAGGTTGCTACATCATCATAGTGAGCATAACCTTCTGCATTAACATACTCATTTCTGCCGTTTTCTCCAAGCTCTTTTTCAAGCTGCTGAAGGTTATATGGGCAAGTTTTGGGACTCATTGTCCAACCGGGAGTACAATAATCGTTAATGCAGACATATGTTGGTGGGTGCTCTGTTGTGCACCCATTCTCGGTTGATGAAATAGATACTATATGAGAAAATATTTTAGATTTTTCAATTCCTGCATCGTAAAACATTTTGCAGGTAAATTCTATATAATCTGCAATAACCTCATAAAGAAGCTCCCTTATAACCTCAGCTTCGCTAAGCATACGGCTTATCGCTTCTTCATAAATGGATTGGGTATCGTAGCCTAAATTATGGAGAGCATGCATACCATATTGTGCCTTTTCAAACTCCTCAAGAGAAGCATAGGTTGCATTTGAATAATCGGGAATCTGAGTTTCCCAGCCGGTATTAATACCTGCAAGGAGATAAGCCTTACCCTCTTTTTTAAGCCTTTCATAATTTTCAACCAAAGGTGCTATAAAGCCCTCGGTTACCTGCTTTTCATACCAGGCAAGATATTTGGGAGAATTGAAGCAAGGAAACCCACCTGCGGTAGCAAAGGGAACACCACTCCAGTTGCAATGCCATCTGGGAAGCACACCATATTTCTGACCACCCCATTCCTCGCCCTCTTCGGGAAAAGCAATCCATTCGCACATTTCAGGGTCGTTATAAAATTTATTTCCTGCATCATCTATAGTTGCACCATCTCCGAAATTGGTAGCATAATTTGTGCAATCATCCATTTGAAAAAATACAGGTACATTATATTTTTCTGCAAGAGCAAAAACAGTATTGACCTCTTCATTCATCTGCTCAACGGACTGGGTAATACACATAGGTCCAACAACACCAAATGCATACATTCTGTCGGAAGAGGAGTCAATTTCTCCATGAAGGGTAACCATTTCCGAAACATAATTTTCAAGGTTATTATAATGTACATTTGTAACCATGAAAACAACATACTGAACTCCGTCATCAGAGGTAGCTGTTATTGTACCGTCCGCCGCCACGGAAATACCGCTTTCAACATCGTCTGCCGCAGAAATCGGTATAATCATACAGGAGATTGCTAAAATTAATGCAAGAAATATACTTAAAATTCTCATAAACAGCCTCTTTTTCATAAAACATAGTTTTGTACATATCGTATATTATAACATTTTAGTTTTTGTTTTTCAATAAAAATAACCCTGCGAACAAACTGTTCGCAAGGTATTGTATTCGCCATTTAGTTGCCTGTGGGGCAGTCAGCAAGGTTAGGAAATTATAAATCTTCTGATTTGAAAGTAGTATAGTCTTCATAGTAATAACTATGGTCTATGCCTTTCATAAACATTTCACAGTCATTTATTTTATCTGTTAAGGCATTTTTCAGAATATGTTTAATTTCAATATCTTTAATGGGGCTACGCTCCATAGCAAGCAGATAATCCTCTTTATCAACCTGACTCCAATCTATAACATAACCTATTTCCTTTTTCAGAATACAATCAAGCCAGATACGAGTTGCTCTGCCATTCCCCTCCCTGAAAGGATGAGCAATATTCATTTC
>JAZSBI010000212.1:0-31991 GCA_045602345.1 Acutalibacteraceae bacterium | reverse complement strand
AAAGTTTTTATCAAATACTTTTTCATCTTCAAAATAATTGTTGATTAATTGCTTTTGAAGTTCTTCGCTCTTGGAAATATCATAGATGAATTTTTCATATTTAGATATGAAATTCAGTATTTCTGAACACGCATTAATAATACCCGCTTCGTCAGTAATTTTATGAAAACAAAGTGTTCTAAAATCATTGTGATTAATTATATTATGTATATCATAAATAGAAAAAAGAATAGGTGAAAAATTGAATTCGAAACGTGCTTCAACAGTTGCTTCAACAGTTCCAAGGGTTGTTTGATTGTTTTCTTCAAACAGAGGTTCCTCCATAAAAGAATAACCGGTTCTGTTTTTATGACATCTTATGAATACAGTGAAATTTTCAAACTTTAAAGAACCTTGTGTGTAATCTTCATCTGTATTTATAACTTCGCTGAAAATAACAGCAGGGTTACGTGATGTAAAGTTCTTAAGCTCTCTGTTAAGAATGTCAATATGGTCCTGCATATTTTTCTTGATTTTCATAAAATACACCTTTTAAATAATTTCATATAAAATAAGTTCAGATGAAAGTGAAGCGTTAATATCAATGGCAATACCATTGCGTTTTAATTTTTCACCTGATATAAGATAACTGAAGCCATCATTATCTAAAGTAACGTTATAATTTTTTGAAATATCAATTCCTTTTGGTTTTACTGTAATTGATTTTTCATTAGTACCGCAAAGGGTAATAACAGTAATTGCACCTTTTGATTTGTCCGGAGCTGATATTTCAAGTACAGAATAATCGCTTTCATTCAGGTCGGGTGTGTGGTGATATATTTTTGAGTCTGCAAGGAAAGGCCTTATAAACTCTTTATAAATATCAGTTGAGTGCTTTATAAATGCCATTTGCTTTTTGTTAAACTGAGCACCGGCAGGGGAGATTACATTCAATGAAATGTGCCCTAACATTGTGTTTCTTAAATGTGCATCAAATGAACCGATTGTATGGCAACCCATACCTGCAAAAAGTCTGTCAACTCTTTCAGGTGGGAGCGCCATTGTCATTCCGTTTGTTATGGCAATAGAACGGGGCATTTTCTGCCAGTCAGAAACCCAGGTGTGGTTAAAGCTTTTCATCATACCAAGGTCGGTTCTTCCGCCACCACCTGCACAATTCTCAAAAATTACATCGGGAAAACGCTTTTTGAGATTTTCATACATTTTGTATACAGCTTCATTGTGCTTGATGCAAACACATTCGGGAATGCCGTAGCCTGTGTCACGGATACCAAAATACTCGGTAAAGTCAACATTATGGTCAACTCTTAAAAGGTCCAGTTCATATTCCTCGATGATTCTTGCAAGTTCGTCTTCTGCCCATTTGCTGACTTCAGGGATGGACATATCAAGGAACTTAGGTGAACGTTCACCTAAAGCACTTACAGTACGCCATTCGGGATGTTCTTCGTTGATTTTGCAGTATTTACCAACTGATTCAATATCAACCCACAAGCCGAATTTCAGGCCTTTTGCGTGGGCATAATCCCGAAGCTCTTTAATACCGTTGGGGTATCTGTCTTTATCGGGAACGTTTCTGCCGTTATATGCACACCATTCCATTTGCTCATCGGGTGGACATTCCCAACCTGCATCAATAGTGAAAATTTCTCCACCCATTTCAGCAAATTGGTCAATAAATGCTTTGCTGTCTTCAACATTCATAGTGTGTTCTGCACCCATACCGCAGTTAATAAGGGCTGTTTTCCCCTCTGCTTCGGGTAAATTTAAAACAGATTTTCTTATATGGGCGTGCATTTCGTTTACTGCATCGTCAAGGTTACCGTGAACAAGGCCCATATACACAACAGGTGAAACAAAATTAGCATTCGGTGCAATAACATAAATAGGCTTGTGCCCTGTAATTTCAGCCTTTAGGGAAAGGTGGGTGGTACAACTGTTGGGTCGTGCGTGGTAATCTACAGAATAGCGATACCCACCACTAAAGCCTATTTGTGAAAACCACAATTTACCTGTGATGTTATTTCTTATAAAAAGAAGTGGGTGGCGGAATCGGTCTCTGCCAAACCTTGATTCAATTGAAGTACAATTAGTAGTTAGTTTTTCCCATTTGAACTGACCTTCGTTGCCCCAGGCATCATTTTCAAAATACCCAATTGAATATATATCGTTTGCATTTTTTATGTAATCAGTAGCGTCGTTGTCAAGGGATTCAAGTCCACCGCTAAAAACTGAAAGTCTGCTAAGTTTTAAGGGGGTATCTGAAAGATTTTCAATTTCTAACCAACGGGAAAACATCTGTGTTCCGTCAATTAATGTATGTACCTTAATAACAGCGGGTGCTATATTGCTTTTTAAGGTTAAAACAGATATTTCGTTTTCTTCGTTTTTTTCTGTTTTGAAGTCAACAAATTCTAAAGAAAAATCAAGACTCTGTCCGTCAATCTCTATATTAAAGGAAAATGGCTCTGCATATCTTTTTTTATTGAGATAAGTAGGACAGTTTTTTAATACATTAAGAGGGTAGCCGGATGCGTTCCAACCTGCTGAAAGCAGAGCACCATCGTTAAAAACCTCTTCATATACCATAGCACCGCTTCTGTAACAGAAACGGTGTTCATTTTCGTTATGGTAATAAATATCAAAGTAATTGTTATTCATTAATATCAACTCTTTTGAATTATTTGTCGTCATCAAGCTTGAGTATAGCCATAAATGCTTCCTGGGGAACCTCAACAGTACCAAAGGTACGCATTCTCTTTTTACCTTCCTTTTGCTTTTCAAGAAGTTTTTTCTTACGGGTAATGTCACCGCCGTAGCATTTTGCAAGAACGTCTTTTCTCATAGCCTTAACAGTTTCTCTTGCAATAACCTTGCCCCCAATAGCCATCTGAATCGGAATTTCAAACATCTGTCTTGGGATGTTGTCTTTAAGCTTTTCTGCAATTCGTCTTGCTCTGCCGTATGCTTTGTCAGAGTGAACAATAAAGGAAAGCGCATCAACAATATCTCCGTTGAGAAGTACATCCAATTTAACAAGGTTAGAACGCTGGTATTCGGAAATTTCATAGTCGAGTGAAGCGTAACCACGGGTCCTTGATTTAAGTGCATCAAAGAAATCATAAATGATTTCGTTAAGGGGCAAATCGTATTTTATTTCAACGCGGTCACCTGAAATATAGTCCATATTCTTAAAGGTGCCACGTCTTTCCTGACAAAGCTCCATAACAGAGCCAACATACTCGCTTGGTGCAAAAATATGTGCATCTGCAACAGGCTCCTCGCAATAATCAATAACTGCAGGGTCAGGGTAGTGGGTGGGGTTGTCAATTTCAACCACTTCGCCATTTGTAAGGTGGATTTTATAAACAACGCTAGGAACTGTTGTTACAAGGTCTAAATCGTATTCCCTTTCAAGTCTTTCCTGTATAATTTCAAGATGCAAAAGACCAAGGAAACCGCAACGGAAACCAAAGCCTAATGCACCCGATGTTTCAGGCTCGTAGGAGAGAGAAGCATCGTTTAACTGTAATTTTTCAAGTGCTTCGTGAAGGTTTTCATAGTCCGCACCGTCAGCAGGGTAAATACCACAATAAACCATTGGTGTAGCCTTACGGTAGCCGGGAAGAGCCTCTTTTGCAGGATTAGTTGCAAGGGTAACTGTGTCACCAACAACGGCATCACGTACTGTTTTGATGGAACCTGTAATGTAACCAACCTCACCTGAAAAAAGCTTACCGCAGGGTTCAAGAGATGTTGCTTTCATTGTACCCACTTCAACAACATTGAATTCAGCACCCGTTGCCATCATTTTCATAGTGTCGCCAACTTTTATTGTACCGTCAACAACACGCACATAAACAATAACACCCTTGTAGTTATCATAAACCGAGTCAAAAATCAATGCTCTTAAAGGTGCATCGTCATCACCCTCGGGAGGTGGAACAAGCTCAACAATCTGTTCAAGCACCTGTTCAACATTCTGACCTGTCTTTGCAGAAACTCTTGGAGCAGTGTCACAGGGGAGACCGATAATATCTTCTACATCCGCAGCAACCCTGTCAGGGTCGGCAGAGGGTAAATCTATTTTATTAATAACCGGTACAAGCTCAAGATTGTGATCAAGCGCAAGGTATGTGTTACCTAATGTCTGTGCCTCAATACCCTGTGAGGCGTCAATAATAAGAATTGCACCCTCACAAGCTGCAAGTGAACGTGAAACCTCATAGTTAAAGTCAACGTGACCGGGAGTGTCAATAAGGTTTAATTGATAGGTGTTGCCGTCATTTGCAGTATAGTCGAGCCTTACAGCATGAGCTTTGATTGTAATTCCTCTTTCCTTCTCCAAATCCATATCGTCAAGAATCTGTGCAGACATATCACGCTTTGCAACTGTGTCTGTAAGCTCAAGAAGACGGTCTGCAAGGGTTGATTTGCCGTGGTCGATATGTGCAATTATAGAGAAGTTTCTGATGTGATCTTTCTTTACAAGGGCCATTAATTTGTTTCCTTTCGGTTAGTTTCTTCGGTAAAATATTTATATGTACTTAATTCAAATATCTCTTTTATACGTTTTGATTCACCGCATAAATAAAGGTAGCCATAAAGGGTTTCAAGACCTGTTGCGTAGCGATAATCTCCTGCTTCCTGATTTTTTGGTGAATGCCCACTGTGGGCATTTCTGCCTCTTTTGAAAACTGCTGTTTCATTCTCGGTAAGCATTGGGAGAAGTTCTTTTATCATCTGGGCTTGAAAAGCCGCATTAACATATTTAACGGACTCTTTATGTAGCTTTCCTGCCGGTTTATTTTCCTGCATTGAAAGCATATTTCTTACAAGTAAGCTATAGACTGCATCACCTAAAAAAGCAAGGGTAAGTGGACTGTACATTCTTGCCTTAGGCTCTTCCAAAGGTGAGCAGATGCCGTTTAAAATGTCATTATGGCACATAGTCAAACTCCAAATCATAAATACTTACAGTGTCGCCCTCGGTAATGCCGTGGTCAACAAGACTTTGAATGATTCCGCTTGTCTGCAGAACGTTCTGGAAGTACTGGAGTGAAGAGTAGTCATTCAAGTCGGTTTTCATAAGAACTTTTGCAAGCCAGGGTGCTTCTACAATGAAAACATCGCCCTCAACACGGATTTTGAAATCTCTCTTTGAGGTTTTAAGAATATCTTTAGGTGTAATTTCCTGTTTTTCGTATATTTTAACAGGCGGCAGCTTCTGAAGCTCTGCCGCAACCTTGTTTATAAGGTTTTGTGTACCTTCTGCAATAGGTGCAATAATTTCGAAATAATCCAAGCCTTTGGAGCATATATATTCTTTGAAGACCTCTCTTTGCTCATCAGTTGCAAGGTCGATTTTGTTACCTGCAACTATCTGGGGATACCTTGTCAACTCTTCGTTGTATTTTGCAAGTTCTGCGTTAATAGCCTCAAAATCTTCAATGGGATCTCTGCCTTCGCTACCTGCAACGTCAACAACGTGCACAAGAAGTCTGCAACGCTCAATGTGACGCAAAAATTCGTGACCTAAGCCAATACCTTCACTGGCACCTTCAATGATTCCGGGTATGTCTGCCATAACAAAGCTGCTTTCAGGACCCATTCTGACAACACCGGGAACAGGGGTAAGGGTTGTAAAGTGATAGTTTGCAACAATAGGTTTTGCTTCGCTTACAACGGAAATAAGAGTGGATTTACCTACATTGGGGAATCCGATTAATCCAACATCCGCAAGAAGCTTAAGTTCAAGGGTTACATCCCATTCCTCACCGGGAGCACCGTCTTTTGCAAAACGCGGCACCTGTCTTGTAGGTGTTGCAAAGTGGGGGTTACCCCAACCGCCATTACCGCCCTTTGCGGCAATGAAGGTTTCCTCAATGCTCATATCTGCCATAACAAGACCGGTAGCCTCTTCACGAATAACAGTACCACGAGGAACTTTAATTATTAAATCTTCACCACGTTTTCCGTTACAGCGTGAACCACGTCCGTTTTCACCGTTCTGAGCTTTGTATTTTCTTTTGTAGCGGAAATCTGAAAGGGTAGAAAGGTTGTCATCAACCTGGAAAACAATGTTACCGCCACGACCGCCGTCACCACCGTCAGGGCCACCTGCGTTAACGAATTTTTCTCTGTGAAAAGCAACGGCACCATTACCGCCGTTACCTGCAATGATTTTTATTTTAGCTTTATCAACAAACATAATTTCTGTTCCTTTTTTAAAACAATAAGTATAATCTAAATCATTATACAATATATATTATAAAATTTAAATACTTATTTTATTATTTTTTTGCTTTTTTGTTAAAAAAGTTTTGTTCGGTTATGACGAACATACACCGAACAAATAAGATGTTGAAATAATAAAAATGATAAAAAAATTCATGTTATTTTGATAAAAAACGCTAAAAACTCACTGAAAGCACCTAAAAAGGTACTACAAAACCAAAGAAAAAAGAACATTTGTGTTGACAAATGGAAAAATGGTGATATAATAGAGCCATAAAACAAATGTTCGTAAAATGTTTGGAGGTATATATATGTCAGCTTTTTTATTATTAAGATTTTTCCTTGAATGTGCAGCACTTGGTGTTGTTTGTTACGCAATTTATCGTGAAAAGGATTTAATAAAATTTGAAAGAAAAGTATGGAAATACACAAAAGCGTTTTTTAAAGCAGCTTATTTCTCTATTCAGGATAAGTTCTCATCTAAGAAGGATGTTAAAAATGTAACACCTGTCATTAATGTTGAATTTGAAGAAATGCTTAATTCTTTAAATAAGAATTCCAAGGTTGTTGATTTTCAGATTGCTTCCTGATTTATTGACTATATAAATTTTAAAGGGTATAATATAAGGGATGTTTAAATTGAATTTTAATTAGGAGTGACTACTTTGATTTATAAAAACTCCCTTGATATAAAAAGTGCATCAAAGCTCTTACCAAAAAGAGAACCTTTTTCCCATAAGGGTTCTTTTGGTAGGGCTTTGCTTATTTGTGGCAGCAAAAATATGGTAGGGTGTTGTGTTCTTGCAACAGAGGGGGCTTTAAGAAGTGGTGCAGGACTTGTTACACTCGCTTTTCCTGATTGTCTTTACACAGCTTTAACTTCAAGGTTAACAGAAAATCTGTTTTTACCTTTGCCAACCGATAAAACCGGTACAATAAGTTCTGACTGCATCAACGAAATTATAACAGCTTGTAATGAAAGTGATGTTGTAATGCTGGGCTGTGGTATGGGTACAAGTAAAGGTGTGAAAAGCTTGGTTAAAGCTATTGTTACTGAATGTGAAAAACCACTCATATTGGATGCTGATGCCCTTAATTGTTTATCGGAATTCAATGATGCTTTGTTAGATAAAAAAACAGAAATTCTTTTGACACCGCACCCGGGGGAAATGTCTCGTTTGTGTGGTTTAAATATAAGTGATATTGAGGCAAATCGTGAGGAAATAGTTATAGACTTCTGTAAGACATATAAGGTTAATGTTTTGCTCAAAGGACATCATACATTGATTTGTGATTCAAAAGCAGAAAATCTGTACGTAAATAAAACAGGAAATACCGGGCTTTCCAAAGGTGGAGCAGGGGATTTGCTTTCGGGTATTATTGCAGGGCTTACCCACTCTATGAATGGCAATATTTTTGATTCTGCTGTTCTTGGTGCTTTTGTTCACGGTATGAGTGCTGATTTGTTAAAAAAAGATTTTTCAGAATATTCAATTCTGCCTTCTGACTGTGCAAAGGTTTTGGGAAAGGTTTATAGCCTTTTGGAAAATGAAAGGGATTAAATTAAAAGGCTTATGTGTTATATTTTTTATAATGTTTTGCTCGATTCTGACGTCTTGCGAAATGTCCGAAAATATTCTGCAAAGCTCTTCGGAGGTTGATTTTTCTGCACCCCAAAAGGTGCAGATTTCCTTTAATGATCGGATTTATGACACTACAATTATGCATAAAGATTCCGAAACGGCAATAAATTTTATCAATAAGAATGATTTATTAAATGGAGCTTGTGTGCGTTTGGATGGTCAAAAGTATAAGATTTTTTATAATGAGATGATTTTTCAAGGTGATACTTCGGCTCTTTCATCATCGTCATTACCTTGTGTTATTTACGCATTTTTTTCTTCGTTTGATAATGTGGTAGTTCTTGATTCCCATGATAAAGAAAAAGAGTGCTATTATGTGAAAAAAATTGTTGGCGAATATTTTGTGGTTTTGGAAGCCTATGAAAAGGATGATAAAACCTTGATATTTTCAATGGAAATAAAATAAACCTCACATTTCATTTTTTTGAAATGTGAGGTTTTTAGTATATAGATTAATCAAGCAGAGCTGCAGCAGCTTCATCAAGGAAGATAAGTACATCATCATGCTCCTGAAGAACGGAAGCTGGAACAAGGGGAGTAACTTCACCCTTAATCATATTTTTAATAGCTTCTGCCTTTTTGGGACCTGTTGCGATAAGAATGATTTTCTTTGCAGCCATAATCTGTCTTACACCCATTGTAAGTGCATAGTGAGGCATGGGGTTTTCATCAAAATAGATTTTGTTGGCGTTTATTGTGCTTTCTGTAAGCTGAACCTTAAATGAACCGTCTGTAAAGCTTTCAGCAGGTTCGTTAAAGCCAATGTGTGCATTGTTTCCGATACCAAGAAGCTGAATATCAATACCGCCTGCTTCGTTGATTTCGTTGTCATATCTTTTACATTCTGCATCGCAGTCAGTAGCATTACCGTCAAGGAAATGAACATTTTCTTCAAGAATATCAAGCCCGTTGAAAAGCTGCTCATGCATAAAGGTATAGTAGCTGTTTTTGTCTGACTTAGGAAGGTCACAATATTCGTCAAGGTTGTATGTTTTTACGCCCTTGAAAGAAACATTTTCTTCCTTATGAAGTTTTTTGATGTTGTCGTATGTAGGGATGGGGGTTGCACCTGTTGCAAGACCTAAAACACATTCGGGGTTGTTTTTTACCTCGTCGATAAAAATTCTTGCAACCGCAACGCCGATTTCCTCAGCTGTTTTAAAAATATTTACTTTCACAAAAATCACCCTTTTTCGAAAAAATCTGCTTATAGTATAACATATATATTAAAAATTTAAAGGGAAATTCTTCATTTTTTCAATTAATATTGAAATTTTTTTATAGAATGGTATAATAAAAAAGTCAAAATGTGAAGGTGGCGGTGCTTTGATTAAAAATATAGTTTTTGATATGGGCGGGGTTCTCATCGATTATAACCCGAAGAAAACCGTTGCTACATATTTTCCGCAGGAATATTACGATATTCTTATGGAAGAGGTTTTTGCCAATCAACTCTGGCATCGGTTGGATGGGGGGACTCTCCGTCACGATGAAGCAATAGAAATTGTCTTGCCAAGGATTCCAAAGGAAACCAGGGACCTTGTTAAAGTAATGCTTACGGATTTTTATCCTTATATGCCTCCATTCCCTCAAATGTATAATTTAATTAAAAAAATCAAAGCTGCCGGCTATAATGTTTACCTTCTTTCAAATGCGACGCCTCGCTTTTTTGACAGGTATCAGGACATACCTGCCTTAACCTTGATGGATGGTTATTTTATTTCGGCTTTGTATAAGCTTTTAAAACCGCAAAAGGAAATTTACGAGGCTTTCTGTAATAAGTTTTCATTAAAACCCGAAGAATGTTTCTTCATAGATGATATGCCGCAAAATATCGAAGGGGCAAGAAATTATGGTATGAAAGGCCATGTTTTTAAAATATCTGAAGTAGAAAGTTTAGAAAATGCTCTTCATAACGAAGGCGTAATATATTAATAAAACAGGAGAATGAAATATGAAAAAAATAATTGCTTTGTGTTCTGTTATTGTTGTACTGGCTATTGTTGTTACCGCATTTACAGCTTGTGGCGATAAAACAGAAGATAACACAACTGAAACTACAGCAGCTACTACCGGCACAGGCGTTGAATTGGGCGGTGTGGTTGTTGAGATTGGCAAAGACAATGCTGTTATTAAAGAGGATGGCTTTGTTGTTCAGACCTTGAAATACCCTGAAAACTCTAAAGTTAAATTCGATTTGGAATATGCACAAGAGCATTATGAGTTTATTGATTTTAACTTTGATGGTGTTAATGATTTTTATATTGCAACCAGCACAGAGGATGGTGTAATTAACTATTACTGTTGGCTTTATAACGAAACGACAGAGCTTTATGAATATTCAAAAGACCTTTCTGCACTTAAGAATATTTCTGTTAATGCTGACAAACACATGGTTATTTCCACAATTCCACAGTCAGAAGGTAACAAAATTACTTGCTATAAATGGGTTGATGGTGTTTTGACCTTAGATAAATCCTATGACAGTTCTAAGGATAAAATTCCCGAGGATGTTACAAATGTTGTGGAAAACAATTCAATTGGAGCTAACAAAAATCCTTCAGCAGATAAGAATGATACAACAGACAAAGCTCCTTCAGACACAAAAGAAACAACAAAGACAACTTCAAGCACAAACGATACAACTAAAAAGCCTTCCAATGTAACAACAACACAGGCAAGTGTTCAGGATGGCGTTGTGCTTAACACAAATTCAAATATTGATGACGGTTGGTTTTGAGAGGTAACATTATGAATGAAAATAAAGAAATAATTATTGAAGAAAACAGTCAGGGTAAAGGAAGCAAAAAAGAGAACATTGATTTTAAATTCTTTAAAAACTGTTCAGCAACATTGAAAAAGTTTTCTCTTATTATTTTTGTGGTTAATTTGTTTGTAACGCTGGTTTCAGCAGTTATCGGAATTGTTTTAATCGGTGTTTATGTAGGTACACAGATGATGTCACTTCTCGCTGTACCGATTGTTTGTGTAGTTGTTATTTTTGTTTTAGTAGCCCGTTTGATTTCCGCTTTAATTTACGGCTTTGCAGAGATTGTAGAAAAATACGAAAAAAGTGAATAAAAATCCGTAAATTTTTAAGAAAATTCATTTTTTTGTATTGACAAAGGAAAAATATAAGAGTAAAATACAGCATATATTTTTTAGGAGAGGTGTTACGGATGTTCCGTGGTTTTGGATATTATCGATTTTATTACAATACTATGGATTGTCTGTGTTCCGCTCAGAGTTGTAAGTAATTACAATTAAAGTGTATAGACAGTCCGCATTCTGCTATGTTTCAAAACATATCGGTTTGCGGATTTTTCTTTTAAAATTTATTACAGGAGAATTATTATGATTTCAGAAAAAATGATGCAGTTAGGTAAGAAAAGCTCAATAATACGTGAGATTTTCGAGTATGGTAAAAAAAGGAAAGCAGAAATCGGAGCAGAAAATGTTTTTGATTTCAGCCTTGGAAATCCCAGTGTTCCGGCTCCCCAAAAGGTTACAGATGTTATGAATAAGCTTATTTCAGAGACTCCTGCAGAAGTGCTTCACGGTTACACATCCGCTCCCGGTGACTTGAATGTCAGAAGTAAAATTGCAGCGTACATAAACAATCAATTCGGTGTTGAAGCCAATGCAGGTTTGATTTATATGACCTGTGGTGCGGCAGCGTCACTTACTATCACACTTAATGCAATTGTTGAAGCTGGTGATGAGGTTATTGCTCTTGCACCATTCTTTCCGGAGTATAGAGTTTTTGCAGAACAGGCAGGGGCTAAATTAGTTGTTGTTTCCTGTAAGAAGGATGATTTACAAATTGATTTTACTGCTCTTGAAAATGCGATAACACCAAACACAAAGGCAATTATAGTTAATTCTCCTAATAATCCTTCTGGCGTGATTATACCTGAAGGCGATATTGTTAAATTAACAGATTTACTTAAAAATAAGCAGAAAGAATACGGTAAGGAAATCTTTATTATTTCCGACGAGCCATACAGAGAGCTTGTTTTTACAGGTGAAAAGGTTCCCTATATTCCTTGTTATTACGATAATACCTTTGTTTGCTATTCATATAGTAAAGCACTTTCATTACCGGGTGAGCGTATAGGCTACATTTTTGTTTCTCCGAAAATGAAAGATGCAGGTGACGTGTATGCGGCTGTTTGCGGTGCCGGAAGAGCCCTTGGTTTTGTTTGTGCACCCAGTCTTATGCAATATACAATTGCGGAGTGTCTTGAAGATACTGCAGATATTTCTGTTTATGAGAAAAACAGAAAAATTCTTTATGATGCCCTTACAGAGTACGGTTACACTGTTATAAAGCCTGACGGCGCATTCTATATGTTTGTTAAGGCTCTTGAAGAAGATGCTAATAAATTCTATGAAAGAGCAAAGAATTTTGAACTTCTGCTTGTTCCCAGTGATTCATTTGGTTGTGAAGGCTTTGTAAGAATTTCTTACTGTGTTGATACTGAGCTTATTGAGCGTTCACTTCCTGCATTCAAAGCACTTTACGAGGATTATAAAAATGACTGATTACGAAAAGAAATTTCAGGCTGCGAGAAAAGCAATCGGTGAAATTGATGTTGAAATTGCATCACTTTTTGAAAAAAGAATGATAGCGGTAAAGGATGTTGCCGAATATAAAAAGGTAAACGGTGTCCCTGTTGAAGATACTGTAAGGGAAGCGGCTCTTCTTGAAAAAAACAGCAGCCTTATTACCGATGATGAAATCCGTTCTTACTATATCAATTTTCAGAAAACAACAATGAACTTGTCAAAGGATTTTCAGCATAAAATTCTTGACGGAACAAGAATTGCTTTTTCGGGCGTTAAGGGTGCTTTTGCAGAAATAGCAGTTAAGCGAATTTTCCCGGACGGTCAGCCTGTTGCTTATTCTGATTTTAAGGCTGCTTATAAAGCTGTTGAAAATGGTGAGTGCGAATGTGCTGTTTTACCTATTGAAAACAGCTACGAGGGTGATGTAGCCAGGGTTATGGATTTAACCTACTTTGGTAGCCTTTATATTAATGGTGTATATGATATGGCGGTTGAACAGCACCTTTTCGGTACACCTGATTCCCATAGAAATACCATTAAAAAGGTTGTAAGTCATCCGCAGGCTTTAGGGCAATGTGCAGAATACATTGCTGAGAGAGGATTAGAAACCGAGGAAGCAGTTAATACCGCTCTTGCAGCAGAAAATGTTGCAAAAATGGGTGATAATACACTAGGTGTTATTTGTAGCCTTGAAGCAGGGCACGAATACGGGCTAAAGCTTATTGACCGTAAAATAAATAAAGATAGCAAAAATACAACTCGATTTGCAGTTTTCTCCAGAATCCCACGAGGTGAGTCAATGGGTGACGAGAACTTCATTGTTCTGTTCACAGTTCGTGATGAAGCGGGTTCCTTGAGTAAAGCAATTTCGGTTTTCGGTGAGTGTGGTTATAACCTCAAAGCCTTGAAAAGCCGTCCTTCCAAGGATGTTATATGGAATTATTATTTCTTTTTGGAGGGCGAGGGAAAGCTTTCCAAGGAAGATGAAAAAAATATGCTCGCAAAGCTTTCTGAGGTTTGCACTAATGTACGTCTTGTGGGAAGATATGCGAAAGAGCAAAATATATAAGGGAAATAATTATGGAATTAACAGTAAAAACATCAATGGGAAATTACAATATTACAATTGAGAGGGGTTCAATAAATACTCTTTCAAAGTACTGTAATGTTGATAAAAAAGCGCTTATTGTAACCGATAGTGGTGTGCCTTTTGAGTATGCTCAAGCGGTTTCAAAACAATTTAAAAACAATATTATCAAGGTTATTCCGCAAGGTGAAAAGAGCAAGTCCTTTGACACATATAAGGAATTACTTGAAATTTTAAATGAAAGCGCCTTTTCCAGAAGTGATTGTGTTGTTGCTGTTGGCGGTGGTGTTGTTGGAGACCTTTCGGGCTTTGCTGCCGCAACCTATATGAGAGGGATTACGTTCTATAATATTCCCACAACATTGCTTTCACAGGTGGATTCTTCCATAGGCGGAAAAACAGCTATAGATTTTGGTGGTTATAAAAATACAGTTGGTGCATTTTATCAGCCGGAGGCTGTTGTAATTGATCCTGATGTTTTAAATACACTATCTGAAAGACAGTTTAACAATGGTTTAGCAGAAAGTATAAAAATGGCTGCAACAAGTGATAAAGAGCTTTTCGAAATGCTCGAGAACAACAATGCTAAAACTATTATAGACCTTGTTATTGAGCGTTCATTAAAAATCAAAAAAGCGGTAGTAGAAGAGGATGAAAAAGAAACAGGACTTCGCAAGGTTCTTAATTTTGGTCATACTGCAGGCCACGCCATTGAAACAACAGCAGGTTTTTCCGATTATCTTCATGGGGAATGTGTATCTATGGGAATGTTGGCGTTTTCTTCGGAAAGTGTGCGAACAAGGCTTGTAAAGGTGCTTACAAAATATAATTTACCGGTTAAGTTTGATTTCCCGGTTGAGAATATTCTTTCGGCTCTTCGTCACGATAAAAAGGCAAAGGGCGACGGAGTAAATGTTGTATTTGTAAAGGAAATTGGTAGCTTTGAATTTAAGTTTATAAGCTTTAGTGATTTAGAAATTCTTGTAAGGGAGGCGTACACAAATTGAAAAATACATTTGGTAATAATGTAAGTATTACGCTCTTTGGTGAAAGTCACGGTGCTGCAATCGGAGCAGTTGTTGACGGCTTACCTGCAGGTATTAGTGTGAATGAAGAGTTTATTTCTCATCAGCTTGATTTAAGAAGACCTTTTGGTAAAATATCAACCTCCCGTCAGGAAACAGATATGTTTAATATTTTAAGCGGAGTTTTTAACGGAAAAACAACGGGTACGCCCCTTTGTATTTCAATACCAAATGAAAATACTCAATCAAAGGATTATTCCAAAACCTATGGTAAAGCAAGACCCGGTCACGCTGATTATACCGCTTTTTGCAAATATAACGGTTGTGAAGATTATCGTGGTGGCGGCCATTTCAGCGGTAGAATTACTGCGGGACTTGTAGCCGCAGGTGCAATTGCAATTGATTTGCTTTGTGCAAAAGGAATCAAAATCGGCACACATATTTCAAAATGTGCAGGTGTTGAAGACAGAGCGTTTGCAGATTTTGAAGCTGATATAAATTCACTTTCAAATAAAAAGTTCCCTGTTTTGGATGAACATAAAGGGGAACAGATGATAAAAAATATTGAAAAAATTGCACAGGAAGGGGACAGTGTAGGCGGGATTCTAGAAACAACAGTTACGGGTTTACCCGTTGGTGTTGGTGAGCCTTGGTTTGATTCCGTGGAAAGTGTTCTTTCACATGCACTTTTTTCAATCCCCGGTGTTAAAGGTGTCCAGTTTGGTGCGGGTTTTTCCTGTACAGATATGCTTGGCAGTCAGATGAACGATAGCTTTACTTTATGTGATGGTAAAATAGTTACCAAAACAAACAACAATGGTGGAATTAACGGTGGTATAACAAATGGTATGCCAATTTCTTTCAGTTGTGCAGTAAAGCCTACACCATCAATTTCTAAAGAACAGGAAACTGTTGATTTTGTTAATAAGGAAAATACAGTTCTTGCTGTTAAGGGAAGGCATGATCCTTGCATTGTTCACAGGGCAAGGGTTGTTGTAGATAGTATAACAGCAATTACCTTGTGCGATTTATTATCTCAGAAATTTGGTACCGATTGGCTTGGTGAAATGTAATGGAATATGGTTGTATCGGTGAGAAATTAGGCCATAGCTTTTCTAAAGAAATTCATAATGCTTTGGCTGATTATGATTATCAGTTACAGGAGCTGAAAAAAGAAGAATTACCTGCTTTTTTCAAGGATAAAGCTTTCAAAGCAATTAATGTAACCATCCCATACAAAAAGGATGTTATAAAATATCTTGATTGGATTTCCGATGAAGCAAAAGCTATTAATGCAGTTAATACAATTGTCAATAAAGATGGAAAGCTTTATGGCTACAACACAGATTTTTACGGACTGGACGGTCTTATAAAAAGAGCCTGTGTTTCTTTAAAAGGGAAAAAAGTCGCTGTGCTGGGTAGTGGCGGAACATCAAATACAGCCTTTGCCGTTGCAAAATATCTGGAGGCTTTTTCCGTTTTTAAGGTTTCCAGAAACAAAAAAGAAGGCTATATAACATACGGTGAGCTTTATGCTGAATATAGCGACTGCGAAATAATTATAAATACAACCCCTTGCGGTATGTATCCGAAAACAGGTGTTTCTGCAGTTGATTTAGACAAGCTTCCAAAGGTTGAAGCAGTTTTTGATGCAGTTTATAACCCGTTGAAAACGAAGCTGATTTTAGACGCGAAAGCTAAAAACTTAATAGCCGTAGGTGGGCTTTATATGCTTGTGGCTCAGGCGGCTTTCGCTGTTGAAAAATTTATTGATGCTCCTGTTGATTTTGAAAAGGTTGAAGCGATTTTTCGCAACCTTTATAAACAGAAAATGAATATCGCTCTTATAGGTATGCCTGCAAGCGGTAAAACCTCTGTTGGTAAGCTACTTTCTTGTAATATCAATAAAAACTTTGTTGACAGTGATGAGAAAATTGCTGAAACAGAAAAGAAGAAAATACCTGACATTTTCAAAGAGTCAGGTGAAGCGTATTTCAGAAATGTTGAAAAAACTGTAATAGAAAAAATCGCAAAGCAAAATTCATGCATTATTTCAACAGGCGGGGGAGCGGTTTTGAATCCCGAAAATATAGAAAATTTAAAAGGTAATGCAAGAGTTTATTTTCTTGACAGACCTTTAGATATGCTTGTAACAACTTCTGACAGACCCCTTTCCAGTAATCGTGCTGATTTGGAAAAAAGATACAATGAACGCTATGAGCTGTATAGAGAATCGGCGGATGTTATTGTTGATGGTTCCGGAAGCGTTGAACAGGTAGCCAAAATAATTGAGGAGGATTTTTATGAATATTCTTGTAATTAACGGGCCGAACCTTAATATGCTTGGTACAAGAGAACCCGATATTTATGGCAAAGAAACATATAAATCCCTTGTTGAAAAAATAGAGGAATATGCAAAAACGAAAAGTATCCGAGTTAAGTGTTTGCAGTCAAATCATGAAGGGGATTTGGTGGATTTTATTCAGCTTGCCTACGGTGTATACGATGGTATCGTTATTAACCCCGGTGCATACACCCACACAAGCATTGCTATTTTAGATGCACTTAAAGCGGTGTGTGTTCCCGCTGTTGAGGTTCACATTTCTGATGTGGATTCACGAGAGAGCTTCAGAAAAATAAGCTATGTAAGAAGTGCCTGCTTTGAAACTATAAGTGGTAAAGGTACAGATGGTTATCTTCTTGCAATTGATGCATTGATTGAGAAGGTAGAAAAATGAATGTTGCAATAAAACCTTCGGTGGCCTGTGGTGAAATTAATGCACCACCATCAAAAAGCTACGCTCATAGGTTGCTTATTTGTGCAGCTTTGGCAAAAGGTGAAAGTGTTATTGATAATATCGTAATAAATGACGATATCAATGCAACAATTTCCTGCTTGAAAGAATTAGGTGCAAAAATAGAGCTTGATGGTAGCTGTGCAAAGGTTTACGGAATTGAAAACAATGTAAAAAAAGATTGTATTAATCTTTATTGCAAGGAAAGCGGAAGCACTTTAAGGTTTTTGATTCCTATAAGTCTTGTTTTTTCAAACAAGGTTTTCTTTAGCGGTAGTCCAAGGCTTTTAGAACGTCCTCAGAGCGTCTATGAAGAGGTTTTCGGCGAGAGGGGTTGTTACCTTGAAAAATGCGAAAATGCCATTGTGGCAGGCGGAGAATTAAAAAGCGGTACATATAAATTACGTGGAGATGTAAGCAGTCAGTTTTTGACAGGTCTTTTATTTACTTTGCCACTTTTGGATGGCGATAGCGAAATTATTTTAACAACACCTTTGCAAAGTGCTCCATATATTGATATTACTGTTGCTGTTTTATCAGAGTTCGGTGTTGTTATTGAACAAAGAGGAAACAGTTATTATATTAAAGGCAATCAGCAATATGCCTCACGGAAAGTTTCTGTTGAAGGTTGTTGGTCAAATTCTGCATTCCTTGATGCCTTCAATCTTTTAGGCGGAAAGGTTACTGTTAATGGACTTAATAAAGAAAGCTGTCAGGGTGATAGAGCTTACAGTGCATTTTTTGAAGAACTAAAAAATGGCACCCCAACTCTTGATATTACCGATTGCCCCGATTTAGGACCTGTTCTTATGGCTTGTGCGGCACTTTGTAACGGAGCAACCTTAACAGGTACTGAACGGCTGAAAATTAAAGAAAGTGATCGCGGTGTTGCAATGAAGACCGAGCTTTTAAAATTCGGTGTTGAAATTATTGTAAATGCGAACGAAATAATTGTTCCTAAAACAGATGTTAAAGCACCTGAAGAATTGTTAAATTGCCACAACGACCATAGAATAGCAATGAGTCTTGCGATTCTGTGCAGTAAGGTTGGCGGTATATTAGAAAACGCACAATGTGTTAATAAAAGTTACCCCGAGTTCTTTGACGATATCAAAACCCTGGGCATACGAACTGATATCAAAGGAGAGATTTAAAATGAGTATGAATTTCAAAAGAAAACTGCCTATTCCAATGGAGATTAAAGAGCAATTTCCACTTACTGCAAAAATGGCAGAACAAAAAGACAAAAATGATATTGAAATTAAAAATGTCTTTTCCGGTAAATCAGATAAGCTTGTTCTTGTAATAGGACCTTGCTCCGCAGATTCCAAAGACCCTGTTCTTGATTATATTTCAAGACTTGCTGAGGTAAGGGAAAAGGTAAAAGATAAAATAGTTATTATTCCCCGTATTTATACAGGTAAGCCAAGAACAACCGGAGCAGGGTATAAGGGTATGCTTCACCAGCCCGACCCCAACGAAAAGCCTGACATGCTTCATGGTATTATTTCAATTCGTGAATTACATATGTGCGCTCTCCGTGATTATGGTTTTTCTTGTGCTGATGAAATGCTTTATCCTGCAAACTTCCGTTATCTTTCCGATTTGCTTTCATATGTTGCAATCGGAGCACGTTCGGTTGAAAATCAGGAACACAGACTTGCTTCAAGTGGTTTTGATATTCCCGTTGGTATGAAAAACCCCACGGGTGGTGATATTTCTGTTATGATGAATGCTATCACCGCTGCACAGAGTAGCCATACCTTCCTTTACAGAGGCTGGGAAGTGGAAAGTGATGGCAACCCCTATGCACATGCTATCATGAGAGGCTTTGTTGACAGAGATGGACATAATATTTCTAACTATCATTACGAAGATTTATTGAACCTGTCCGATGCCTATGAAAAATCAGGGCTTAAAAATCCTTCTTGTATTGTAGATGCTAACCACGCAAACTCAGGCAAGAAATATCTTGAACAAATACGTATAACTAAAGATATTCTTTACAGCAGAGCACATAGTGAAGATATTAAAAAGCTTGTTAAGGGTATTATGATTGAAAGCTATATCGAAGATGGTGCACAGAAAATCGGTGACGGAATTTACGGTAAATCTATTACCGATCCTTGCCTTGGTTGGGAAAAAACTGAAAGACTTATTTATGATATTGCCGAACAGGTATAAAAATAAAGAACTGATACATTTTACGGTGTATCAGTTCTTTTGTTTGTTTTAAAACTCACAAAACCAATTGTTGTTATCAAGCGGTCCGCCTGTCATAAGCTCTGGAGCAGCATTTTTTATATGCGTCAGTGTTCTTATAAGGCCACCATTTTTTATATGTAACTTCTTAATAAGTCTTAAGGGAAAGGCAAGTGCCTGAGTAAAAACAGTATAGTAAGCGGAGCCTTCTTCGTGCTTAATAAGTGAGCCGTCAAGAATTGAACA
The DNA here is from genome assembly GCA_045602345.1 of Acutalibacteraceae bacterium. Classification (GTDB taxonomy): domain Bacteria; phylum Bacillota; class Clostridia; order Oscillospirales; family Acutalibacteraceae; genus DTU089. The sequence goes on along the minus strand of JAZSBI010000212.1, from coordinate 12,187 downwards.
GAATGCACCGAAAACCATATCAGTAACCTTAACATCTGCAATTTCTTTTGCTGCTTTCTTGTCAATTGCCTTGCCGAAGGAAATAAAATTCAATATTCTTGCGGCTTTCTTTACTGTCAGTTTATCTAGCCATTTAAGCACAGGTCTTGCGAAAGTCCAGATTTTACTTGCTTTCTGCGGACCTAAGCCTATTGCCTCAACAACTGCAAGGAATTTGTCCTTTTCGTTAACCGCCGCAGATTTTATAATATCACTGAAAAGAGCGGTAGCGTGATTTTTAAGATAAGCGTTTGAGTATTCTTTGCCGTTGTGTGTGAATTTTTCTAAATGTGCTGTTTTAATATCAATGCCATTTTCAAAAACATCACAGTAGCAGATGGGGGCAGGGTAGCCGCTTATTGAACCAACATTAATCTCGTAAAAATGGTTGCCTTTTTCGGTTTCAACCCTTCTTATATGGTGCATGTGGGAATGGCCTGTGAACATAACAGGAAACCCGAAATCTGCGAATTTTGTTACCTGCTCCATTTTGTAATCAACAGAGCCTTTGCCGTTTATAACTCGGTCAAATTCTGTTAAAAACAGGTGGTGGTGTTGCATACCAAAAACAACATCTCCACGCTTTTTAGCCTCTTTGGTTTGCTCTTCAATCCAGGCAAAATGCTCGGGAGAATAACCTGAACCTCTGCCAATGCCGTCCTGGTCATCATCAAGGCAGAAAATTGTAACACCTTCACAAGGCCTTACAATGTAGGAAACCTTGTCCTGATGTGTGTGAAATTCGGAAATTGCTTCATCAGGACCAAAATCTTTATAAAAATCATATAGTTCGCTTACGCCAACAGTTTCCACATCGTGAAGGATTTTGTCGCCCTCGTACCTTCTCGGGTTACCGTCACAACACCAGTCATGGGTTGCGGTTATAACGTAAACGGGCATTATTTTTTTGAATTTGTAAAGAATTTCACGCATTTCTTCGTGGGAAACTCTTTCACCATCGTTGGAAAGGTCTCCTGCAATAAGAAGAAATTTTGCATCAGAATTTTTAATTTGCTCAAGTGCTGTCAGAATAGTTCCGCGGCTTAATGCCAACATTTTTTGGTCGGAACCTGCTCTGCGCTCATAGGCCTTTCCGCTGTTACCCAAGGTTTCGGAATAGTAATGAGGGTCGGCAATAATTGCAAATTTAGTAAGAAGGTTACTCATTTAATCACCACTGAATTAGGAAGGTTTTTACACCTTTTTTGGTATATGTAATAGGATCAATCAAATTATCCTTTGCTGCTTTTTTCAAACCTGCTTCGAATGCATCAGCCTGTTCTTTTGTATCAAATTTAATGCTCATATCCATATCAAGTAACACAGGAATACCAACATTTAAAATCTTGAAACCTGTAAGCCACCAATGCTTTTCAGGTCCTCTGTGGAACATTTCCTCACCTTGGTTATATAAAGTGAAGGACATTTCAAGGAATTCTTCCTCAGAAACACAATCGTATTGCATAATTTTGTCAGTCTTGTTATAAATACCGATTTCTGCACCGGCTGTCATACCATATTGACCCTTCCAGATCTGAATCATCCAATCTTTGTTGTTGTAGTTGAAATAGATTCTTTCTGTTGCATAGTTCATACCTGCAAGTGGGGCAGCCATATCATAAATAATATTGAAGCCAAAGCCCTTCTGCCAAGGGTTAATAGATGAATAGTAAATACCTTGTTCAGCATCGTATTCAAAGCCACAAGCGTTAAGGATTTGTACTGTTTTATCAGCATCCTGTGACGCAAATAAAAGGTCCTGGACATCTTTTAAAGGCATTTCTTTTATTTCATCAGGTGTTGGGAAATCATCCTCAACAGGCACATTTGTTGACGGCTTTTGTGTAACGCTCTGAGAGGGGCGTGTGGTTCCGGGTACTGTGGAAACAGAACCGGGTGTTACAGTTGTTGAGCCTGTACCGGAAGCCGTGGTAGAGCTTGTGTCGGATGTTGACTGTGTATCGGAAACGGTGTCCGAAGGAGGCGTTACAACAGCACTGTTAGTGAAATCATCAGTGTAAATAGTGTCACCGGAATCTGTTGTGCCGTGGTCTGTTGTAGCTTCTTCTTTAACTAAAATTGATTTTGCAAAATCAACAACACCGCAACCTGAAAAAATAAAAGTGATTGCGAGAATTAGTGCAAGTACAGAAAAAAGTCTTGCATATTTTTTCATAGAGAATCTCTCCTTAAAATATTATACCAAACAAGTATACCATATTATTTACAAAATGTCACTACCATATATAAAATTAAACTATATTTAACATCATTGACAAAAGTGTTTAACAAGTTATATAATTTAATAAATTTATTATATATGGTGATAACAATGTATGAAAGCTTGAAAGCAGAAGTTTGTGCTGCAAATAAGGAGTTACACGCTTTAGGACTTGCTCCCTTTACTTGGGGTAATGTTTCTGCAGTTGATAGAGAGAATGGTGTTTTTGCCATTAAACCCTCAGGTGTTGCTTATGATAAATTGACACCTGAAAGTATGGTTGTTGTTTCCCTTGAGGATGGCAGTGTTGTTGAGGGCGAGTATAACCCTTCATCTGATACACCTACTCATTACATCCTCTATAAAGAATTTGAGGATTTGAATGCGGTTGTCCATACTCATTCTGTTAACGCATCTTCTTTTGCCCAGGCAGGCAGAGCAATTCCCGGATATGGTACAACTCATGCAGATTTTTCATATACAGAAGTACCTTGCACACCCGCACTTACGGAAGAAGAGGTTAAAACAGAGTACGAGCTTAATACAGGTAAGGTTATAGTAAAATATTTCCGTGAAAATAATCTGGAAACACAATCAACTCCTGCTGTACTTGTTCGTTCTCATGCACCCTTTGCCTTTGGTAAAACAGCTTCCGATGCAGTTCACAATGCAGCGGTTCTTGAAATTGTTGCAGAAATGGCTCTTAAAACAGAAATAATCGGTGGAAAAGTTCCCGAAATTGATAACTATCTTTCTGACAAACATTATTTTAGAAAACATGGTAAGGATGCCTACTACGGCCAAAAGTAATTATGACTGATTTTACGCATTTGCATCTTCATACTGAATACAGCCTTCTCGATGGCGCTTGTCGCATCGGGGAGGTAGTTTCACTTGCAAAAAATCTTGGGCAAAAAAGTCTGGCAATAACTGACCACGGAGTACTTTATGGAGCTGTTGCTTTTTATAAAGAATGTAAAGCACAAGGTGTAAAACCTATTATCGGTTGTGAGGTCTATGTTGCACCTCGTTCAAGATTCGACAAGGTTCACGGTCTTGACAGTGACCGTTATCACCTTATTTTACTTTGTAAAAACGAAACAGGTTATCGGAATCTTCTTAAGCTTGTATCTTCTGCCTGGGTTGACGGCTTTTACACCAAACCCAGAGTGGACAGAGAAATTCTTGAAAAACACAGCGAAGGACTTATTGCTCTTTCAGGCTGTCTGTTTGGTGAGGTAGCTCAAAAAATTCTTTCAAGAAATATTGATGATGCAAAAGAAACAGCCCGTTGGTACAGGGATACCTTCGGAGCAGGTAACTATTACCTTGAAGTGCAGAACCACGGTATGGTTGAGGAAAAAGAGGTGCTTGACGGTATTGTGTCCATAAGCCGTCAGCTTAATATACCAATGGTTGCAACCAATGACGTGCATTATTGCAAAAAAGAGGATGCAGATGTTCAGCGTGTGCTTATTGCCGTACAAACCAATAAGGTTGTGGGTGAAGATAATGCACTTGATTTTCAAAGTGATGAGTTTTACCTTAAAAGTGCAAATGAGATGCTTGACGCTTTCCGTGATTACCCGGAAGCAGTTGAAAACACAAATATAATTGCAGAAAGCTGTAATTTTGATTTTGAATTTGGCGTTACAAAGCTCCCTCTTTTTGATATACCCACAGATGGCCACAAAACCTATCTTAGGAATGAATGTATCAAAGGTCTTGAGGCTTTACTTGGTTCAATTCCCGAAAATTACAATGAACGCCTTAATTACGAGCTTTCTGTAATTGATGAAATGGGATTTAACGACTATTTCTTAATAGTTGCCGATTTTATAAGATTTGCAAAATCTGAAAACATTCCTGTAGGGCCCGGTCGTGGCTCTGCTGCGGGCTCACTTGCGGCTTATGCCCTGGGAATTACAGGTATTGACCCTATTGAAAATAAGCTGCTTTTTGAAAGATTTTTAAACCCCGAGCGTGTAAGTATGCCCGATATTGATATTGACTTTTGTTACGAGCGTAGGGGTGAAGTTATAGAGTATGTTACAAAAAAATATGGTGCTGATCGTGTGGCGCAAATAGTTGCGTTTGATACAATGAAGGCAAAAGCAGCAATCCGTGATGTTGCACGAGCCCTTGGGTTGCCTTACAGTACAGGCGACATTGTTGCAAAACAGATTACAAGAGATTACCCTGACATTAAAACAGCCCTTGAGAAAAATCCCGAGTTTAAAACACTTTATAATACAGATGATAACATAAAAAAATTAATAGATTACGCAAAGCGTGTGGAGGGTATGCCCCGACACGCTACAACCCATGCTGCAGGCGTGGTTATTACCCGTGACGAGGTTTCTTCCTATGTTCCACTTGCAAAAAATGGTGACCAGACAGTAACGCAGTTTACTATGACAGAGATTGAGCAACTGGGGCTTTTGAAAATGGATTTCCTTGGACTGCGTACCTTAACCGTAATTAACGATACGGTTAAGGACATAAAAAAACATACTCCCGATTTTGATTTAACACAAATCCCATTTGATTGTGAGGATGTTTTTAAGGAGCTTTCGAAAGGCAATACAAGTGGCGTTTTCCAATGTGAATCTGCAGGTATGACAAACTTAATTGTCAATATACACCCGGAAAACCTTAATGATATTGCAGCAGCAATAGCTCTTTACAGACCCGGCCCTATGTTCTTTATTGACAGTTATTTAATTAACAGAAAACACCCGGAAAATATTAAATACAGAACGCCACTTCTTAAAGATATTCTTGACGAAACAAACGGCTGTATGGTGTACCAGGAACAGGTTATGCAGGTTTTCAGGACTCTTGCAGGGTATTCCTATGGACGTGCGGATGTGGTGCGTCGTGCTATGAGTAAGAAAAAACGTGACGTAATGGAAAATGAAAGAAATATTTTCATTAACGGACTTACAGACGAAAACGGCAATATTGTAATTGAGGGTGCAGTTCGCAGGGGAATTGACAAGGAAACTGCAGATGCAATTTTCTCAGATATGATTTCCTTCGCGTCTTACGGTTTTAATAAAAGCCATACTGCCGCTTACGGACTTGTTGCCTACCAGACTGCATATTTGAAAATAAAATACCCCAAAGAGTTTATGGCAGCAATTCTTACCAGTGTTATTGGTGAAGAGGATAAAACCATCGGTTATATAGAAGAGTGTAAACGCCTTAATATAAAGGTTTTGGCACCCCATGTAAACCGAAGCGGAAACAGATTTTCTGTTGTAGGAAATGATATTGTTTTTTCTCTTTTGAGTATTAAAAATTTAGGCAGAGCTTTAATTGATAAAATCGAAAAAGAAAGAAAAGAAAACGGCAATTTCAAAACCTTCTGGGATTTCTGTAAAAGAGTAAGCGGAAATGAGCTTAACCGCAGAGCCATGGAAAGCCTTATAAAAGCCGGTGCTTTGGATGGCCTTGACCTTAACCGAAGGGAAATGCTGTGTAACCTTGATATTGCAATTACAGCGGCAGCCAAGGAAAACAGTATGTATGCAGGCGGTCAGCTTAATATGTTTTCTGATTTTGGTAGTGGGGATGATTTTACCTCCGCTCCGGATTTTGATCGTTATGAAGAATTACCTAAAAATGATCGTCTGTATTTTGAAAAAGAGGTTTCCGGTATGTATTTTACAGGACATCCTCTTGAAGAGTACAGGGCAGTAGGCGAAGCCTTGAATTCACCAAAAACCTCGTACCTTTACGAATGTCTTGAAACAGGTAGAGAAAATACCATAGATAACCAAAGTGTAACTTTCCTCTGCATTGTAACCGGTGTAAAAAAGAAGGTAACAAAAAAAGACGATATTATGGCGTTTTGTGGTGTTGAGGATTTGTTTGGTAATATGGAAATGATTGTTTTCCCTAAAACCTTTGTAACCTATTCAAATCTTCTTAATGTTGGTAATATTATTCTTGTTGAGGGCAGAATTTCTGTTAAGGATGAGGAAATAAAGCTCCTTGCAGAAAAAATCACCCTTGCACCTAAAACTGTAGAAGAATTACCCAAATATAAAATTCAACCTGTAAAACAAAATGTGAAAACCGAATCAACTCAACAGGAAAAGAAAAAGAAAAGCGGCATTTTTATTAAAATACCTGAAGCAGATGCCGTGAAAATAGAAAAGCTTAAAAATCTTGTTTCAATTTTTGAAGGCAAAATTCCTGTTTACCTTTATTACGAGAACACTAAAAAATATGATTTTCTCGGAATAGAATATTTTACCTCAATCAATAAACCCTTGATAAATGAAATAAAACACATTTTCGGTGAGGACAATGTTGTTGTTAGAGAGTAAAAAACACCCTGTAACCTATAAAAGTTACAGGGTATTTTTATTTGAGTGTACGTTCTATTGTAGCTTCAAATTTTGCATTTTCACCGACAACATGAACAAAAATTTCTTTCCCTTTACAGTTCTTGATTCTAATAGTGTCTTTTTTGTTTATATCGAAATCTTTGTAAATTTCTTTGTCGATTACAACTACAAGTCTGAAGTTGCCGCTTTCAACCCTTGTATCGGCAGTTATTTCAACATTTTTTGTTGTGGCTTTGGTAGCTTGTATAAGCTCTACTCCCGAGAGCTTATCTACCGTAATTCTGACATTTTCACTGTCAAAATCTGAAAAGTTTTCAATGCCGGTTTTTTCACCACTTGAATAAATCTGGTAATTGGTTTTGGTAATACCTGTGGAGCCGTTTATTATCTGTTCATCGGTTATGTGCTGTAAACTAAAATTATCAGCACCGTTAGTGTCCTTGTATTTATTGTGATTTATAGCAACAGAGCCAAAAACAATACCACTTAAAACAAATGCAACTGCAAAGCCGACTATAATTCTTTTTTTTGTTGCTTTTTTCTCGTTTTCTTTTTCTTGTCGTCTTGCTTCAATGTTTTCTTTGTATCTTAACGGCTCGGCTTCTTCACTTTGCACTTTTTTATAGGCTTTGTAAATATAGTTTAAAGTGAAAATGTCTGTTACGATAAGACCAAGATTTCCGAATATGGTCTGTAAACTTTCTGATTTTAATGAAGTCGATATCAAGCTTGTTGTAAAAATACCGGTAAAAAGGTTCACGTAAACCCAATGACGTTTGCGTTTTTCAACATATTTTGCGAATAAAAAAGTCAGTATAAATGTTGCTAAAGTCAAGAAACTTGCAAAAAAACTTAAAATGGTCATGAAATTACTCCTGTGTTTTTAAGGCTTTTCTTACGTAAATCAAAAGCCCGATCCCTAAAAGTGGGAAAAGTGAAGCAATTAACATACCAATCTTTAAGCCTATTTCATCTGTTGCCATTGGGGTTGCTTGGCTAAGATTTACAGCAAAATCACTTACAGAAACTTTGTCAACAATAATGCCTAACATTTGTGGTGCAATTGACGCCCCGAAATCACCTGATGCAGCCATAAGAGCAAAGGCGGCAACACCGGGGTTGGGTACCTTTTCTTCCATTAAAATAAGTGTTCCGGGCCAAAGCATTGCTGTAAAAACACCAACAAGAATACAAGCAATAAATGAGAAAATTACATTGCCTGAAAAGCCGATAACAATATAGCAAACGGCGGCACCGATCATACCGACCAAAAGGGTTTTTGAAATGTCGGGGGTGAATTTTGCATAAAGGCTTCTTGTAACAGCAAGGAGCAAAGCAAAAACCGCTAACCCCATAATGTCACCAAGTGCTTTGGGTAAATGCAAAGCGTTTTCCATAAAGCTTGAAATCCAGTTTGTCATTGTGTTTTCTGCAGCACTACCAAGGAAAATGCAGACAGCACAAAGAATAATAGTCTTTCCCCAGTTTGTACCGCTTTTTTCATTAGATGACACATCCATTTCGGGAAAAGGGGAGGTAAAAAATAAAAATGAGGCAATAAGTGGAAGAATTGCTAAAAATAATGTTAAGTACATCCAGTTTTCAGTTCCGAAGACAAGGAAGAAAACAGAAGCGATTATAACATTTGTAACAACACCCCAACCATATAAAGAATGGAGCTTACTCATATCTCTTTCGGGGTTGTCAGAGGGCATAGCTGCAATCACAGGGCTTATTAAAACCTCCGCAAGACCTGCAGAAACAGAAAAAATTATTGTTCCCAATACTAAACCCAAATAGGCAAATTGCGGGAATACATTGGGCAAAACTGCATAACAAAGCATACCTACACTTGTAATCAATGGCATTATTCTTATTGTCAGTTTAATGTTAAAATACTTTGATAAAAAAGTGAAAATCAAGTCAATTGTAAGCTGGGTGCAGAAATTCACTAAAACCAAAGTTCCTAAAAGGGTGTAGGATATGTTGTACATATCATGGAATGTAACAAACAGCATTGGTGGTAGAACAAATACCGCTGATATTGCAAGATATGAAAAATAACAGGCGAACCGTGTTTTCTTGAAATTTGGTGTGGACATATTAAACCTCCATTAATTCGTAATCTCTTGAGCCGTAGCCAAGTTCGGCAGCTTTTTCTATGGTGTGAATTCCGTTTCTGCTTTCAATTCTTTCAATTAAATGTCCCTTGTTTGGGTCAGAGCAACCATAAACCAAGTCAATACAAGCCTGGTCAATTGCAATGGGGTCATCGGAAATAAGAATACCTATATCTGCAATACAAGGGTCTTCGGCCTTTGCACAACAGTCACAGTCGACACTCATATTTTTCATAACATTGATATAAACAATGTTACCATTGAATAAATCAACAACGCTTTCGGCAGCTTCTGCCATTGATTCTAAAAACTGATCGTGGTCGGATGTCCAGAAATTATCAGGGTTACCAACTCCGTGGATATAACCCTTTCCGTAGGACGAGGCAATGCCTATTGAAAGTTGCTTTATTGCTCCGCCATAACCACCCATAGGATGACCTTTGAAATGGGAAAGTACAAGCATAGAATCATAATTTGCAATATTTTTACCAGCATAATTTTGGGTAATGTTTTTTCCGTTTTTTATAGGCAAAACAAGGTCGGGACCATGTGCATCAAGAATATCAACGTCAAATACTTTTGTCCAACCATGTTCTTCCATAAGCTTTTCGTGCCGTTCAGTTGTATTTCTTGCACCTTCATAAGCGGTGTTGCACTCAACAACCGTTCCGTTCACATATTCAATAACCGGCTTCCAGAAATCAGGCTTTAAAAAGTTCTGGTTACCTCTTTCGCCTGAGTGTACCTTAACAGCTACATTACCATTAAGCTCTTTACCAAGTAATTTGTAAAGCTCTAAAACCTTTTCAGCGGTTATTTCTTTTGAAAAATATACTTTTGAACACATTTTGACACATCCTTTTTCTTTTAGGTTTTCCGTTGTGTTTTTTGAAAAATAATATATAATATAATTTAAGATGAAATGAAACGAAACGAGGGGTCTTTATGAAACTTGTTCTTTTAACAGCTTTAGGTGTTGGCGGTGCAACTGTTATAGGTGCATTTTTAGGTTTTATTTTCAAGAAAACAAGTCATAAATTTAATGATATAGTTCTTTCTTTTGCAGCAGGTGTTATGCTTGCAGCAGCGGTTTTTGGGCTTGTAATTGAATCCTTGGAATACGGTGGTGAGTATTCAATATTTGTTACCATAATCGGTATTTTTAGCGGAGCAATCTGCGTTAACCTTATTGATAAACTTGTACCCCACTTACACAAATTAACCGGTGCAGAACAGGAGCTCCACCCAAACAAAACCGAACAACTCAATAAAGTTCTGCTTTTTGTTATTGCAATTGCAATTCACAATTTTCCTGAGGGTGTTGCAGCAGGTGTGGGCTTTGGTACGGAAAATACAGCAGAAGCCCTTACCATAGCAGGTGGTATTGCTTTACAAAATATACCGGAGGGTATGGTTATTATAGCACCTATGATTGCCGCAGGTATGAGCAGGGGAAAAACCTTTATTATTGCCCTTTTAACCGGTGTTGTAGAGGTTATAGGTACACTTTTAGGTTATTTTGCAGTTAGTGTTTCAACAGCTGTTTTACCATTTGCTCTTGCCTTTGCAGGTGGTACAATGCTTTATGTAATAAGTGATGAAATGATTCCTGAAACACATGCTCACGGTAACGAAAGAGGAGCAACCTACTCACTTGTTGCAGGTTTCTGCGTAATGCTTGCCTTTGATTACTTTATGGCTTAAAGACTAAGCTCTTTTTCAATTAGTTCTATAATTCCGGGTGTTTCAAAATCAGCTAATTCTTTAATTAACGGCACTGCGTTTTCCATAGCATACGAACGGAACTCCTTAATCATATCTTTGTCGTTGATGTTATCACCAACAGTAATAACATCCTGATAGTCGGCACCTAAAAGGTCAATAAGCTTATATATGCCTTTGGCCTTGTCCATATTAACGGAAACAATGTCAATACATGTCCCGTTTTGAAGAGGATTAAGTGCATCACCGAACTTTTCTTTAATAGCCTTGGTAACTCTCGCGGCTTCCTCAAAGTTATCTAATGCTGTGTTAATTTGGTAAACATATTCTAAATCACGCATTGTTTCAAGGGTGTAGCATTCGTCTTCGTCGTAGTCGGTGAAATCATTTTCTTTGAAAACACGACAGGGGAAGCTTGTCTGCACATAACCCCATTTACAGCCTTGTTCAAAAAGGAAATTCAAGAATGGTTTTGCAATTGAAACATCAATTTTATCTTCGCATACTATTTCGCCATCGGGCTTCATTATAACTGCACCATTGTCGGCAATAATAAAGTCGTATTCGATTTTGTCTCTTTTATATATTCTTAAAATATCGGGCGCACCACGTCCGCTTATAAGTGAAAAAATATTACCCGCTTTTCTCCATTGGGAGATAGCTGCTCGTTTTTTATCATCAATTCCGCCATGGTTTAAAGTACCGTCATAATCGCTTGCAATTATTTTCATCTTTACACCTCAAGTTTTTATTACGAATATTATAACATTACAATAATTTTAAGTCTACAAAATTTGTTGAAAAAATTGGTGGGCGTGGTATAATCTAATTAAATCAGTTATAGAAAGAACAGATAATATGAACTCAGTCAAAGTTTATGTAGCAGACACAAAGCCTTTAGAGAATACCGAGCTTTTCAACAGTCTTTATTCCCTTGTATCTGTCCAAAGACAAGAAAAAATCAACAGAATAGCTTTTAACAAGGACAAAAGACTTTCACTGGGGGCAGAGCTTTTGTTAAAAAAAGCCCTTTCCGACATAGGTATTTCGGATTATGAATTTTCCTACGGTGAAAACGGAAAGCCTTTTATCAAGTGTAAGGAGAATATATTCTTTAACCTTTCACATTCGGGGGAGCGGGTGATGTGTGCCGTTTCTTCAAAAGAAGTTGGTTGCGATGTGGAAAAGGTCAAGTCTGTGAATTTGAAAATTGCAAAACGCTTCTTTTTTGCGGAAGAGTATGAAGCTATCAGGGCACAGAAAACACCTGAAGAACAAAAGGATATGTTTTTCCGTTTGTGGACACTTAAAGAGAGCTTTATGAAGGTAACAGGGCTTGGGATGCAGCTTCCGCTTGACAGCTTTTGTGTTGCTTTAAATGACAATGGCGTTTCACTTACACAATCTTTCAGTAATGAAAATTATTATTTGAAAGAGTATTTCCTAGAAAAAGACTATAAATATTCTGTGTGTAGCCTGATTTCAAATGTTGAAGAGCCTGTTTTAATTGATTTTTGGAATTACTAAGTTGAAAAAATAAACGCAAAAACACGATAACGAATTGTTGAGTTCGTTGTCGTGTTTTGTCTTTAAGGTCGGGGCCTTCTTCACTATTCAATCTTACTTCTTACCTGAAATTCCGTACATACAAAATGTTTTAGTGAAAAGTGAAAATTCCCCAACCTTGGCTGGGCTGGATTTTTTGTTCCGCCCAACAGGGAGTTTAC
>JAZSBI010000211.1:0-4445 GCA_045602345.1 Acutalibacteraceae bacterium | reverse complement strand
TAATATCATTTGCCGTTGCAATAAGCTCATTTACTTCTTCAACGGTTAAATCGAGAATATCAATCAAGCTTCTCATACTACTAATCCCCTTTTAATGTTTTTATTTCGGAAAATGCTTAAATTATTCTTTTGCACCATTGATAGCTAAATAATTTTTGATTCTTTCAACATTTTCTTTGTTTTTCTCGTCTTCTTCAAGATATTCGATAATATCGTAAACATCAACAACAGAATATACGGGGAAACCATATTCCTCGCCAACCTCTGCCATTGCAGATTTTTCTGTCTGACCCTTTTCCTTACGGTCAACCATAACAAAGGTTGCAGCAACCTTTGTGCCCTTAAGACCTGAAAGGATGGACATACTTTCACGGATAGCAGTACCTGCTGTGATAACGTCCTCAACGATTACGATTTCTTCACCTTCCTGGGGTTTGTAGCCAACAAAAACGCCACCTTCACCGTGGTCTTTTTCTTCCTTACGGTTAAAGAAGAAGGGTACATCAAGACCATTCTTTGCAAGGGCAACTGCAACAGAAACTGCAATGGGAATACCCTTGTACGCAGGACCATAAAGAACTGTTTTTTTGTTGCCTACTTTTTCAAAATATGCTTTAGCATAAAATTCACCAAGCTTGCAAATCTGCTCACCTGTTTTAATATCACCTGCGTTGATGAAATAAGGAATTTTTCTACCGCTTTTTGCTGTAAAATCACCAAACTTAAGAACGCCTGCACCTTCTAAAAACTGTATAAATTCTCTTTTGTAAGACTCCATTTTATTTACTCCAATCTATCATTAGTACCACCCACCGCTAACGCGGTATGGCTGTTGCAATACTTTTACTATTAACGTAAAGATTGTACCACCCACCGCTAACGCGGTCAACCGGTTGCAATATAGTCGTCTTGCTCGTTATTCACTTCGCAATACTCCTTATTGCGCCCAGAGCTTATTGTTCGCTGTATCTGCCACCGGCAGCGCTCACAACCGCTCACCCCTTCTTTTTTGTTTCACAAAAAAAAGAGGGATAGTTTAGGTAAAGGATTTTATTTTAGTCACAGAACTCTTCAACACATCTGTTATATGCTGCAACGGGATCTTCTGCTGCTGTAATGGGTCTGCCAACAACAATGTAGTCAGAACCGATTTTCTTTGCTTCTGCAGGGGTCATAACTCTCTTCTGGTCGCCAATGTCACCATCTGCGAAACGAACACCGGGAGTGATTGTAAGGAAATCGCTTCCGCAGGTTTCATGAACCTTACCTGCCTCAAGGGGTGAACAAACAACACCGTCAAGACCTGCAACCTTTGCATTGTGAGCATAGTGCATAACAACCTTGTCAATAGGCTCTTTAATAAGAAGGTCGTTTTCCATACTCTCCTGGTCGGTAGATGTAAGCTGTGTAACAGCAATAAGAAGTGGTCTTGTACCGTCGGGACGTGTAAGACCTTCAAGTGCACCCTCCATCATACGGATTGTACCTGATGCGTGAAGGTTTGTAATATCAACATCAAGGTTAGAAAGAACTGCCATTGATTTTTTAACAGTATTGGGAATGTCGTGAAGCTTAAGGTCGAGGAAAATCTTGTGTCCTCTCTTTTTGATTTCACGAACAATCTGTGGGCCTTCTGCATAGAAAAGCTCCATACCGATTTTTACAAAGGGTTTTCTGCCACCCTCAAATTTATCAAGAAACTCATAAACCTTTTCTGCACTTGAAAAGTCACAAGCAACAATTACGTCTTTACCCATTATTTTGCGCCTCCTATTATATCTGAAAGATTTTCTATACCATACTTGTCCATTACTGCAGGTAATTCGTTGATTATGTCACGGCATACACAGGGGTCAATAAGGTTTGCCGCACCAATTTCAACTGCAGTTGCACCTGCAAGCATCATTTCTATAACATCCTCTGCAGTAGAAACACCACCCATACCAACAACGGGAATGTTAACTGCATTTGCTACCTGGTAAACCATACGAACTGCAACAGGGAAAATTGCGCTTCCTGAGAAGCCACCCATTTTATTTGCAATTACGGGTTTCTTGGTTTTAAGGTCAATTCTCATACCTAAAAGGGTGTTAATAAGGCTGATACCGTCTGCACCTGCAGCCTCACACTCTTTCGCAATAGCAACAATATCTGTTACATTGGGAGAAAGCTTAATAATTACAGGCTTTGTTGTTACAGGCTTAACTGCCGCTGTAACCTCTGCCGCAGCTTTTGGGTCTGTGCCGAAGCTCATACCACCACCGTGAACATTGGGACAGCTTACATTAACCTCAAGCCAACCAACCTGCTCTTCTTTATCAAGCTGCTGGCAGGTGTAAGCATAATCGGCAACTGCAAAACCGCTTACATTAGCCATAACCTTTTTGTTAAAGCATTTTTTAAGCTTTGGAAGTTCCTCATTTATAACCCTTTCAACACCGGGATTCTGAAGACCAACAGCGTTTATCATACCTGCAGTACATTCTGCAATTCGGGGTGTGGGGTTACCAAAACGGGGATCCTTTGTTGTACCCTTAAAAGAGAATGTACCAAGGCAATTTATATCATAAATTTCTGCGAACTCGTAACCATAGCCAAAGGTTCCGCTGGCGGGAATTATGGGGTTGTCAAGCTCTATTCCGCAAAGGTTAACACTTAATCTGCCCATAAAATCTCCTCCTTCTCAAGCACGGGGCCATCCTTACAAATTCTTTTGTAGCCTGTAATGGTTTTGCAGGAGCAGCCCATACAAGCACCAAAGCCGCAACCCATTCTTTCTTCAAAGCTGAACTGACCGCTTGTATTACTTGCCTTGTAAATTGCTTTGAGCATGGGCTCAGGACCACAGGTGTAGAAATATGAATAATCAATATCCTTCATAGCATCTGTAACGAAGCCTTTTATTCCGTAGGAGCCGTCTGCTGTTGTAACAAAAACTTCTGCACCTAAAGCCTTAAAATCCTCTTCACAGAAAATTTCTTCTTTAGTATTAAAGCCAAGGACAACAGTAACCTTCTTACCTTCTGCAATAAGCTTTTTTGCAAGCATATAAAGGGGAGGAACACCAACGCCACCGCCTAAAAGCAAGGGCTTATCTCCCGCAAGGGAAACATTGTAGCCGTTACCAAGACCGGTGAGAATATTAAGCTGCTCACCTACAGCCATTTTTGACATCTGCTCTGTACCCTTACCTACTACCTTGTATATAAGTGTAAGTACACCATCTTCACAATCACAAACAGAAATGGGTCTGCGAAGGTAAAAGCCATCAAGCTTTATATTAACAAACTGTCCGGAAGATGTGATATCACTCACATCCCCCTGAAGTTTCATTTTATACACCGCTTTTGTAAGTGGTGTATTTTCAGTTATTTTAAAAATTGATTCTCTCATAAGTTAGCCTCTGCATCAATTGTTGAAATTGTAAGGGTAATATCTTCAAGAACATCAAGAAGCACTCTTACAGTATCAAGGGCTGTAAATATTGTTACATTGTTTTCAATAGCGTAACGGCGGATCTGGTGACCATCGTTGTTTTCACCACTTGCATTAATATCTTTTGTATTGATTACATAAGCAATGTGACCCTGACGGAGTGCATCGGGAACCTCGTTGCTGCCCTCACTGATTTTACCAAGAACGTGTGTTCTGATTCCGTTTTCTTTAAGGAATTTTGCAGTACCTGCAGTTGCCTGAATATTAAAGCCAAGCTTGTAGAAACGACGAATAAGGGGAAGTGCCTCTTCTTTGTCCTTATCTGCAACTGTAGCAAAAACAGTACCGTAGTTCTGAAGGTGCATACCTGATGCCTGAAGAGCTTTGTAAAGAGCTCTGTTTAATTTGTCGTCATAGCCGATTGCTTCACCGGTTGATTTCATTTCGGGTGAAAGGTACGCATCAAGGCCACGGATTTTGTTGAATGAGAATACGGGAACCTTTACGTACCAACGGTTCTTTTCTGTGGGATAAATATCGAAGATGCCCTGTTCTTTAAGGCTCTTGCCCATAATAACCTCTGTTGCAATATCTGCAAGTGAGTAACCTGTTGCCTTTGAAAGGAAGGGAACTGTTCTTGAGGAACGGGGGTTAACCTCAATAATATAAACATCGTCATTTTCATCAACAATAAACTGAATGTTGTAAAGACCAACAATGCCGATTCCAAGGCCAAGCTTCTTTGCATACTGAAGAATTATGCCTTTAACCTTGTCTGAAATGCTGAATGAGGGGTAAACGCTGATAGAGTCGCCGGAGTGAATACCTGTTTTTTCAACAAGCTCCATAATACCGGGAACAAATACATCTCTGCCGTCGCAAATAGCGTCAACCTCAACCTCTTTACCGTAAATGTATTTGTCAACAAGAACGGGCTTGTCCTCATCAATTTCAACGGCTGTTCTCAGGTAATGACGAAGCTGTTCTTCGTTAGCAACAATCTGCATTGC
>JAZSBI010000210.1:0-3620 GCA_045602345.1 Acutalibacteraceae bacterium | reverse complement strand
AAAAAAATAAAAAAACAGCGTGGGTAATTTAACTAAAAACACCTTGACAAGAAAAGAGCAAAAATGTATAATAGCATTTGTTCATTGCTGATATAGCTCAGTAGGTAGAGTGCATCCTTGGTAAGGGTGAGGTCACCGGTTCAAATCCGGTTATCAGCTCCAAAAACCCGAATGCTTTTGCATTCGGGTTTTTACTTTTTCACTATTCACTTTTCACTCTTCACTAAAACTTCTCACAAAAACCCGCAGTCCTGAATAAATTTTTCAAGGCGTGCGGGTTAATTTTCTGTTTCGTTTTTTATTTCATCAGGTATATATTCCATTATATCTTCAACCCTACAACCAAGAATTTTACAAAATATTTCTATGGTGTGAGTACTGACGCTTTCGTTTCGTTTTAATCTGGTGATTTGAGCAGGACTTATCCTATATTTTTTTATCAGCGCGTACTGTGTTACGCCTTTTTCTTGCATAACCTTCCACAAATTATCGTAGGAAATCATTTTTATCACTCCCCACTTGAATATTAACCGAAAATAGTATATAATCATATTAACCAATATCGGTTAATATATGAATTTAGTTAAAAAGGAGAAGTACAAAAATGAAATACTGTGGAAATTGTGGTAAAGAAACTACTAAAAAAATCTGTCCACATTGCGGGGTTAAAGCCGGAAAAGAACATAATTACTGTGGTTGGTGCGGTAATGAAGTTGATAAAAACGCGGTTGAATGTCCTAATTGTTATGAAAAGTTGAACGAAGGAACTATAAAAAAAATCGGCAAAATTTTAGGGGCATTTGTTGCAATTTTTCTTTTGTTTATGGCATTTGGATATGCTTCAGATGGTGATATTGCAACAACAATTTTGTTTGGTGTTAGCGGCTTATTACTGTTACCTTTTGTTGGCAGTATCATCAAGAAACTTACATTTAAGAAAAAAACTCAAAGAAAAATATTCTCGATTATTAGAGTGCTTGTTATTGTAGGCTTTGTTATCGGCGGATTCAATATGATAGACATGACGGGCACTGATGTTTATCCAGCCGAAGCAACTGAAGCAGCACTTGAGGTATTCCATGACGAAGTTTCTTTAAAAAATGAGGACTCATTTGTATTAAACGATTCTTCTGTTACATATGAAACGCCTTACGAAGGAGACGAAAATTTAGCATATGTAAAGGTTATTCTTGACTATTCAGCTCAGAACGGCTTTGGCGGAATGAATCGTGATACATACACAGTTGAATTGATTTTTAACTATTCCGATGGTTCATACAGACCTGCATAATTGCCCAACAAAAAATTGTTTATAATTGCATAAAATAAGAGGCGGGAAATCCCGCCTCTTATTTCTTTGCTCTAATTAGTGTGCTTTTGCTGTACAGTACCACCCACCACCTGCGGTGGTCCCCCCTCCTCCGAAACTTTCGTTTCGCAAGAGGGATAGGCTTCGCAACATTCCGGTTTTCTGTAAGCTTAATTTCTGCGATAGCTATCATTCCTATGCTCACACACAGGGATATAAGGCTTCGCATCACCGCTTTTGCCGGCAGCTAACTCTTACATATCACTAAAGCCTGCACCACCAAAGAAGGCATAGAGAATTGTGGAAAGCACCTCAAAGAGCTGTGCAAGCAGTCCGCTGAAATCCAAATAAGCGGAGTTTTCTTTTTCTTCAGGCTCTACATCTTTATTCTTAATATAGTCATAAACCGAATAGAAGTTGCGCTCTGCTTCATTGTAGGCATCAATATCAACATTGGTTTCTTCAAGCTGAGCCTCCGCCTGAGCAATAGCATCCTCAAGAAGCGCCATTTCTTCTTCGGTAAGGTTGCTTTTGTCGTACTCCTTCATTTCAGCTATATCCTGCATAAGCCACTTTGAATTTCTGCCCACATTAAACTGCGGGAATTTATCAGGCTTTGAAAAAACGTCAACAAAGGTTTCGTCAACAAGGAGCTCTGTAACAAGCTTCATAATAACATCGTTAGAACCTGTTTTTTCGTGATCCTGATTATAGAAATAGAAGGTTGTTTCGGGAAGAAGACCTGTGCAGGCATCGACAATGCCGTTAGGGTCTGTGTGGTTATGGTTTTCGGGGTCTGTACAGTTTGTGTGAGTAGGAACGTAATCCTCACCAAGCTTAACATCAACACCATAGCTGAAAGCACCCATTGATGTAGAATCAAGCTGAATAATACCATCTGCATTCACGTCATCCCAAGAATCAACAAGCTGGTAAAGAGGATAGTTGTAGTCAACTATATCGAAAACCTCAACTCCGTCTGCAATTGCATTTTCAATATTTTTATATCGATTGCACTGAGCATTGTAATACCAATCTGTCTGCCTGCGAATTTCTTCGAGGCCCTCGTCCATAAGGTACATTTCACGACAGGGCTCATAGTTACCCGATGGGCAAAGTCCCCAGAAAAGAGTTGAATATCTTGTGTAATCAATTATAAGTGTATGAACAGCGGTATCAAGAATATTGTTAACATCTGCATTAGGCATAATGCGCAGAATTACATTTAGAAGGTAGCTGAGCATATCACCCTCACCCATAAGGGCAGGGAACATTGTAGTATAAAGCTCTTTGCCATCGAGAAGGCCATACTGATAAATTTCACCAATAAGAATTGACCCATCAAGAGCAGGAACAACATAAATAATCCTGTTGATATCTTCTGCTACAGAACGACCATTATCTGCATAAATCTGCATAAGCCCGTTTGCAACAGAACCACCCTGACTGATTGGAACTATGTTAACCTTATCGGAGCCTGAGTTTTTTTTCACAAATTGAATGAAATTATAAAGCTCCTCTGCAGTATCATACATATTGCCAAATGATGCATAAGAGAAGAAATAGAGGTTTTCGCCACCTGCAATGTCAATATATTTCTGCAACGGAATCTGGTCGAGAATATATTCCTGATCGTACGCACTAAGGTCTGCAAAGCAGTCGTTATACTTTGTTGCACGAACATCGTGAACAAACTTACCGTTTTCATCACAACGGTTTTTTTCCATAAGAGCTTCACCAAGAAGGTCTGCAACTGCCTGCGCCGCCTGACTATCTTTATCCTCCTGAGTAACAAGAAGCTTTGAAATAGGAATAAGGGCATCCGTAAGAGCTGCTCCTACAATTTCAATAGTTGAATCCATAAAGAACGGAGGCTCTGCATTTGTAGGCACACCATTTTCATAATATTTTGTTTCACTCTGAAAAATACCGGGAATTACGATAGAAGGAGTATATGCCTCTTTAACAGCAAAAGCTGTAGAGGAGAAGCAACCAACTAACATAACTACCGAAAGAACAAGAGCGAGAACCTTCTTTGTTGTTTTCATATTATCATTCCTTTCAGAAATGTAAATTTACTCACATTTAAGTATACCACAAAAAGATAATTTGTAAATTATTTTTTACCTTTTCTATAAAACCAAAAACACATTATCTTAGTAGATAGCCGTAATTCATTACACCTTGACCATACAATTAAAATACTGTATAATCTCGTATAGTTTAGTAAAAAGGGGGTATAATTTGGACTTTTTGAAAAGGCTAAACGAAAAACCTTTAACACAATAGGTCTTTTAATTAACCGACTTTC
>JAZSBI010000209.1:0-10292 GCA_045602345.1 Acutalibacteraceae bacterium | reverse complement strand
ATGTGCCCACAAATGGGCAGACCTTTCCGAAGGCGATTATGGTGTAAGCATTCTTAACGACTGTAAATATGGCTATGATATTCTTAACAGCAGAATGAGAATCACACTCCTTCGTGCCCCCACCACACCTGACAGATACGGAGATTTAGGTCATCATAGCTTCACATATTCATATTATCCCCATGCAGGTACCTGGCAGACAGGTAGCACAGTTCAGGAAGCATTCAAGCTCAACTTTGCACTTAATGGAATTCCCGTTTCTGCAAAGAACGGCACTCTTCCCGAATCCAACAGCTATATTAACTGCGACAATGACGATATTGTTATCGATGCAGTTAAACAAGCTCAGGATGGCAACGGAATTATTGTTCGTGTATATCAGAGCAGAAGAGTTCGTGGCGAAAGAACACTTACAATTAATCTTCCGTTCAGCAAGGTTTATGAAACAAATCTTATGGAAGTTGACGAAAAAGAAATTGAATTTAAAGATAATAAAATCACTTTCAATATCACTCCATTTGAGGTTAAAACTTTCAGATTAGTTTAAGGAGATAAAATAATGGTAAATTTTACAAACCCTTATTCTTCAGGAACCGCTAACAGCAAATTGTTCCGTATCCCTTCAATACTCGCCCTAAAAAATGGCAGAGTTCTTGCAGGTGGTGATGTCCGTTACGGTAACGGAACAGATGACCCTGCAAACATAGAAACTGTTATTCGCTATTCCGATGATAACTGCAAAACCTGGTCCGATATTGTTTGGGTAAACCATTTCAATGATATGGAGGATGCAGACCACAGCCAAGCAATTCCCACCTCTGCTTCATTCTGCGATGCGGCAATGTGCGAAGATAAAAACGGGGTTGTTTATCACGCTTGTGATGCTTGCCCTGCATATATGGGTCTTTGGAGTGCAGGAACCTACGGAAAAGGTAGCGGTTTCATTGATGGTAAGGTCGTCCTTTGCGATAAAACAAGTCACGAAAAAGCTGAAAGCATCACTCTCGACAAAGCTCACTACCCCTATTATATTAGTGATTTCAGTGACGACGGCTTTGCACCGGTTTTAAAATTTTCTGATAATTCAAGCTATAATGATTATTTTGTAGATAGATTTTATAATATTTATCAGAAAATAGGCGAGGGGTTCTCCCCCGTTCTTATAAAACAAATGAACAAGGACGGCAGTCTTAACGATAAAGACATCATCGCAAACATTTTCTATGCCTACGCTCCCATTAAAATTTACCCCACATATTACCTTTGGGTAAGAAAGAGCTTTGATAATGGTGAAACCTGGTCCGATGGTAAAATTCTCAATACACAAATAGACTCCAAAGGTTTTACAGGCTTCTCTCCCGGTGTTGGTATCTGCATTGAAAAAGACGGAAAGCAAAGAGTTCTTTTCTCAATTTACGATAATAATGGTGGTAGAGAATACACAAGCGTGATTTATACCGAAGATGGTGAAACTTGGCATCGCTCAGAAAAAGCAAAGCAGGTAGGCACAGCAGGAAAAAGCTCCGAAAGTCAGTTTGCTCTTCTCAACAACGGCGTTCTTCGTATGTATTCAAGAAATATTGCAGGTTTTATAAGCTACACCGACTCAACAGACGGCGGTGAAACATGGGGTAAATACACAGTTGATAAAGGGCTCTCTTACTGCTCAAACTGTATGTTCTCCGTTATAAATTACAGCAAAAAAATTGACGGCAAGGACGCAATTATTCTTGCTTGTCCAGAGAAGAAAACCAGAAAACTTGGTGTTATCAGAATTGGTCTTTATGGTGAAGATAATATTGTTGAATGGAAATACACGAAGAAAGTCACAGACAGTTTAAATCCTTTCTCTTATGTTTATTCTTGCATAACAGAGCTTTCTGACGGCAGTATTGTTGACCTTTATGAAAGCGACAAGGCAGAATTCACTTTAAAGGGTTATTCAATTAAAGAATTGATGGTTAACGATAAAACCAAGCTTTCTTTCATTGATAAAATCAAATCAAAAATTTATAATAAAACAAGGAAATAAAATAATTAACTGGCATAGCAAACGCTATGCCAGTTTTGTTCCGCCCTTTCTTACCAGAATTGTATCATCACCAATTACCACTATATCCTTCCAACACACAACTATTTCTTCCCCTTTTCCGCAAAACCCGAAAACACCTCTGCCACAAAATACAGTTATACTCACAAGGCAGCCGGTACAGGTATCTATTTCTACATCTGTAACACATCCCAATCGACATCCGTTATCAACATTTATAACCTCTTTTGACCTTAAATCAGTTATTGTGCATTTCACTTGAAATCTCCCCTTTTCGTGAAAATTGTTCAGAGTGCCGTTTTGAAGCGAGTAGTGCTGTATACAGATATTGCCCGGAGCAAAAAAGGTGCTATGGACAATTTTAAAAGCCAAAGTCATTATCAATAAATGAACACCGTGTAATTGTACCTAATCCGTATTTATGACGAATATTATCTTTGGTACATTCAAGCCTATGTTCTTTTTCTCTTTTTATGTGATAATCTAAATCCAATAATGAAATTTGTTCACATACATCCTCAGCATTTAAAAGCTTTGTACCCGTTACAGTTAAGGAACGTATAGGCTCTTTTTCAACATCTATATTAGATTCTATTAAAGATAGTGCCGCATTTCTCAAATCAAATGCCAAATCCGTTGGTGATGATAATTGCGACGACCGCTGAATGGTTTGAAAATTTGTATCCTTTATACCCACCTGCAAGGCAGAGCATTCGTAATTATGCTTGCGAAGTCTTGCCGCAACCTTATCACAAAGAAAAAACACACAAGTACGAACATCACTGAAATTCATTAAATCTCTTTTGAAAGTTGCACCATTACCGATTGATTTATAAGCCTCTCGGTAATCAAAACGCAAAACAGGTGAATAATCGTAACCATTAGCATATCGCCACAAGGTTCTTCCGTTTTCACCAAGAATACGACAAAGAAATTTTTCATCACACCGTGCACTATCACCTATTGTTTTTATGCCAACACCACGAAGTTTTTCTGCAGTTTTTCTTCCTACCATAAATAATTCCCCAATAGGTAAGGGGTACAATAAGTTCTTGAAATTAACGGGTGTAATCTCTGTTGTGGCATCAGGTTTTTTATAATCGCTACCCATTTTTGCAAATATTTTGTTGTAGGACACACCAACAGAAATTGTTACACCAATTTCTGTTTTTATGGTTTCTCGCAGTTCATCTGCGATTTCTTTACCACTACCAAAAAGGTGGACACTACCCGTAACATCAAGCCAACATTCATCAATACCGAATGGCTCCACCAAATCTGTATAACGACAGTATATATCGAATATCCTTTTGGAAAACGCCCTATATTCTTTATAGTGGGGAACAACTGTTACCAAATGAGGGCATTTACTTTTTGCCTGCCAGATAGCCTCCCCTGTCTGCACACCGTATTTTTTTGCTTTTTCATTTTTAGCAAGGACTATACCATGGCGTTCAGTAGGGTCACCACAAACAGCAAAGGCATATTTGTTAAGCTCAGGTTGTAACGCCGCCTCAACCGATGCAAAAAAGCAATTGCAATCACAATGTAAAATAACTCGTTCCACTTTTCTCTTCCTTTAACTTTACTCTGTGGTATGGACAAACCTATACCTTACAGTTACCGTCCTGATTAAATACTTGTTTGCCATACACCCGTAAGGTACAGGCTTGCCTGCACCACACAATTACGCCGAACAAACATATTCCACGGTATGGGCAAGCCCATACCTTACACCTTTACAAAACATTTGTTCGTAAAACGTATCATAACAGAACATTTGTTCTTTGTAAAGAGTTTTTTTAATTTTATAGTAACACGGTGGGAATCACTCCATACCTAACTTAAAATCATTCCCGCCACCATCAAACTTTCCAGTTTCTCATAAATATTCTCAAAGTCTTCAAGTGGTAAGGGATTTTTACCTTTTCCTACTTCAATAGTAAAAGCAGATCTTCCAAACTCCTCGATAAACCAATCTTTTAATCCACCACTTGAATACAAGCCTTCATTTTTCACCAATGTATAATCAGTTAAAGCAGAAAACATCTTTGCTATATACAGGGATTTTTCAGGTGTATTTTTGCCGTATTCATAAAAAATTTCTTCACCTTGGGAATGAAAAGTTATAAGCATATCAACCGGTAATGTTCTGCAAATACGGGTAATTGCTGCAGTTTCCGGCTCACTTTCAGGAAAACTACCTCCGTACCTTGTTGGTGCAGGATTATCAATACCCTCCGCTATTTCTTTTTCCCTTAAACTATACCAATCCGCATTAAAGTTATGATTTATATCAACGCCCCTTGCATTGGCACTCCATGAACTGAAATCACCCTTGCATATTTCAACATTTTGTTTCTTATATTCACCACAAGCACAAGCACCATTTATTGCAATTTCTATTCCATCCGGATTAAGCTCCGGAACTACAATAAGCTTTGTTTGTTCTAAAACAGCTTTTATACCAAAACCTGACAAAGTGCTGTTATTTTCGTACGCCTCAGCTAAATTCTCTGTAAATTTCAAAAGTAATAGTGAGGTAAGCCATTCTAACCCATGAGTACCGCCAACATAAACAACATTTTTCTTCCCCTCACCTATTACAAAAGAATAGATTTCTTTTCCCAAAAGACTTTTACCGCAGGTTGTTAATTTTACTGTTCGATATTTCCTATTCAGTATTTTTACAATGTTTTCATAAACCGGATATGTAAGAATCTCATTTTTTACAATATTTAACATAAAACTCACCCATATAATATATGTTCTCTTTTCTTATAATATTTACAAAAAAGCTCTTTTGTGGTTTAATAATGTATATTAGTCAATATTCGGAGAGTTATTATGATTGTTGTTTGTATTTTGTTTTTATTGGTATTTTCCTTTGTTGCATTATTGCTGTATAAAAAAAGCAAAGCCGAAAAAAACACAGAAAGAGTATTGGTACTTGCTCTTACTTCTATTATTCTTTTCAGCCTTGGACTGGAAGTTTCTATTTTCAATATTAATTTTTACTCTTCAAAAAGCAACGAAGAAATTAGTCTTAATACTTACCTTACAGATTATGTAAATCTCGAGGGTGGCTACACTTTCTACACCGGTGAAACCGTAGAATTTCCCGAAATCAATGAAAAAATCAAAAACATTCATATTAAATTAAATCATAATAATCCATCTGTTATAACTACAAATATTCTCCTTACTGACGAAGCAAACCAATTCTATTACTCAAACCCCGAGAGGGAACTCTATCTTAATGTAAATAAGAGTCAGTATATAAACATAAACACCGCAGGTAAAACACAAAATCTGGGTTTAGTTTTTGAAAGCGATCTTGAAACAGTAAACATAGATTCAATTTCTATAAACGCCCAAAGGCCATTTGAATTTTCGTTTTTAAGACTCTTTTGTCTGGTAGGATTTTTGTGTTTTGTTTACCTTTTCAAGCCTTCGTCAATTCTTTACAAAAAGAAGTTAACGGATCACGAATATTCAAAAAACTCTTTAGTTATTGTTGCTTTGTGTCTGCAATGTGCAATTATTATCATTCTAGGCTCGATCAACCCTACTTTTATGGGCATAGCAACAAAAGACTACAATTCGTATAAATGGGATGGAGCCGGTGTTGATTTTGTTCCTATAAGCTACTCACAACACAACCAATACGACGAATTGGCACAGGCTATTCTTCAAGGAAAAACCTATATTGACAACAATGATGTACCACAGTCCCTCAAGGATATGAAAAACCCTTACGACACCGTTGCACGCTACGAGCAGTCACTTTTAACCGGTGACGCTTACCGCTGGGATGTAGCTTATTTTGATGGTCATTATTACGTTTACTTTGGTATTGTGCCATTACTTTTAATGTACCTTCCCTTCAGGGCTATTTTTGATGCACCATTTCCATCCGCTGCAGGAATAATAGTTTTTGCATTGGTATTCTCAATCGGGGTATTTAAAATACTTGATTTAATCTGCAAAAAGAAATTCAAAAACATTTCCGTAGGCACATACCTTCTAACCGCATTAACCTTTGTTAATTGCTGCGGAATGACTTTCCTTGTAAAGCGGCCTGATTTTTATTCAGTTCCAATTATGACTTCAATGGCATTTGTTGTTTGGGGAATTTACCTTTGGTTTAAAGGGCTTAACTCTGAAAAGTATAAGCTTCTTAATTTCTTGTCAGGCTCACTTTTTATGGCTCTTTCAGTTGGTTGCCGTCCCCAGTCCGTGCTCATTTGTGCCGTAGCAATACCTCTTTTTGTCGGTTATTTTTTCAAAGAAAAATTCATTCTCAGCAAACAGGGTATAAAAGAGCTTATAACCCTGGCACTACCATTTGTAGTGGTAGCTTCAGGGATTATGTATTATAACTATATTCGGTTCGGTTCTCCGTTTGATTTCGGTTCCGCCTATAACCTTACAACAAACGATGTTACAAAACGTGGTTTTTCAATAGGCAGGACAGGCTTAGGTATTTTCACATATCTTTTCCAAACGCCATCATTTGTGGCTACCTTCCCCTTTATTGAGCCGGTTAACATTGAAACAAATTATATAGGCAAAACTATTTCGGAATATTGCTTTGGCGGTCTTATAACAAGTCTTCCGCTGCTTTGGTTCGGTTTTGCACTTCCGAAAGCAAAAAACATATTAAAAGAAAAGAAACTTTTTTCCACAACGCTGACACTTTTTATTATAGGTTTTGCACTTGTTATTGCAGATACACAAGCCGGTGGACTTCTACAAAGGTATTACAGTGATTTTGGCTATATTTTCTTTTTAGGTGCAATTCTAATCATATATTCCCTTTATGAAAAAATTTATATGGAAAACAGTTCCAAATCAATAAACAATCTTTTGTTTATTTCTGCTTTCCTCAGCATTTTTTACTCAATTACTCTTGCATTTTCTGTGGCAGATGTTACAATAGATACAGAGAATCCAACTTTATTCGGCACACTACGACACATTGTCGAATTTTGGATTTAATAAAACAAAAAGGACGAAACACACATGAGAAAACTCAAAAACTCAAAAATTTCAAAAGTACTTTCACTTGCATTGGCACTTATTTTTATGTTAGGTGCATTTGCAGGTTGTGGCGGAGAAAAAGAAGAAGAAACAAATCCTCAGTCAACTAATTCATCTTCTCCAACCACCAATAATAACCAAACAGCTGAAGATAATGTTATCAGAAATCCTCTTACAGGTGAACCCGGCTATAACGAAAAGCTTTTAAATAACAGACCTGTTTTTATGGTTGTTGAAAACTCTCCCGCAGCAAGACCTCAATGGGGTATCACCTCTTCCGATATCGTTTGGGAAATGGTAGCTGAAGGTGGCATAACAAGAATGCTCCTTATGTACGCAGATGCTTCAGCAATCCCGGAAAAAGTTGGTCCCATCAGAAGTGCAAGGCATTATTTTGTTGACCTTGTAGAAGGTTTTGACGGTATATTTGTTCATTTCGGTTACAGTCCCATGGCACAGGCTCAAATTAAAAATCACAATGTTAATAACATTAATGGTTTAGTAGATAATTACTTCTATCGTGATAACACAAGAGATGTAGCTATTGAGCACACCTCTTACACAACAGGCACAGCCGTTAACAAAGCAATTGAAGACAAAGAATACAGAACAGAAATCGGAGAAGGTTACAAAGCCCCCTTCAAGTTCAGTAATAAAACAAAAACACTTTCTGCACCTTGCACAAATGTAAAAATCTATTTTGGTTCCGGTTTCTCCTATAACTACGAGTATGACACAGCTACAAAACTGTACACATCCAAGCTCAACGGCGAACCCTTTGTTGATAGTGAAGGCGTACAGCAGAGTTTTGAAAATATTATAGTATGCTACACAACAGTTACAGATTTGAATGATTCCAAAGGACGTGTTGATTTCGACCTTTCAGAGGGCGAAGGCGTTTACATTTCAAACGGTTCATACACCGATATAACCTGGAAAAAGGGCGACAGTGCTGATATGATTAAGTTCTATAACAAAGTCGGTGACGAGCTTTCTCTTAACGTAGGTAGAACTTATATTGCACTTATGGACGAATCTGCAAAGGCTAAGAATCAGTTTAAATAAGTGGCAACAATTTAAAATTCAACAACAAAAGCAACAAGGTGTTTTCAGTTTTTGAAAACACCTTGTTTTTATTTTATCATTTTCTTAAATTTGCCGGAAAGTGTAACAAATAAAAGTCTGTATCGGGTAAGACAGATATCATAAAGAATAAAAACAACATTTGCCATTACCAACAGTATGGGGATTGTAAATTTTCCGAACTCGTTGTATTCCTCTCCGGTCACACCAAAAAGGAAAAAGCTTATTGCCCCGATTCCAACAGCAGCCACATTGAAAAGAACAAACTTTAAAATCCATGCTATCCATTTAGGCAATTTTTCCATTGTATCTTTAATTAATGGGTAATAGCCAAAAAAGAGTGCATAAGTAAGTGCTGCTTCTTTGTCTGTTATTAAAAGAAGTGAAAGAACTGCGGTGGAAAAAAACACACCTGAACCCCATTTCTTATCTGCAAAATCTGCTACAAACAAAACTAAAAGACCTGTAACAATAGGTAACACATACAAAAAAACAGGTATTAGTGTTGTTAACATCATAAGCACTACGGAAAGTGCTGTTATCAGTCCGCAAACTGCGGTGTTTTTTGTTTTATTCTTCATTATCAACCACGGTTACAACTTCTTCAAAATTTATATATACATCGCTACTAAAAGCCTGTTTATTGGAGCACTCGGTGAAAACTGTACTCCATTTTGTATATTCATTAGCATAAGAACTGTAATACGTAATAATTCCATCCTCTGAAACACTGAAGGCAGAAAAAGGTAATTGTGCATTAATATACACACCATTCTCCAGACGGAAATCAATACCACCTGCAATATGCACTATTTCATCATAATCAAAATCGTAGATAAACTTATATTTGCATTTACCATCTATCTGCTCTCCCGGGGAATAAAAACTTTCATTAACAGCAGAGTCGTAACTTTCTTCATCTACCTCTTTTTTTGAAAAGCTACAAGGCAATATTTCAACGAAAGTATCATCAGAAAGAATATCTTTCCCCATTTCACCAGATGATATAGCGCTTTGTACACTTTCGGGAAGATTTTCCTCAAACTCCATACATTTTATTTCAATTACAAAGGTTTTAGCTTTTTGATTTGTATCAATAATTTCAATTGATGCCTCATTCACAACAGTATAGAATTCGGTTACATCTTCACCAAAATACATTACCTCCGATTCTTCCCACGAATCAACATCAACGCCTTCATTAAAAGAAAGCGATCCAATAATAAAGTTAAAAGCAATTATACAAATAAAAATTATAATACCTATAGATTTTGGGCTTTTACCTTTGGTTTTTGAAAGCATTTTTGATAGATCAGGAAATTCAATTTTTGGTGTTTTATCAGAATATTGTCCCGCATCGCCGAATGTGTCCTCAAATCTGTTATAGAGGTATTTTTCTCGCTGAATATGTGGCTCAACGCCTTGATTATAAGCGGTGCTTCCGGATTCATTTTTGTAAATTTCTCCCCTGTCATATCTTGAAGAATCAAAGGAAGAACCGTGAGTGCATTGCTTTTGGGCAACCGCACCGCAATGAGGACAGAAAACATCCTTACTTTCCTGATAAAGCTTACCGCAGCTTTCACATTTTCTCATAAAAACACCCCTTTGTTCAAAATTTCTATGGATTAATCGTTAATACACTATTTTTTCTTAAGCATCAGTTAAAATACAAAAAGCCTAAAACCCCAAAAACAACAGAAAGAAAAGCCATACAAAACAGGATTATCAGAAAAACCTTCTTCCACTTTTTACCACTGGGAATCAATTTAAATATGTGAAAAGGCTCGTTTCTCGGAGTTTCATCGGAATAGCGCCCGGGATCACCGAATGTATCTTCAAATCTGTTATACTGGTATTTTTCGCCGTTAACATATTTGGGCTTATTTCCCTGGGTAGGTTTGTTATTCTCCATAATATGCTCCTAAAAAAATCTATTAGAAAAAATGTTGTTAAGCAAATGTACCACCCACCGCTAACGCGGTCAACCGGTTGCAATATAGTCGTCTCGCTCGCTATTCACTTCGCAATACTCCTTATTGCGCCCAGGGCTTTTTGTTCGCTGTATCATCCGCAGGATGCGCTCACAAACGCCCACCCCTCCTTTTTTACATTC
>JAZSBI010000208.1:0-4300 GCA_045602345.1 Acutalibacteraceae bacterium | reverse complement strand
GAGCCTTGCTCCCTCGTTTATTGCGAACTACGATGGCGTTGGAATAAATTCAATGAGAAAAGCTCTAAAAAAGTTGGGCTTTTATGATGTTGAAGAAACCGCTATCGGCGCAACAATTGTTAAAAACGAATATGAGAGAATGCTCAAAGAGGATGATAGAGATATTATTATAACTTCTTGTTGCCATTCTATAAACTTACTTATTCAGAAACATTTTCCTGCAGAATTGGAGTATCTTGCAGATGTTGTTTCACCTATGCAGGCTCACTGTATGGATATAAAGAAACGCTATCCTGATGCAAAGACAGTTTTCATCGGACCTTGCGTTTCAAAAAAAGACGAAGCTGAGCATTACGAAGGTATTGTTGATGCAGTCCTTACATTTGAAGAACTTACGAACTGGCTCAAAAGTGAAAATATAGAGCTTGAAGTTGAAAAAGATAACGATGATTTCAGTCGTGCACGTTTCTTTCCTACAACAGGCGGTGTGCTTAAAACAATGGCTCAGGATACACCTGACTATACATATATCGCACTCGATGGTGTTGAAAACTGTATAGCAGCACTCAAGGATATTGAAAGCGGAAAGGTTCATAAATGCTTTATTGAAATGTCTGCTTGTGTCGGTAGCTGTATGGGTGGTCCGGTTATGGAAAAATACCACCACACAGAAACCATTACCGATTACCTTACTATAGCAAATTATGCAGGTAAAAAGGATTTTGAGGTTTCTCAGCCTAAATCCGGAGAGTTGAGGAAGCAATTTGAATATATTGAACACAGATATCCTCAACCATCAGAAATGGAGATTAATGCTGTTCTTCGTCAGATGGGTAAATTCAAACCTGCTCATGAGCTCAATTGCGGTTCTTGCGGTTACAATACTTGTCGTGAAAAAGCCGCTGCTATTTGTCAGGGTAAAGCGGAGATTTCAATGTGTCTTCCTTTCCTTAAGGAAAAGGCAGAAAGCTTCTCAGATACTATTGTTAATAGTTCTCCCAACGGACTTATTGTTCTTAATGAGAATTTAGAAGTTCAGCAAATTAATAAAGCCGCAAGAGAAATTATGAACATACGTTATGCTTCTGATGTTCTCGGCGATTATGTTATCCGTATTCTTGATCCTACGGTTTTTGAAACTGTTCTTAAAACCGGCAGAGGTGTGGGTAACCAGAGAGTTTACCTTGCAGAATACAAAAGATATGTTGAACAAACTGTTGTTTATGACAGAGATTCACATCTTCTTATCGGCATTATGAGAGATGTTACTGCCGAAGAGGAGCAAAGAGAAAGAAAAGAAAATATCAGCCGTCAGACAATTGAGGTTGCCGATAAGGTTGTTGATAAGCAAATGCGAATTGTTCAGGAGATTGCTTCACTTTTGGGTGAAACAGCCGCAGAAACAAAAATCGCCCTTGCAAAATTAAAGGAGTCGATTTCTGTTGAATGATTTATGTGCAGATATCGGTTACAAAAGTATAAACCATTACGGTGAACAGCTTTGCGGAGATCATATTGATATAGTTGAGCCCGATGAGGATTCAACAGTGGTTGTTCTTTCCGATGGTCTCGGTAGCGGTGTTAAAGCAAGTATTCTTTCAACACTTACTTCAAAAATCATTTCAACAATGCTTGCAGAAGGTCTTTCCCTTGAGGAGTGTGTTGAAACGATTGCTGCAACTCTTCCTGTTTGCTCGGTGCGTGGCGTTGCTTATTCCACATTCACCATTATTCATCTTAAGAATAATGAAACTGCAGAGCTTATTCAGTACGATAATCCACACACCATAATAATAAGAAATGAAAAAAACTGGGACTACCCAAAAACTGAAATGAACATCGGCGGAAAGAAAATTTTCAAATCTGTTATTCAGCTTCAGGAAAACGATATTTTTATTGCTATGAGCGATGGTTGCCCTCATGCAGGTATTGGTACAGCATATAACTTCGGTTGGAAGCGTGAAGATATTGCAAGCTTTCTTGAAACTCTTGCTCCTGTTGGTTATACTGCAAAGAATTTATCAACAATGCTCATTGATGAGTGTGATAAGCTTTATGATTACAAGCCCGGTGACGATGCAACCGCTTGTGTTGTTAAAATCCGTAAGAGAGTTCCCATGAATATGCTTTTCGGACCGCCCTCAAACAGAGATGATGCAGACCGAATGATGAGCCTTTTCTTCTCAAAAGAAGGAAAGCACATTATCTGTGGTGGTACAACATCATCTATTGCATCTAAATTCTTGAGAAAACCTTTAAAGCCATCTCTTAATTTTGAAAGCAGTGATGTTCCGCCTATTGCTGAAATTGAAGGCGTTGACCTTGTTACCGAAGGTGTTATCACAGTCAATAAAGTTGTAGAGTACGCACAGGATTATCTCGGTGAAAACAAACACTATGAGCATTGGAATTTCAAAAAGGACGGTGCTTCACTTATAAGCCGTTTGCTTTTTGAAGAAGCAACAGATATAAACTTTTATGTAGGCAGAGCAATCAACCCTGCTCATCAGAACCCGGACCTTCCCATAAACTTCAATATAAAAATGAACCTTGTGGAAGAACTTTCAAAGTGCTTGAAGCAAATGGGTAAAAGAATTAAAGTGAGTTATTTTTAATTATGAGTAATATAAGAAAATTTGATACAAAAGTACAATATCTTAAATACAAGGTATTAAGAGAGGTTGCAAGAGAAGCGTGGAATGATACACTTCTTGAAAACCTCATTGACATACCTAAAAAAATAGTTCCCGGTAAAACCTCAACAATGAGATGTTGCGTTTATAAAGAACGTGCCATTCTTTCAGAGCGTGTTAAAATTGCTATGGGCGGTGACCCTGAAAATCCCAATGTTATTCAGGTTATTGATATTGCTTGTGATGAATGTCCTGCTGCAGGATATGAAGTAACAGATTCCTGCAGAGGTTGTCTTGCCCACCGTTGTGAAGATGTGTGCAAACGCGGTGCAATTTCATTTGACCATAATCACGTTGCTCATATTGACAAGTCAAAATGTGTTGAGTGCGGTCAGTGTGCAAAGGTTTGCCCTTATTCTGCAATTGTTAACCGCAAAAGACCTTGTCAGATTGCTTGCAAGGTAAAGGCGATTTCAATTAACGAAGATAATGCCGCTTCCATTGATAATGATAAATGTACTGCTTGCGGTGCTTGTGTATATCAGTGTCCCTTTGGTGCAATTTCAGATAAATCATATATCCTTAATGTGGTTGACCTTATCAAGAAAAGTGAACAGGGCAGAAACTACAAGCTTTATGCAGTTGTTGCTCCCTCAATTTCAAGTCAGTTCTCTTATGCAAAATTAGGTCAGGTTATAACAGGACTTAAAAAGATGGGCTTTCACACTGTTGTTGAAGCAGCTTTAGGTGCAGATATGGTTGCTATGAAAGAATCTCAGGAATTAACTGAAAAAGGCTTCCTTACAAGCTCTTGCTGTCCTGCATTTGTTTCTTACATAAAATCTGCATTTCCCGATTTAGTTCCTTTTATTTCTCACAACTGTTCACCAATGGTCGAAATTTCAAAATATATAAAAGAAACAGACGAAAATGCAAAAACAATTTTTATCGGACCTTGTACTGCTAAAAAAGCAGAAGCACAGCTTGAAAGTGCAAAGCCTTATGTTGATGCAGTGTTAACCTTTGAAGAATTGCAGGCTCTTTTTGACAGCCGTGATATTGATATCACAACTCTCGAAGAGGATGTGCTTGACAACGCATCATATTTTGGCAGAATTTTCGCTCGTAGCGGTGGTCTTACTGACGCAGTAACTCAAGCGATTAAAGAGCAGAATATAACTAATTTTGAGTTTAACCCCATCTCATGTGACGGTATTGAAGAATGCAGAATTGCACTTCTTAAGAAAAGTAAGAATGCACTTCAGGCAAACTTTATTGAAGGTATGGCATGTGTCGGCGGATGTATCGGCGGTGCAGGTTGCCTTACCCACGGTGAAAAAAACAAAGCAGAGGTTGATAAATACGGACGAGAAGCTTTTGAAAAAACTATCTCCGATGCAATTTCTGTTTTGAAATAGATTTTAAATCCTTCATTCAAAAAGGTACTCTCCCTCGGCAATGCAACTGTCGCGGGAGAGTATCTTTTTATCTTTCTCATAAAACAACAAAAGAGCCACACAAGTGACTCTTTCGTTATTGGTGCGGGTAGCAGGGGTCGATGGGCTCTGCCCATCATTCGCTACGCGAACACCCGATTGTGTTCGGCTTCGCCGAGGCAGGTTCGCCCCCTCTGACCTTCAGAAAAACAATAAAAGAGCCACAAAAAA
>JAZSBI010000207.1:0-8002 GCA_045602345.1 Acutalibacteraceae bacterium | reverse complement strand
ATGAAAAAAGGTAAACTTAAAGATATGCTTTCCTATGGTGTGGGTGCTGTTGGTCTTGATTTAAGCTACGGTCTTTTTTACTCATACCTTGCAAAATACTTAACCGATATTTTACATCTTAACAAAAAATTTCTTTTGTTTCTGACTCCCGTTGCACGTATCTGGGATGGATTCAACGACCCGATGATGGGTACAATTGTTGACAACACAAAAACAAAAATGGGTAAATACCGCCCCTGGATTCTTATTGGCTCCTGCTGTAACGCGGTGGTTCTTTCACTTTTGTTTTCAAATCCCGGTTTTGAGTTGGGCGGAATCCCCCTTTACATTTACGTTGCGGTGCTTTATGTTGGTTGGGGTATGACAAATACTATGGCTGATATTCCATATTGGTCCATGGTCCCCTCCTTCACAAGCGACCCCAAGGAAAGAAGCCTTATTGCAACTGTAGCAAGAACCTTCTCAGGTCTTGGGCAGGGAATTATTTCCATACTAACCCCTGTTATGCTCCCCTTATTGAGCGAAGCAACCTACAATGGTGAAAAAATTGCAGATGCTAAAGGCTACAGCCTTTGGGCAATCATTTGTGCTTGTGCTCTTGTGGGCTTTTCCTCAATTTCTGTTTTAAACACAAAGGAAAAACACATTACAACACAGCCCGAAAAATTCACCTTCAAAAAGATGTTCCACATTGCAAAAAACAACGACCAGTTACTTATATTTATGCTTTTTGCAATGCTTTCAAATGCCGGCTGGTATATGATTTCAGGTGTTGGAGTTTATTTCTTTGACGTTGTTGCAGGTGATCCTGCCAAACAGTCCACCTTTAACATTATCGGTGCGGTTGGTTCAGTGCTCGGTCTTGGGGTTGTACCCGTGCTTACAAAATTTATGTCACGAAGAAGATGCTACCAGGTATCTCTCGGTCTTGCAATTTTAGGTTTTACTACAATGTCCATTTGTGTTAAAGCCTTCGGCTCATATATGGCTATGAACTTCTGCTATCTTATAGCATCCATCGGTATTGCTTCAATGTTTGTTTCACAGACTGTTTTCCTTGCAGACATTGTAGACTATGGTGAAATAAAAATGGGCTTCCGTTCGGAATCCATCACCTTCTCAATGAAGGGCTTTTTGCAGAAAATGGCTTACACCATTC
Source organism: Acutalibacteraceae bacterium (assembly GCA_045602345.1). GTDB lineage: Bacteria > Bacillota > Clostridia > Oscillospirales > Acutalibacteraceae > DTU089. The sequence continues at coordinate 6,843 of JAZSBI010000207.1, read as the reverse complement.
AAACAATTATTCTTTTCTCCGGTCTTGAAATTTCCAAATATAACGAAAACCTCCACGCCCAAAATAGCGAAGAGGTTAAATCTGCAATCAGCTTTATGATGCTTGTAGCTCCCATAATCCTTATTATTCTTTCACTTATTATTTACACCTGGAAGTTCAAGCTTCACGGTAAGTATATGGAAGAGATTACTGAGAAGATAAATGAGAAGCACGAAGAATTAAATGCGGAATGCGGAGTGCGGAATGCGGAATGAGCTACGCAACAATTTAAAATTCTTATTAAAGAAAAAGATTCAAGACAAAAACTATTGTCCTGAATCTTTTTTCATTTGCTTTTGGTTAATTTAAAGGAAAGAAGTTTTTCCTAAAAAAGTTAATAAAATGTTTGGAAGCGAAGCTTCCCATTCATTCCGAATTCCAAATTTCGAATTCCCAATTTCATAGCGTGTCCAACGTCTGCTCATACGCCGGGATGAATTCGTTAAGGAAAACATCTGCTTCGGGGACGTTCATTTTTTTGATGCGTTTGAGGGTGGATTTTTCCGCTTCCTTAAATTCGGTGTTACCTGCCTTGCGCTCCTCAATACATTTTATAAGGGCACTTAATCTGTCAGCAGCTTTAATAAGAACAAGTAATTCCTCATCCTCATTTTCACCTGTTAAAAGACTTGAAAATTCCTCACGCAAATCCTCGGGCAGCTTATTTAAAAGCTTTTCGTTGGCGGTATCCTCAACAGCTTTAAACGCCACTAAAATATCATCATTCTGATATTTTACGGGGGTGGGCATATCCCCTGTTATAATTTCGTGGGCATCGTGGTAAAGACCTAAAACGGCTGCCCTGTCGGGGTTATAGGCTTTGCCGAAGCGTTTGTTGCCTATAACTGCAAGGGCGTGAGCTATGACAGCCACCTCTTTGGAGTGGCTGTCAAGGCTTTCCCTGTCGGTGTTACGCATAAGAGCCCAACGGTCGATGTATTTCATTCGCGATATCATCGCAAAAAAGCTGTAGTTCATTTTAATTTCACCTTGAATGTTTTGATTTCAAAGGGCTTGAAGGTTGCGGTAAGAGTATTATTTTCGAATGCAACTGCTTCATCCTCTTCTTCCATAAGGTTACATTCTGTTGCGCTTTCGATAGCATTGCAGAATGTAAGCGTTACGGGAGTTTTACTGTTCCATGTTTCATAAGCACGAACAATGATGTTGTCGCTGTCCTCTGCAATTTTAACTGTTTCAATAACAACATTCTCTTTATTGCAGGAAACAAGAGAATATTCTGCCGGTAATGTGCCTTCCTGTGCTTTCTGCGGAACTGCATAAAGGGGGAAGTTTACATTGTAACCCTCTTTAACAACATCGGAGTCGTTTGCTCTCTTTGAGTGGGGGTAAATTGAGAATGAGAATGAATGGTGCTCTCTGTCCTGAATTTTATTGGGACGGGTTGCACATCTGAAAAGAGTGGGTCGAATGTGACCATTCTTAACATCGCAACCATATTTGCAATCATTAATAACAGAAAGACCGAAGCCGTTATCAGAAAGGTCCGCCCATTTGTGCATTGATTCCTCAAACTGTGCAAACTCCCAGGTTGTGTTTGTTGTTGTGGAGCGTTCAATATTACCGAACTGGATATCAAAGGTTGCTCTTGTTGAGTTAACGTCAACGGGGTAATCCGCTTTAAGAACAACGTGGTCCTCGTGCCAGTCTGCTTCGTAGTCAACATCAATTCTCTGTAAATCGTTGTAGATGCAGTAATATTCTGTGAATGTGGAGTTACGGAAGGTTCTGTCCACCTTATAAACTGCTCTTACTGCACCAAGCTCAACAAGCTCTGCACCCTTAAAATCAAGGCTCCAGCTTACCTCATCAAAATAGCATTTAATGTCCCAAGCCTCGTGGTTATGGGGTCTGTCCTGATATGCGATAACCTTACCTACAGTTTCACCATCCGGAGCAACACTTCTGCCTGTTTCTTTATGGATAAGCTTCGAAATATTGTATTCCTCATTGAAATTAACATCGAAGAAAGGTGTTGAAGCCTTGTGGGCAGTTGCATTTACAAAATCAAACTTTGCAGGTGCAGTTTTTCTTACAGTATAAGTTGCATAACCCTTTGAGGGAGCATCTGCAACAAACACAATTTTGCCGTCAAAGGTTTTCTGATATGCAATTTCGTTGCCGTTTTTATCAAAGAGTGCGAACTCTTCTTCGCAAGGATTTTCTGAAATTACTGCATCGTGACGGTTGAAGCCCGTTGTGTTGAAAACAACAATACTGTCTTCTTTAAGGTTGATTTTTGAAAGAAGCGCACTCTGTGCCTTCCCTGCCATTTCGCAGCCTGCTTTGAGAACTCTTTCATAGTCTTCCTTACTGTCCTCATAAACAATGGCAATTGAAGAGCCGGGAAGAATATCGTGAAACTGATTAAGAAGAATTGTTTTCCAATTTTTAAGAAGCTCTTCTCTCGGGTAGTCAAAGCCTGTTTTAAGATTAGCAATTGCAGAAAGCGTTTCAACATCGTGATACATACATTCGCTCTTGCGGTTATATTTCTTATTTCTTGCCTGACTTGTGAGAGTACCTCTGTGGAATTCAAGGTATAATTCACCGCACCAGGTAGGAAGATGTTTGTTGCCTGAAACCTTTTTATCAAGGTCCTTGAAGAAATCAAGGGAGGTTGACTGTTTTACAACCGGGCAACCCTGAATACCCTTCCCCATTCTTCTGCCGTATTCAAGCATTTCAACAGTGGGACCGCCGCCACCGTCGCCAAAGCCGTAGGACATCAGGTAATCTTTGGAAAGGTCTTTCTGTGAATATCTCTTATAACCGCCAAGAACATAAAGGGGTCTTAATTTACTGTTATAGGTAGTCTGCCAATTTGAGCGTTCATTTGCTGTTGCGTGACAGCTTGGGGGGAAGTGGGAAAGCACCTCTGTACCGTCAATACCGCGCCATTTGAAGGTGTCATAAGGGAATTTGTTATACTCATTCCAACTGATTTTAGTTGTCATAAAGTAATCCATTCCACTCTTTTTAATAAGCTGTGGAATTGCGGCAGAATAGCCAAAAACATCGGGCAACCACATAATTTTATTATCGATTCCGAATTCTTCACGGAAGAAGCGTTTACCAACTAAGAACTGCCTTACAAGTGCTTCACCTGAGGCAACATTGGTATCTGCTTCAACCCACATTGAGCCTTCAACTTCCCATCTGCCCTCTTTGACTCTCTGTTTAATTTTTTCATAAACCTCGGGATAATCCTCTTTAACATATTCATAAAGCTGAGCCTGTGAGGACATAAATTTATATTCGGGGTATTCTTCCATTAATTTGAGAACAGTTGAGAAAGAACGGCATGCCTTGTCCCTTGACTGACGAAGACGCCACAACCAAGCCACATCAATATGGGTGTGCCCCACAGCCCAGCAGGTTGCTTCCTCAAATTTACCGTAAAGATTTTCATCAAGGTATTTTGATGCCTCAACACAGGATTCGTGGAAAATCTCTCTGTCATTTGTATCAATATTAAGAATGTTGCAAGCCTCGTTAAGTGCTTTAAGGATGTTAACTCTCGCATCGCTGTCCTCATCCTTATATTTCGCAACCTTTAAGGGTGTAAGAATATCAAAATATGTGCAGAATGCGACATCATCAAACACCTGAAGCTGTGCACCGAGCTGAATTTCGCCTCTCCATTCCCAATCATCAGAATAAGCGTTGATTGCAATTTCAAGCTCTTCCCCACCCTCTGCACAATCGGTAAGAGTAACATAACGGTGGTTACTGTCCGCACCCTGAACCACCTTACCGTTTACGCAGATAATAAACTGGGGGTTAACCTCATTTTCCCAATTTCTTGCATAGGGCGTAATGTTATAAATAACGTGCTGACCCTTGAAGGAATCGGGAATTTTAACTGTTTGCTTGAACCAGCAATAGCATTCGCGATAGCCCCAATAATCCTTATTGGCTTTAAAAGGAGTCCATTCGCCCTTGCCAATATCTTCAATTGAATACTGACCGTCACGATATAAAAAATCGCCCGTATCAACACTGTCGATAATGATAAATTTACTATACATATCGCGCAGAATCTGATTGATACGACCGCTTATCATATATCTTTCACTGTTTTTGTCGTGAAAATCAATTTCAAAATGTGCCATAAAACAACCTCGTCTTGTATTGCTTAATAATAAAAGTAAAGTAATGATATCACAGAATATGTACTTTTACAATAATTTAAAATAAAAAAAGTGGTCGAAAATGGTAATAATTCATAGTTGACATATAGATAAAATAGCGTTAAAATGTAAGGTAATAATTTTGTCCAAAGGAGCGATTTGAATGGCACATTTTTGTAACGAACCCTCTAGAACCTTTAGCGAATATTTGCTCATACCCGGCTACACCGGTCCTGACTGTATTCCTGCAAATGTTTCACTTAAAACACCTCTTTGCAAGTTCAAAAAGGGCGAAGAATCTCCAATAACACTTAATATTCCTATGGTTTCTGCTATTATGCAGTCCGTTTCCAACGACACCCTTGCCATTGCACTTGCAAAAGAAGGCGGTATGTCTTTCATTTACGGCTCACAGTCCATTGAGGACGAAGCTGCTATGGTTGCAAGAGTTAAAAGCTATAAAGCAGGCTTTGTTGTTAGTGACTCTAACCTTTGCCCCAACAGCACATTGGCAGATGTTGTTGAGCTTTATGACAGTTTAGGCCACTCCACAATGGCTGTTACAGAAAACGGTACACCTACAGGTAAACTTTTGGGTGTTGTTACCTCCCGTGATTACAGAATCAGCCGTATGCCCCTTGACCTTAAGGTTACAGAGTTTATGACTCCCCTTGATAAGCTCGTTACCGCTCCGGCTTCCACAACTCTTAAGGAAGCTAACGACATTATCTGGGAACATAAGCTTAACTCACTCCCCATTATTGACGATAACGGAAACCTTATGTATTTCGTTTTCCGTAAGGACTATTCACAGCACAAGGAAAATCCACAGGAAATTCTTGACAACCAGAAGAGATATATGGTTGGTGCAGGTATTAACACCCGTGACTACGCAGAAAGAGTTCCCGCACTTGTTGAAGCAGGTGCAGATGTACTTTGCATAGACTCCTCTGAAGGTTACACAGAATGGCAGAAGAGAACAATCGCTTTCATCCGTGAAAAATACGGCGATACAGTAAAGGTTGGTGCAGGTAACGTTGTTGACCGTGACGGTTTCCGTTTCCTTGCAGATGCAGGTGCAGACTTTATTAAAGTTGGTATCGGTGGCGGTTCAATCTGTATCACCCGTGAAACAAAGGGTATTGGTCGCGGCCAGGCTACCGCTCTTATTGAGGTTGCTGCTGCTCGTGACGAATACTTTGAGGAAACAGGCGTTTATGTTCCGATTTGCTCTGACGGCGGTATTGTTCACGACTACCACATGACACTTGCCCTTGCAATGGGTGCTGACTTTATGATGCTTGGCAGATATTTTGCACGTTTTGACGAAAGCCCTACACCCAAGCTTAACATTAACGGCACTTATGTTAAAGAGTACTGGGGTGAAGGCTCCAACAGAGCAAGAAACTGGCAGAGATATGACCTTGGCGGTTCTTCAAAGCTTTCATTTGAAGAGGGTGTTGACTCTTACGTAACCTATGCAGGTTCACTCCACGACAACGTTACAAAGAGCCTTTACAAGGTTAAATCCACAATGTGCAACTGCGGTGTTGTTACCATCCCCGATTTACAGAGAGATGCAAAGCTTACACTCGTTAGTGCAACAAGTATTGTTGAGGGTGGCGCACACGACGTTACACTTAAAACAAATACAGGAAATATAAGATAACAAAAAAGACGGTCTTTCGACCGTCTTTTTTAGTTTCCAGATGCCAGCCACCAGCGGATAGCAATTAGCAGTTAGCAAAAAGCAATTAAATATATTACACCGTAGGGGACGGTCTTGACCGTCCTGCAGTAATGGAAAGTTCGGGGAACTGCAGTCGGCATTATAAAAAGTGGAATCTGAAGAATGGAAAGTTAAAAATTTCGGGATGCAAAAATGCGCCGTAGAAGAATAAAAGTAAAGGTGCGTCCATACCTCTCTTCGAAGAGAGGGGGACCACCTTTTGATTTTTTAGTGTTTGGATTCTGTTTCAAGCGTGGAGTTAGAAAACCACTTGAATACAGTTGGTCGGGTGGTGGAGAGTTCTTGACGTGAATACTTGAGCGTCTTTTCACCAAAGGTGAAACTGTAACAAAATCACTGTCCGCGGTTAGTTTATTACAATTGAAGCTTACGCTTCAACTACGCTCGAAAGCTCGCGTAGAGAACCACCCACCATTCCGCTGAACTATATTTTAAGAAATTTACATATGGCTCGCTTGATACTAATAACAAATTGATTTACAACTTTAAGATGGTCCCCCCGCCTTCGAAGGCAGGCACCACGGAACCACTACTTTATTTCAACATTTTTACTTATTGCGAAGCTATATAATGTTTGGAAGCGAAGCTTCCCCGATAATTCTGCATTTTGAATTCTGCATTTAAACTGTAACTGTTTCTTCTGCAAAGAGTTTCACAAGAAAATCCAGGGATTGTTGTAAACATTCCCTTGCGTATTTATTGATTGAGGGTGTAAGGTGGAAACAATGATTGTTCTGAACACCAGCTACGTGATACTGGTCATAAAGTGGCACAACCCCTTTAAGCTTTTCTGCCATCGGCTCACCCTGCCCCTGGCACACCAAATCATCATCTGCCCAGCAAATAAAGGTTGAACACCAATTTTCGTTTACAAAGCTTGCAGGTGAAATATATTCGTAA
>JAZSBI010000206.1:0-3653 GCA_045602345.1 Acutalibacteraceae bacterium | reverse complement strand
TGTATTCACTTTCATTATACATTATTAATTAAAAATGTCAAGAAGCCTCTGTTTTCAAACTTCACAAAATAAAGGCAGACTTTTTATGAACTTTTTATAAGAAACCGGTTAAAACAAGACATTTTTTCAATTTTGACGTTTTAATTTGGGTTTTGTGTGATTTTTTACTATATTCACTATTAAATATTTTTCGGTATTTGTTGACTTTGACCGAATGCTCTGCTAAAATATAATGGACTGAATTCTATTTTAAAAAAGGAGGCAATCGCTTTGCAAAATTTAATGGATTCAAAAACACTTGCATACATAAATATGTATGCGGTTCTTGGTACTTTGGAAAACCTTTGTGAAATCGTTCCCGAAGCATCAGAGCTTCTGCAGGGCAAAAAGCCCATTTCAATCGGTTTAGAGGTTAAGGACGGTCCTGCGGCTACTCTTTATTTCAAAAACGGCAAATGCCGTATGGAACAGGGTTGCAGTAACTGTGATGTTAAGCTCCCCTTCTCAAGCTGTGAAAAATTCAATGGTCTCATTGATGGTACTGTAACTCCCATTCCCTCAAAAGGTTTTACACACATCAAATTCCTTCTCAAAGAATTCACTGCTCTTACAGATTTACTTTCAAAATATATGAGAGCAACTGAAGAAGACCTTAAAGACCCTGTTTTCTTTGAGAAAAGCACAACTCTTATGCTCTACACAATCGGCGTTGCTATCGCCCAGATCGGTAACAATGACCATGTTGGTAAATTCAGTGCACAATTTATTGCAGACGGCAGTGTTCTTATTGGTATAAAAAATGGTCCCGCAGCAGAGCTTGTTTGTAAAGATCATCGTCTTGTAACAATAAAAAAGGCACCCGAAAAATATCGTGCAGCTATGGTTTTTGATTCAATAGAAACCGCACGTGCTCTTTTCGATGGAAAAGTTAACGCTCTTACTTGCATCGGTACAGGTAAAATTGAAATGCATGGTCTTGTTAGTATGCTTGACAACGTCAACCGTATTCTTGACAGAGTTGCATTATATCTTGCATAAGGAGGTAGCAAAATGAGTAAAAAATTCCCTTTGTACAAAACAACTAAGTCAGACGAATGGTATGCTCGTGCTGCCCAGGTAATTCCTTCAGGCGTTTATGGACACTTAGGCCCTGCTGAAGGTCAATTCATCCCCGTTAACAGATGGCCCCGTTTCTCTGAAAAGGCAAAAGGCTCATATTTCTGGGATGTTGACGGAAACAAGTATATTGACTACATGTGTGCATATGGTCCCAATGTACTTGGCTACGGTGACGAGGATGTTGATGCAGCAGTTATTGAACAAATCAAAAAAGGCAACTGTGTAACATCTCCCGACAAAATTATGGTTGAATGTGCAGAACTTCTTGTTGACACTGTTAACACAGCTGATTGGGCATTCTTTGCAAAGAACGGTAACGATGCTACCCAGGGTGCTATCCTTACTGCTCGTGCACATACACATAGAAAAAAACTTATTTTCTTCCATGGTTTCTATCATGGTGTTTCACCCATGGTTCAAAAGCTTGACTACCCCGGTGTTACTCCCGAAGATGTTGCTAACAACCTTTACACACCTTGGGATGACATTGAAAACTTCAAAAAGCTTCTTGCAGAAAACGAAGGCGAAATTGCTGCGGTAATTGCTCAGCCTTATAACCACGGTAACTTTAACGACAACTCTTTCCCCATTGATGGTTTCTGGAAAGAGGTTCGTGAGCTTTGCACAAAGAATGAAATTGTTCTTATTGTTGACGACGTTCGTTGCGGCTTCCGTCTCGACCTTGCAGGTAGTGACCATTTCTTCGGCTTCGAAGCTGATATTATCTGCTTCTGTAAAGCTCTTGCAAATGGTTATAATATGTCTGCTTTCTGTGGTAAGGAATTCCTCAGAAATGCTGCGTCAAGCCTTTCATACACAGGCTCTTACTGGATGAGTGCTGTTCCCTTTGCAGCTTGTATAGCTACAATCAACAAGCTTAAAAAGCTCGATGCTCCCAAGCTTTTTGATGCTATGGGCAGAGAACTTACGGACGGCTTCAAAAAAGCCGGTGCAGAACACGGCTTTGACCTTGTTGTATCCGGTGCTCCCGCACTCTTCTATTTAAGAATAGCAAATGATGATTCCCTTCTTCTCCACCAGGATTGGGTAGCAGAATGTGTAAACCGTGGTTTGTTTATTACATCTCACCACAACCACTTTATTAACGCTTCCCTTACTCACGAAGATATTAACCTCTCAATTGAAATTGCAGAAGATGCATTCAAAGCGGTTAAAAAGAATCATCCCGAATTAGGCTAATATAATTTAGTTTAACCATTGGAATCAAACCGAGTTTTCGGTTAATCAAATAAATTTTAGGAGGATTTAATTATGGCTCTTTCAAAACAGGAGTGGCTTGCTCTTGAAAAGAAAGCTCACGAACTCCGTAACCTCTGCCTTGATACAACTTACTGGGCAGGCTCAGGTCATATCGGCGGCGGTATGAGTGTTATGGACATTATGACAGTATGCTATCACAAGTATATGCACATTAAAATTGATGAACCCAACTGGGAAGATCGTGACAGATTTATTCTCAGTAAAGGTCACGCAGGTATTGCTTACGCACCCGTTCTTTGCGACCTTGGCTTCAACGACAAGGAAATGCTTAAAACATTTAACCTTTCAGGTTCAAAAATGGGTATGCACCTTGACTCTAACAAGGTTGTAGGCGTTGACGCTTCAACAGGTTCTCTTGGTCACGGTCTTTCCATCGGTGTTGGTACTGCTCTTGCAGCAAGACTTCTCAAAAAAGATTATAAAACATTTGTTGTTCTTGGTGACGGTGAGCTTGACGAAGGCTCCAACTGGGAAGCAGCAATGAGTGCAGCTCACTTCAAACTTACAAACCTTATCACTTTTGTTGACCGTAACCACAATATGATCGACGGTAACACAGAAGATGTTATGGCTCTTGAGCCCCTTGCAGACAAATGGGAAGCTTTCGGCTTCATAGTTAAGAAAATTGACGGTAACAACATTAAAGAGCTTTGCGAAGCTATTGACTTTGCTTACGAAAACGAAACCGATAAACCCGTTCTTATCCTTTGCGATACAGTTAAGGGCTGCGGTATTGACTTTATCGAAGGCGACTTCAGATGGCACTATGGTGCATTTGACGATGAAAAATATGCTAACGGTAAAAAATCTCTTGAAGAAACTTATGCAAAACGTGTTGCACGTGCAGAAAAGGAGGCTGAATAATTATGGCAGGCGGATTAAGTTACACAGCTGAACAATCAACATCTCTCTCCACAGCCGAAATTTACGGCCAGGCTCTTGTTGAATTAGCAGAAGCACATCCCGAGGTTGTTGCTCTTACTGCTGACCTTGCAAAATCAACCAAAATCGGTGATTTCCAGAAGAAATTCCCCGACCGTTTCTTTAACGTAGGTATTGCAGAACAGAATATGTTCGGTGTTGCTGCAGGTATGGCAAAGGCAGGTCTTGTTCCTTTCCTTTCAACCTTCTCTCAGTTTGCATCCTTCCGTTCAGCAGACCAGCTTCACACAGACCTTTGCTACCAGAATATTAACGCAAAAGTTATTGCTACTCATTCAGGTACATCCTTCGGTCAGGCAGGTTCTACTCAC
>JAZSBI010000205.1:0-2049 GCA_045602345.1 Acutalibacteraceae bacterium | reverse complement strand
CCCTCGAATGCTGGGGCGGTGCTACTTTTGACTCATGCCTTCGTTACCTTAATGAAGACCCATGGGAAAGGCTCAGAAAAATTAAAAAGGCTTGTCCTAACACAAAGCTTCAGATGCTTTTAAGAGGTCAGAACCTTTTAGGTTATCATCACTATCCGGATGATGTTGTTCGTATGTTCGTTAAAAAGAGTATTGAAAACGGTATTGATATTATCCGTATCTTCGACGCACTCAACGACGTTAAGAACATTGAAGTTGCAGTTGACGAAACAATCAAAAATGGTGCTATTGCTTCAGGTGCTATCTGCTACACAATCAGCCCTATTCATACTCTCGAATCTTATGTTGAACTTGCAAAGAATATGAAGAGCATTGGTTGTCAGACAATTGCTATTAAAGATATGGCGGGTATTTTAAGTCCTGCAGAGGCTTATAAATTAGTTTCTGCTCTTAAAGACGCAGTTGATTTACCTCTCGTTCTTCACACACACAGTACAACAGGTCTTGGCTTTATGACTCTTTTAAAAGCAGTTGAGGCTGGTTGTGATGTTGTTGATACAGCAATTTCTTCAATGTCAGGCGGTACTTCTCAACCTGCAACAGAAACTCTTCAGTACACACTCAGTGAATTAGGTTATGAAACAGGTCTTGATGGTGAAATTCTTAAAGAAATCGGTGATTTCTTCAAACCTATAAGAGCTGAATACTTAAAGAGCGGTCAACTTAATCCGACTGTTCTTGCAACTGATACAAAAGCCCTTAACTACCAGGTTCCTGGCGGTATGCTTTCAAACCTTGTTGCTCAGCTTATTGCACAAGGCAAAATGGACAAGTTCGACGAAGTTCTTCTTGAAACTCCACGAGTTCGTAAAGATTTAGGTTACCCACCACTTGTTACTCCTATGAGCCAGATGGTTGGTGTTCAGGCAACAAACAATGTTCTTGCCGGTGAAAGATATAAAAACGTATCTAAAGAAGTTAAATCTTACCTTAGGGGTGAATATGGTAAAGCACCCGGTGAAGTTAACGAAGAAGTTCGTAAACAAATTCTCGGTGATGCTAAACTTGTAGAGGGAAGATATGCTGATACACTTGAACCTGCATTTGAAACAGCAAAAGCAGAAATCGGTGATAAAGCTAAATCTGATGAAGATGTACTTTCATATATCGCTTTCCCTGCACAAGCAGAAAAATTCTTTGATTACAGAGAAGAAATGAAAGACAAAATTTACACCTATGAATTTAAAGCTGTTGAATAAGGGGGATTTAAAATGACTAATCTTCTTTTATCAACTATGGGTATTTTTGATGCATTAAAACTTTCAGGCTTTGGTTTCGGTATAGTTCTTGCTGTACTTGCATTTCTTGCAATATTTGTTTTAATACTTTCTTCATTTTTCAGAAAAAAGAAAGCAAATAATGTTGCTCCTACTGTAAAAGAAGAATCAATTACTGAAACAAAATCAGAAGTTCCTGTTGTTATTGAAACAAAATCACAAGAATCTGTTTATACCGGATATGTAACACTTGAAGGTCTCAGTGAGCAAGATGCTGCAACTATTATGGCAATCACTTCTCACAAAACAGGTATTCCGCTTGAAAGACTCGGCTTTTGCTCAATAAGACTTAAAAGCCCTGAACTTATAAATGTTTCTGAACAAGATGCGGCGGCTGTTATGGCAATTACATCTCACAAAACAGGTATTCCGCTTGAAAATCTTTACTTTAAATCTATAAAACTTATGGAGGACTAATTCTATGAAATATGTAGTAACTTTAAATGGTAAAAATTATGAAGTTGATGTAACTGAAACTGATGCTATCGTTACAGGCATTACAGAGGTTCCTGTTATGGTAGCGGCAGCACCTGCTGCACCTGTTGTAGCTGCACCGGCAGCACCAGCAGAAGCTCCAAAATCAGAAGAAACTCCTGCACAAAGTGCACCTGCTGCTCCAACAGCAAGTGGTACACAAGTTAAAGCTCCAATGCCAGGAACAATTCTTGCTGTTAAGGCAAGTGCTGGTCAGGCAGTTAAAGCTGGTGATGTT
>JAZSBI010000204.1:0-3242 GCA_045602345.1 Acutalibacteraceae bacterium | reverse complement strand
GTCCTGTGAAAAAATATTCATAATCTATATAATATTAACATATTACATTTATATTTGCAATAAAATACCAAAGAAAACCCTGTAAAAAAACATAAAAAAACATCCCATCTTTTCAGATGAGATGAATTTCTACAATTTAATTATTGCTCAACAGGATAAACGCTAACTTTCTTGCGGTCTCTGCCAAGACGCTCGAAGCGAACCTGACCGTCAATAAGTGCAAAAAGTGTATCGTCTTTACCCTTGCCAACATTTGTACCGGGGTGGATTTTTGTGCCTCTCTGTTTTACAAGGATGTTACCTGCAAGAACATACTGACCGTCAGCTCTTTTAGCACCGAGTCTCTTGGATTCGGAATCACGGCCGTTACGAGTTGAACCCATACCTTTTTTATGAGCAAATAACTGGATATTGATTTTAAGCATTCGTTACACCTCCGTAGTTATCGTAACATTTTTGGGATATTGCTTTTTGAGTTCATTAATATGAAGCTCCAAGCCAAGCAATAGTTCTTTTGTTTTTTCTGCGCTTTCTTCGGGAACTTTTAAAGTCATTTCACCGTCTTCGTTAACATCAACATCTGCATCAACTTTCATTATTTCAATAATAGTATTAGCAGTCATATATGCAACGGAAGAAACTGCGGCACAAACTATATCACTACCGTGGGCAGCATAGCCTGCGTGACCTTTAAAAGAAAAACCTGAAGGCGCACCGTTTTGAGAATGAAAAAATTTTACATTAATCATTGATTAAGCATTAATAGCTGAAATTTCAACCTTTGTATAGGGCTGTCTGTGACCCATTTTACGTTTTTCATTCTTTTTGGGTTTGTAGGTAGCAACAACGACCTTTTTGCCCTTACCGTTTTTGATAACTTTTGCGCTAACAGAAGCACCGTCAACATAAGGAGCACCAACTTTGATACCGTCGTCTGCACCAACAGCGATAACCTTATCGAAGGTTATAGTGGAATCAGCTTCAACCTCAAGCTTTTCGATGAAAATAACATCGCCGCTCTGAACTTTGTACTGTTTTCCGCCTGTTTCGATGATTGCGTACATAGATTTTTACCTGCTTTCTTTCAGTCTCGCTAACAAGGCACACCCTCTGTTTCAGGTGTTTATAGACGCACCTATAGCGTCCGCCCTTAATATGCGGCAAATGGTATTTTAACAGAACACTTCCCCTTTGTCAAGGGAAATTACATTTTTTTACAAGTTTTTTATCAGCCACCTCAATCATTTCTTTCACTCTTAAATTCTCTTCATCAGCTTGAAATATTCTCCGTCTTCATCCGCACCGTCAAAAAGAACTTCGGTAAATCCGAATTTTCTGTATAAGTGTAAGGCGTTTTCGTTATTTTTATCAACACCGATAGTCATTTCAGAATAGTTCATTTCTTTAGCTTTTTCTATTAGAAAAGTAAGAATTTCACTACCTATTCCACGGTTTCGGTATTCCTTTTTCACAATCATTCTTGAAACATAAACACGCTTTGAGGGGATTGTGTAATCAGGGTCACCTGTGTCTAAAACCAAAGCACCCTCACCGATAAACCTGCCATTGATTTTGTAAATAAAAACAAGACGATTCCCCGATGCAATTTCTTCACGCCATTTTTCAGCAAGCGGTTGAGCTTTCATATTCCATATGCTTGAACACTTGTGATACTCTTCGAGTTTTAAAGGTTCAATTTTAATCACTTGCATACCTCCACCTTATTTCCTTTATGTAATTATCCGCTTCTTCTCTTGATTTAAAGATTATCACTTGTTTTTCCGCTTTGTATTTCTCAATTAAATCATATATCTTCGGCAAAGATTTTTCGGAAAAATCTTTAATAAAACCTTCGAATTCAGGGTTCAAGTCTTTTTCTATCCAAGGCATATCATACCGACCTTTACCAAGTCGCTCAGTTGCTCCTTGTATGCAAACCTCTGTTGGTAAATCGAAGAGAAAAACTGTGTCGCAATACTGAAGCCTTGTTTCAATAGTTCTGTTGTAATTTCCGTCAATTATCCATTCATCTGTGCTGAATATTTCTTTTATTCTTTCATCAAATTCCTCTCTCGGAATATGAGTTTTGTCAGGCTTGTGCCATATTGCATCAAGATAATATAACGGCAATCCCGTGCATTTATTCAGTTTTTCGGCAAAAGTTGTTTTCCCCGAACCGGGACAACCTATTACAATTACTTTTTTCATATATTTAAACCTATAAATTTTTCTCCATTATTACGCTTCCGCCGTAATCTTCTATCACTTTAAATCCGCTTTTCTCGTACATAGAATAAGATATCGGAGTATGTTTAAAAACATTAAGAACCATTTTTCCGAAACCTTTCTCACGTGCATCCTCCTGTATTTTTATAAACGTACTTTTTCCGTAGCCTTTTCCGCGATATTCTTCTCTAATAACATTCTCCGTAACAAATGCAGCGTTTTCCTCAAAAGGACTTTTCTGATACCCGATAACCCCTATTTTTTCGTTATCATCATTTATAACTATATACAAATAGTTATCCGCGGAATCTGCACCATCAGGAAATATATCATTAAACTCACTTTTGGCAGCTCTCAATGCTTTGAATCTGAATTTTTCGTCACCTGCTTTTATCAAATGCTCTGCATAAGCTTTTACCGACCACTTCGAATATACCTGAAACTCATCGTTATTCATACGCTTAAACCTGATTTGTTTTAATCCCTTTTGCAAGGCAATCACCTCTTTTGCTGATTATAAATACTTCTGCATATAAACGATACTCTGATATGTACCATCTTTAAGTTTATATACATTTGGCTTTTCGGACACAATTTCAAAACCGAACTTTTCATAAAGTGCTTTTGCTCTTTCGTTACCCTTAGTAAATTCCAACTCCATAAAATCTATACCACCACGTTCGGTTGCAGCATTTATAAGTTCTTGGAACATAGCTGAGCCTATACCCATATTCCAGTATTGTTTGCGAAGTGCAATTCCTACCGATGCTCTGTGACAGGTTTTCATACCGGTTTTGAAAGTAATGTCACATATACCTGCAATTTCATTATTTACTTTGCAAATCAATACGAATGAATTTTTGGATTCCCGAACACCTCTGACCCACTCTGCTTCACCCTCTACGGTAACATTTTCCCACTCTTCTTTGTATCTTACAAGAAACTTAGTTTCATCGCTTACAGTTGCCATTAAATCTACAAGCTCAGCAGCATCTTCAATTTCAGGAGTTTTCAAT
>JAZSBI010000203.1:0-11778 GCA_045602345.1 Acutalibacteraceae bacterium | reverse complement strand
CAATTTTTGCAAATTCACGTGCCTGATTAACTGCATTCTGACCTGTGGTTGCATCAAGCACAAGAAGCACCTCACGGTCCGAATATGGGAGCTCACGGTCAATAACCCTGTATATCTTTGCAAGCTCTTCCATAAGATTTTTCTTGTTATGAAGTCTGCCAGCGGTATCGCAGATAATAATTTTTGTGCCTCTTGCCTTAGCAGCAGAAATAGTATCGAAAATTACTGCTGCAGGGTCTGCACCTTCTTTGTGCTTGATTATATCAACGCCGGCACGCTGTGCCCACACATCAAGCTGATCAATTGCGGCAGCACGGAATGTATCTGCCGCAGCAAGAATAACGCTTTTGCCCTCAGCCTTATAGCGAGCTGCCATTTTACCGATAGTGGTAGTTTTACCAACACCGTTAACACCGATAACAAGAATAACTGAAGGAATGGTTATAAGACCCATATCCTCTCCGCCCTCAAGCATATCAGCAACAATATTTTTAATTTCAGATTTTACATCTGCAGGATTTTTAATACCCTTTTTTCTCACAACATCATTAAGACGAAGTGTTATTTCAGATGCGGTGTTAACGCCAACATCACCCATAACAAGTGCTTCTTCAAGCTCATCAAAAAGCTCCTGATCGATAGATGTGTAGCTGTCAAGCACATTGTCAATAGCACCTGAAACATTGTTTCTTGTTTTTCTTAAACCGAAGTTTATTTTTTTAAAAATACCCATTAGAAAACTCCATTTTAATTAACTAAATAGTTTTAATATATTTGACAGATTTAATAAAGATTGTGCGAAGAACACCGTTTTAGTGAAGGATGCTGTACAAGTGTACTGCCACTGAACTAAAAGAAGTTATTCCCGCAAGATTATGTTAAATCAAATTTGGTTGCCATTTCTGCAGTTTTAAGTTCAAGAAGCTTAGATACACCCTTTTCCTGCATGGTAACACCATAAAGCATATCTGCCTCTTCCATTGTACCGCGACGGTGTGTAATAAGAATAAACTGTGTATTGCTTGTCATTCTTCGAACATAAGCAGCGTACCTTGCAACGTTTACGTCATCAAGGGCAGCCTCAACCTCGTCAAAAATACAGAAAGGACAAGGATTAACCTTAAGTATTGAGAAAAGAAGAGCTATTGCAGAAAGTCCCTTTTCACCACCGGAAAGAAGTGAAATGTTCTGAACATTTTTTCCCGGAGGCTGGACCTTAATATCAATATCGCACTCAAGAACATCGCTTTCATCAGTAAGTACAAGTGACGCCTTACCGCCACCAAAAAGCTCTGCGAAAGTCTGCCCGAAACTGAGATTAATTTTATCAAACTGCTCTTTGAACTGAACACCCATCTTTCCGGTAAGTTCATTAATAAGTTTAATAAGTTCTGCTTTGGATTTTTCAACATCGCTTACCTGAGTGTGCATAAAGCTGTACCTTTCGGAAACCTCTTTATATTCCTCAATTGCACTTACATTTACGTTACCCAGACCTCTGATTTTACCTTTAAGCTCATTAAGTCTTTTCTTCGCTTCAGGAATATCCTCGATAACAATATCAAGTTCCTCTGCCTCACGTTTTGTAAGCTCGTATTCATCATAGAGTTTGTTCTGAATATCATCAAACTCTTTTTCCATAGTTTCTTTACGCTCAGAAAGTCTGGCTTTTTCGCCACCTAATTTTTCGCGTTCTTCAGTTCTTTCTCTTTCAAGAAGGCGAAGTTTACCACTTTCTTGTTCATACTGCTCTCTCTTCTGAATAAGCGAAGAAATCTGTTCTTTAGAAGCAGAACTTTGAGTTCGCAAGCCCTCTGCCTCACCATTAAGAATTTCTATTCTTTCTCTGATTTCCTTATTACGCTTATTAATTTCTTCAATTTCGCTATCAAGTTGAGAAAGTTTATCTTTATGGCTTGTGCTTCTGTTCTGAAGTCTTGTGATTTCTTCCTGTTTTGCCTCAATTTCCTTTTCGGCGGTAGCAATAGAAAGATTTATCTGTGCTGCATCCGCTGTAAGTCTTTCCCTTTTTTCCCTAAGGCTTTCTCTGTCACCTGTAAGAGTAGAAAGTTCTGCTTCCACCTTATCGAGTTCCTCTTGAAGAACCACAAGCTTTTCGTTTGCAGAAGCTGCACCATCGGTAATAGATTTTATACGTTCAATAAGTTGTGCTTTTTCTTCATCTGCAAGAGTCTGGGTTTGAAGAGTATTTTCGTAATTACCTTTACGAAGAGCAAGAACACCTTCGACCCTGATTTTTTCTTCACCAAGAGAAATAATTTCACCTTTACAGCCCTCAAGCTCGGCATTAACTGAAGAATAGCTTTCTTGTTGAGCTTCCACATCTTTAAGAATCATCTCAAGTTTTTCTTCCAATGCTGTAAGGTCATTTTTAAGTTTATCAAGCTCATTACCTCTACTAAGAATACCTGCATTCTGGAGTTTAGCACCACCGGTCATAGAACCACCGGCATTTACTACCTGACCATCAAGTGTAACAATTTTGAATTTATAATTATACTTTTTGGCAATCACAATTGCGGCATCTAAATCCTCTGCAACAACAGTTCTTCCCAAAAGAGATTTAATAATTTCGGTATACTTCTTATCATACTCAACAAGCTCGGACGCAAGGTTTATGTAACCGAAGCAATCATCAAGGTCTTTTTCATCAAGAACCTTGCCCCTAATCGCAGTAAGAGGCAAAAATGTTGCACGACCTGCACGGCTTTCTTTAAGGAAACCAATAGCCTTTTTCGCATCATTTTCAGTTTCAGTTACAATATTCTGTATTTGTGCACCAAGGGCAGTTTCAATAGCAAGGGAGTATTTATCTTTAACTGAAATAAGCTGCGAAACAGGGGCATGAATACCCTTGAGTACACCACGTCTTACCTCTCTAATAACTGCTTTAACGCTACCCTGATAGCCTTCCATATTTTTTTCAAGGTCGGAAAGCATAAGAATTCGGGAATTCTTAATCTGGATATCATTACGAAGAGTATTCTCCTGCTCTTTGAGCACCTCAAGTTTTTCTCTTCTTTTTGTTGCAAGAAGTTCAATTCCGGAAAGAGAATTGTTCAATTCTGTGTTCCTTTCAACAACTCTTTCCAATTCTGCTTCTGCTTCTTTACATTGTTGCTGAAGAGTTTCAAGAACAGGTTTTCTGGACTTTGTCAACTCGTCAATAACAGCAATTCTGTTTTCAATTTCCTCAACAGAGGAAGCAGCAGTTGAACTTATAACACGATTATCTGCAATTTCAAGAGAAAGAGCAGACATTTTTTCACTTAATTCTACGCTTCGTTGAGCAGACTTACTGTTTTCATCACTTAAAACATCAAGTTCACCTGTAAAGGATTTAAGTTCAGCTTTTTTGGTTTCTATAGATTCTTCAAGTTCACCAATTGTTGTCTTAGCAGACTCTATCTGAGTTGCAATTTCTGTATCTGTATCGTTTTCTTCCGTTTTTTCTCTTTCAATACGTTCAATTGTTTCGTTATTATGAAGAATTGTATTTTCCTGAACTGCAATCTGACTTTCAAGAAGAGAAGCCTGTTCTTCAAGCTGAGCACAGGCGCGTCTTATTTCATCAACCGCAACAGTAATTCTCTGTGTTTCAGCAAAAGAAGAATCAATTTTCTCAGTTATTTCTTCAAGAGATTTACATACCTCGCTATACTGAGCATCAATAATGGTAATCTTCTTTTCCTGCTCACGTAAATCGTTTTTGGTTTTTTCAATTGTGTAAAGCCAAATACCAATTTCAAGATTTTTCTTTTCAGCTGCATATTCAAGAAATTTCTGAGCTTTCTCACTTTGTATTTTAAGAGGTCCAACTCTTGTTTCCAACTCTGTAAGAATATCTCTCAACCTCAGAAGATTCTCTTCTGCTTGGTTCAGACGACGCATAGCATCTGCACGGCGATATCTGTAATGAGAAATACCTGCCGCCTCTTCAAGCATATCACGTCTGTCCTCAGACTTACCTGAAATAAGTGTTTCAACCTTACCCTGGCTAATCATGGAATAGCCGTCACGACCAAGACCGGTATCCATAAACAGTTCGTGAATATCTTTAAGCCTTGCCTGTTCACCGTTTATTTTATATTCACTTTCACCTGAACGGAAGTAGCGTCTTGTAACAGTAACCTCTTTTTTAGGGTTATTAAGAGCCATATCCGAGTTATCAAGCTTAAGTGTAACTTCTGCAAAGCCAACTGCTCGACGTGAATCAGTACCACTGAAGATAACATCTTCCATTTTTGAACCACGCAGATTCTTTGTAGACTGTTCACCCAAAACCCAACGCATAGCATCAGAAAGATTACTTTTCCCGCTACCATTAGGGCCAACAACAGCCGTGATACCTTTCCCGAAATTCAACACAGTCTTGTCCGGAAAGGATTTAAAGCCCTGCATTTCTATCGCTTTAAGATACATTTGGTTTTCTACCTTTCTTGTAACTTATTCAACTATAATTTCATACTTTTTGAGTGTTTTCATTCCCTTGACGGAAATCTCCCACCCTGCCCTTTTAAGAGCAATTTTATTAGCACTCTTCTGACCTGTCATTTTGGAAATTTCACGGTCATTAACATAAATAGTAATTAGCTTTTTCTGTGTAAGAGAGCATATATTTTTATTCTCTACGGGATACTTTTCCGAAAGAATTTCTTTTGCTTTTTCAAGATGAATTTTCGATTCGCAAAGCTCACCGAAGGCGGGGTGATAAGGTCCTGCAAGGAAGCCATCCTCAACATTTCCGCCTGAATGAAGACCTAAACGAATAACGGTAACACTTTCTTCATAAAACCTTTTAAGAAGCATAGCACAAACGTCAACCGCTTCGGAAACATCCTGTGGCTTATACTCGCCTTTTTTATATAGCTCGCCCAAATATGTACCCTCTAAAACAATTGTCGGGTAAATGCGGACTGTTTCAGGTTTGAGAGAAATAATATCTTCTGCAGTTTTCATGGATTTTTCAGGCGTATCGCCCAAAAGACCTGTCATCATCTGCAATCCTAAAGAAAAGCCATATTGTTTTATTAATTTTGATGCTTTTATTATATCATCGCGGGTGTGACCTCGGTGATTCAATAAAAGAACCTGTTCATCGGTACTTTGTGCCCCAAGCTCAATTGAAGTAACTTTATATTCTTTGAGAATTGAGAGAATTTCATCATCAATGGCATCAGGTCGGGTAGAAACCCGTATTCCGTAAAAATTCCCATTATCAATAAATGATTTTGTCGCTTCAAGAAGGGAAATCATATATTCCCTTTTTATCGCAGTAAAGCTACCACCAAAAAACGCAATTTCCGTTTTTTGAGGGTCTACTCCATCTTCAATTGCACTCAACAATGTATTTTTTACTTCTTCAGGAGTTAATTCATTTACTGAACCCGAAATAGTCTTTTGATTACAGAATGAACATTGATGGGGACATCCTTGATGGGGAACAAACAAAGAAATATTAGCGTGCTTCATTTTTCGAATTTCAAAAGGGCATCTCCCGCAGCCGCTTGTTCTGCTTCTTTTTTTGTTCTGCCTTCACCTTTACCCACAACTTCACCATTAAGCTTAACAACAAATTTAAAGGTTTTATTGTGGTCGGGACCAAACTCTCCTATCTCCTCGTAGCAAAGGGTATTACCTTTTTCTTTTTGAATTTCTTCCTGAAGGAGAGATTTGTTGTCCTTGAAGTTTGCTTCTCTCTTCACGGCGTCTTTTATAAAACTTAAAATATATGGTTTAACAACATCTATTCCACCGTCAAGATACATCGCAGCAATAACCGCTTCAAAAGCATCGGATACGATTGAGGGTCTGTTTCTTCCCCCTGTGTGCTCCTCACCTCTGCCCATAAGAATAAATTCGCCTAAATTAATTTTTTCTGCAAATTTAAAAAGGGATTTTTCGCATACCACCGCTGCACGGAGCTTTGTTAAAACGCCTTCAGGTCGGGTTTTGTACTCTTCAAAAAGGTACTCTGCCGTAACAAAACCTAAAACAGAATCCCCTAAAAATTCAAGTCTTTCGTTATCATGAGGCAATTTATTTTCGTTAGCGTAAGATGAATGAGTCAGTGCTCTTGTAAGCAGCTCTTTATCTTTAAATTTATAGCCAATAACATCTTCAAATACAGATAAATCCATAATTGCCTCCTTATATGTTTATTGTTCTGTAGTATTCAAGGCTGCGTTCCGCCACCTTCAGGTAACGTTCCGCTTTATCTTTAATTCTTTCATCCAAGGGATCGATTATTCCTATTGCCGCACCCATAGGCTGAAAGTTTTTAACTGTTTCATCGCTGATATATTTTGAAAGTGCGCCTAACATTGTGATTTTAGGAAGACTTATTGGTTCTTCACCAAAAATTCTTCTTGCGGCATTGTATCCTGCAAGAATACCCGATGCGGCACTTTCCATATACCCTTCAACACCTGAAATCTGCCCTGCAAAGTATATATTCGGAGCTCGTTTCATACTGAAATCTTCGTTTAAAAGACCGGGTGAATTTAAAAATGTGTTTCTGTGCATAACCCCGTATCTTACAAATTCTGCATTTTTAAGAGCCGGAAACATTGAGAAAACTCTTTTCTGCTCGGGGAATTTCAAATTAGTCTGAAAGCCCACAAGGTTATACATTGTTCCATCTTTATTTTCTTTGCGAAGCTGAAGGTTTGCCCAAGGTCTGTGCCCTGTTTTAGGATTAGTAAGACCAACAGGTTTCAACGGACCATAGCGCATAGCATCCTTACCTCTTGATGCCAACACTTCAATAGGCATACATCCTTCATAAACATCCTTTTTCTTATCAAAGGAATGAAGCTCTGCACTTTCAGCATTTACGAGAGCATCATAAAAATTCTCATATTCCTCTTTATTAAGAGGACAGTTTATATAGTCATCTTCTCCACCACGGTCATACCTTGACTGTGTGAAGGCATATTCCATATCCACACTTTCTGCGGTGACAATAGGTGCCGCAGCATCGTAAAAGGAAAGGAACTCTTTACCGCAAAGCTTTGAAACTTCCTCAGCTAGTGCATCGGACATCAATGGACCCGCAGCAATTATAACAATATCGGCTTCAGGAATTTTTGTTATTTCCTCACGAACAAGGGTGATATTGGGATCATTTTCTATTCTCTCTGTAATAAGAGCAGAAAAAACATCTCTGTCAACCGCAAGGGCACCACCTGCCGGAACCTGCGCAACCTCTGCCGCATCAAGGCAAACAGAACCAAAAAGACGCATTTCCGCTTTTAAAAGTCCTGCTGCTGAACCTAAACGAGCAGCTTTAAGAGAGTTAGAACAAACAAGTTCTCCCAACTTTTCGCTTTTATGGGCAGGAGAAAATTTCCGAGGCTTCATCTCGTAAAGCGTAACCTTGATACCTCTTTTACTCAACTGGTTTGATGCCTCAACACCTACAAGTCCTCCGCCGATAACAACAGCTTTTTTATCAGTCATCTTTTTCTTCCTGTGTTTTCTTTGCATTTTTGCGAGTAGCTTTAAAGGTATAGTCGCAAGCTTCATTTGAGCAAGTAACTATTCCACCTTTTCCCTTGAAAAGAGATTTGCCGCACTTAGGACAATTTTCACCTGTAGGTTTATCCCAAGTCATAAAATTACATTGAGGGTAATTACTACAACCATAGAATTGGTAACCGCGTTTAGATTTTTTGCCGATAACATTACCACCGCATACAGGGCAAATAGCGTTTGTCTCTTCAATAAGGGGCTTAGTTGTTTTACACTCGGGATAACCGGGACAAGCGAGGAATTTACCAAATCGTCCAACCTTAACAACCATATTTCTGCCACATTTATCGCATTTAATGTCTGTAATATCTTCCTGAAGTTGAATTTTCTGACCCTGCATTTCTGTCTTCGCTTTAGAGAGGGTGTTTTCCAGATCATCATAGAATTCATGAAGCATTGCAACGTAATTAGTTTTACCTTCATCAATTTCATCAAGTTTAGTTTCCATTGATGCAGTGAATTTTGTGTTAACAATTTTTTGGAATTTTTCTTTAAGGAGATTAGTTGTTGCAACACCAAGTTCTGTAGCTTTAAGAAGCTTGCCGTCACGTTTTACATATTCCCTCTTAATAATTGTTGTAACAATTGAAGCATAGGTACTTGGACGCCCAACACCGGTTTCTTCAAGCATTTTAATAAGAGATGCTTCTGTAAAGAATGAGGGTGGTTGCGTAAAATGCTGATTGCCTTTTACTTCTTTAAGTTTAAGTGCATCCCCTTCTTTAACCTCAGGTATTGCTGCATCGCTATCATCATCAGCACTAACATCCTCATAAAGCTTTGTAAAACCATCAAATTTGATTGAGTAACCGCTTGCTGAGAATACACAATAGCCTTCAGCACCATCTTTTTGTGCAATGATTTCAACTTTTACTGTGTCCTGAACACAAGGAGCCATCAAAGAAGCTACGTATCTACACCAGATAAGGTTATAAAGCTTATACTGGTCATTGGTAAGGCTGGCTTTTGCAATAGCCGGTGTAATTGCAACATTAGCAGGTCTTATAGCTTCGTGACCATCCTGTGCACCCGCTCTTGTTTTAAAATAGCGAGGCTTTTCAGGAAGATATTTTTCACCATACGCACTTGTAATAAATGCATTTGCAGCAGCACGTGCTTCTTCTGAAATACGAAGAGAGTCAGTTCTCATATAGGTAATAAGACCTGTCATACCACTTCCAGCAAGTTCAATACCTTCATAAAGCTCCTGTGCAATTTTCATTGTCTTCTGAGCCTGAAAATTAAGCTTTCTTGAAGCTTCCTGTTGCATTGAGGAAGTTATGAACGGGGGTGCAGGTTGTTTCTTTCTTGTACCTTTTTTTACACTTGATGCTGTATAAGCTGCATCTTCAAGGCGAGAAAGATAATAATCTGCCTGCTCCTGATTTTCTATTTTTACTTTACCATTTTCGTCAGCTGTAAGGGATGCACCAAAGGTTTTTCTGTTTGAAAGAAATTTGGCATCTATTGACCAGTATTCTTCAGGATTGAACTTTTCAATTTCTTCCTGACGATCAACTATAAGACGAACAGCCACACTCTGAACACGGCCGGCAGAAAGACCTCTTCTGATTTTTTGAGAAATAAATGGACTGAGTCTGTAGCCAACAAGTCTGTCAAGGATACGGCGTGCCTGCTGAGCATCAACAAGACCCATATCCACAACCTCAGGGTTGCTGATACCACGCTTTACGCTGGTTTCGTTAATTTCGTTAAATTTAACTCTGTTTTTATCATTAAGGTCAAGACCAAGAACACTTGCAAGATGCCATGAAATTGCTTCCCCTTCACGGTCCGGGTCAGTTGCAAGATAAACTTTATCGCAACCGTTTACTTTTTCCTTAAGCTCTTTAACAAGTTTTTCCTTACCCGTTATAATTGCATATTTAGGTGCAAAATCATTTTTCACATCAACATTAAGCTTGGCAGCCGGTAAATCTCTGATATGTCCCATGGAAGCCACAACATCATATTCATTGCCAAGATATTTTTTTATAGTTTTAGCCTTTGCAGGCGACTCAACAATAACAAGTTTGGACATTGATTTCATCCTTTCATTTTCTCATATATCGTTTTGTTAAATTATTTTATATTTCTTACCGCTTATTAACTCAACCAAGCCGGAAAGCTCAAGTTCAGTCAACGAAGACAGTACAATGTTCATTTTTAAATTTGTTTCCCTTACAATATCATCAATATGTGTACCATTTTCATTCAGTACTCCAAAAACTATTTTTGCTTCATTGCTTATATCTTGGGGGAGCTCTTTTTTCTCAACTACCTTTTCGGTAACAATTTCTTCCCTCTTATATTGCTTAGGTTGACTTTTAGGTTTAGGCTTTCTGTAATCAACATAAGCTACATCGGAAAGGTTGACTTTTGATTTTTCAATATCGAATAAATCCCCGTAAAGATATTCATATTCACTGAGAATATCTTCCCCTGAAAAAACAGGCTTAGCACCATTTTTTATAAGATGATTTGTACCATCAAATGATGAGCGTACAATGTCACCCGGTACAGCAAAAACATCTCGCCCCTGTTCGAGAGCGCAATTGGCAGTAATAAGAGACCCGCTTTTTACACCGGCCTCTATTACTACAACTCCCAAAGAAACACCGGAAATCAAGCGATTACGTATAGGAAATGAGGCTCTGCTTGCCGGAGCAAACGGAGAATATTCTGAAACTACTGCGCCATATCGAGTTATAGCCCTTCGCAAAGCAGCATTTTCTTTAAGGTAACCAAAGGAAAGACCGCAACCTAAAAAAGCAAGTGTTCTACCCTTTGCCAACATCGCCCCTGCATGAGCCTCGCTATCAACACCAAGTGCACCGCCACTTACAATTGTAGCGCCTGAAGCCGCCAAAGTATATGAAAGTTTTTGCGCTACTTGAATGCCATAGTTACTTGCATTACGGGTACCAACTACACCTATGCTGACAATATCTTTAAGTACGCTACAATCCCCTATTCCGTAAAGCACCAACGGCATATCGGAGAGATTTTTCAATCTGTCAGGGAAGAAGTTACTGTCCGGCGTGATAATGGAATAGCCTTTCTCACGACACTCCTTTAGTATTGCACCGGTCTGGGAAGGCGTTGAACTTTTTAATGCTTCAATTTTCTTTTGAGTAAACAAACCTGATAAACGCCACTCCTTTGAACCTGCATTATATAAATTCTCGGGAGTTTCAAAATATGAAAGAATTTCATCAGTACGCGCACCGGCCCCCAATGAATTCTGCATCCATATCCAATATTCAACAGGACAAACACTCATCTCATCATTTCCCAAATTATTATAGAAGCAGCTGCAGCAGCGTTAAGAGATTCTGCTCTGCCCTTCATCGGTATAGTAACAAGTTTTGTTGCAGCGTCACAGGTTTCTTGGGTAATTCCGTTCCCCTCATTGCCAATTACGGCAACAACTCCGTCACTCATATCAACTTCTGTTATTTTTTCCGCATTAGAATCCGGAACACCTGCAAGTACAGCCATTCCCTTTGCAGAAAGTTCTTTCAAGGTTTCCGGAAGATTTTCAGTTTCGACAATATTAAGTCTGAACAAAGAACCCATAGCAGCTCTTTGTGATTTCGGGTTATATATATCACATCCGCCACTGACTATAACGCCATCAAGTCCTACCGCTTCGGCAGTTCTTACAACAGCACCGAAATTGGCAGGATTTGAAACGTCTTCTAAGGCGATATACTTCCCATTGTATTTTATTTTACCTATATTTGTCTTTTTGTCAAGCATTTTACAGAGGCAAAAAACACCCTGGCTACTCTTCGTATCTGAAAGTTTTTCAGCCACTTCTGCGGACACAAGGAAACTGCGCTCGGCACAACTTTCTACCAAACGCACATACTCTTCATATTTAGTCAAAGCTTTTTCTGTTATGTAAAGCTCTGTAATTTCAACACCGCTTGAAGCTGCGTCAAAACAAAGTCTTGCGCCCTCTGCAAAAAACAGATTTTCCTGTTTTCTGAAAGAGCTGTTCTCACGAATTTTCACCGCATATTTTATGCGGTCGTTTGATTTACTTGTAATTTTTTCCATAGTTCAAAAAAACATCTTACGCCCGACCAAAAAACTTGGTCGGGCGCAATACTTGATTATTAAAGAGCTGCTTTTGCTTTTTCAACGAGTGCTGCAAAACCTTCGGGGTCTGCGATAGCAATCTCGGAAAGCATTTTTCTGTTAAGTTCGATACCTGCT
>JAZSBI010000202.1:0-14606 GCA_045602345.1 Acutalibacteraceae bacterium | reverse complement strand
AGATTTTGTGGATTTGTTTAATACTGTACCACAAGTCAGTGCAGGTCTTGCAGCATCTATTTTCCATTATGGCGAAGTAACAATTGATGATTTAAAGAAAACTCTTAACGAGAATAACATAACAGTGAGGTTATAATATGTTTGATATAGAAAAGCTTAAATTTGATGAAAAAGGTCTTATTCCTGCAATTGTAGTGGATGATGAAACAAATCAGGTTCTTACTCTTGCATACATGAATAAAGAAAGCCTTGGAATTTCACTTGAAAAGAAAAAAACTTGTTTCTGGAGCCGCTCAAGACAGGAACTTTGGCTCAAAGGTGAAACAAGCGGTAATTACCAGCATATTGTAAGCATTACTGCAGATTGCGATATGGATGCTCTTACAGTAAGAGTTAAAAAGGATGGACCTGCTTGTCACACCGGGGAGGAAAGCTGCTTTTTTAATACGGTTTTTGAGAATGAAGAAATTGCACCTGCTTTCAGCGTTCAGAGCCTTGTTGAAACTATTGAGGGCAGAAAGCTTGACCCAAAAGAAGGCTCATACACAACCTACCTTTTTGAAAAGGGAATTGATAAAATTCTCAAAAAGGTTGGTGAGGAGTGTACCGAAGTTATTATTGCAGGTAAAGCTGATGATAAAGCAGAAACAGTTTATGAAATCTCCGACCTTATGTATCATGTGCTTGTTCTTATGATTGAAATGGGGATTTCAGTAGATGATATAATGAACGAATTAAAATCAAGACACGTTATAGATAAAAAAATCAAACAAGAAAAAATGGTATAAATATTAAATTGCACCCTATTAAATCCCTTGTGGATTTAATAGGGTGCAAAAAGTTTTTAAGATTTTCTCGCAGTTTTTTCTGCAATTTTAAGGATTGAAATAATAGGAACAATTAAAATTAAACCGCTGATGAAATTGCTCACCCCGTGAATAGCATCATAGGGTAAACCTGCAACAATCCAGGCAACCATACCCTTGAAATCAAGCCCGAACATTAGAGCTTGTGCAGGGGCGTAAATAACTCCGTAAAGGAAGCCGTGCAAGGAGCAAACAACTGCATATATAACCGGTGCTGCTTTAGGTGGTATGTTTTTTGGTAAAAGCATTGCCCCAGCCCAAAGAATTGCCCAAATGTATAAGTATGGAATCCACCACATTGAAAATCCACCCAGAAGACCTGCGAGGAATATAAAAATATAAATAGGGTAGAGAGCTTTTTTTCTGTAAACAACAGTAATTGCAACAATGAAAACACCGATTAAATGTATGTTTGGGAATACATCCATAAGGATTTTTGAAGCATACATAACGGCACCAAGCATACCGAAAATAACGGCTTCCTTAAGCTTTAGTTTCATGCTTTTTCTGCTTTGAAGGTGTAGGTTGTTCCTGCAACAATATCTGTTGTGTCAACACCGGTTGTCGCATATTCACCATTGATATAAAATGCCCAGTAAGCCCCGTCTTTGTTGTAATCAAGTGTTTTGCCGTTTACGGTATTTACCAGAAGTCCCGGATTGCCTTCTTCAGCCGCGATAAGCTCAAGCTCTAAAAGTGCCTCACCAACAGTTTTCTTATCTGTGTTAATTTCAAAAACTGCCTCTTTGCCATCAAGGTCTGTTACTGTGAAGGTGAATTTTGTTTCTCCCTCGCCTAAAACAGTTGCTTCGGGTGCTTCTGTTGTTGATACCGCACTTTCGGTTGTAGTGGTGGTATCGTCTGTTTCGTTGTCGTTACAAGCTGTTGTAAACAGTGCAATAGCCGCAATAAGCACAATACAAAGGATGAACGACAACGCTTTTTTTGTGCGTGTCATTTTCATTTGGATTTTCTCCTTTATAATTTATTTCTCTTTCATAAAAACCGGCACTCGCAGTCAGATAAATTATCTTAAAAGAGTTAGCGTTAACGGGTATTTCGACTCGGTGCGTTTGAATTCGCCTTCTCAGAAAAATCCAATGGCTTGTCCCTGTTTTGCGGCAACAGGTAGAATAAAAACATTAAAGCACCTCACGGCGACGGGCTCGTACAGGATTTTCACCTGTTTCCCCTGATAACAAAGGGATTATAACACAAAGATTTAGGGTTTACAATATAATTCCATATTATTCCTTTTCCTTGACAAACTAAGTCTTTTAGAATAAAATAAAATAGACTATATATGATTTTATAAGGTGTTATATGAAGTTGTTGATAATAAAAGTTTTTGTGTTTTTTATAAGAGTGCTTTACTCTTTTATGAAACTTCGAAAAACAGAAAACAAAATAGTTTGGCTTTCTCGTCAGAGCAATGAAAAATCTGAAGATATTAAAATGCTATCAGAGAAAATTTCAGAACTCTCGCCTGACACAAAGCAGGTTTTCAGGCTTTGTCGATTGAAGGATGAAAGTGGATTGTCTGTTTCCTATATTTTCTTTATTTTAAGAGATATGTGGGAGATAGCATCAGCCAAAATTGCAATAACCGATACATATTCAATTCCGGTTTCTTGCCTGAATCACAAAAAAAGTCTTACCGTTTTTCAAATCTGGCACGCCTTAGGTGCGGTTAAAAAGTTTAGTTTACAGTCTGCGGGTAAAACACAGGGCAGAGATTTAGGTGTAGCTAAGGCTATGTGTATGCACAAAAACTACGACGTTGTTATTGCTCCATCGCAAAAAACTGCAGAGTTTTACTGTGAGGCGTTTGGTTGCAAAAAAGAAAAAATCAAAATAGCATCTCTTCCCAGGGTGGATGTTATTTTGAACGGGGAATCAAGGTATGATGAGTTCATTGAACTCAATCCGCAATATAAAAATAAAAAGATAATTACGTATCTTCCCACATTCAGGGATGACGATGCTCGTTATATTCAAAATCTTGCTAAAGCTTTTGCTAATGATTGTGAATATGCTTTGGCAATCTCTCCTCATCCGTTAACAAAAACGGAAGGCGAGTTTAAGTTTAACGGAAACTTTTCAACTTACGACTTAGCGAAACTTTCTTACGGTATAATTTCCGACTATTCCGCAACATCCTTAGAATGTTCACTTCTTAATAAACCATTGTGGTTTTATATACCTGATTACGATAAGTACAAAGAAGAACAAGGCCTTAATATTGATATTAAAGAAGAAATGGCTTCAGCTTCATTTGTTGGAGAAAATGAACTTCTGGAGGCTGTTAAAAGCGGTACTTATGATTTTGATAACCTGAAAAGGTTTTCGGACAAATATATTGAAAACAAAAACACAAATAATACAGCAAAATTAGCAGGTATTATTTGCAGTAACTTAAGATAAGGAGTATTAAAATGAAAAGAATTTTAACCTATGGTACATTTGATTTATTGCATTATGGTCACATTCGTATTTTAAAAAGAGCAAAGGAACTGGGCGATTATCTTGTTGTTGCTCTTTCAACAGACGAATTCAATGCTACAAAGGGTAAGAAGGCATATCATAGCTATGAAACCCGTAAAAAAATGCTTGAAGCCATAAGATATGTGGACCTTGTTATACCCGAAAATAATTGGGAACAAAAAATTCAGGATATAAAGGACTATAAAATTGATGTTGTGGTTATGGGCGATGACTGGGCAGGTAGCGATAAGTTTGATTACCTCAAGGAATATTGTGAGGTTAAGTTCCTTGAACGCACTCCGGGTGTTTCTACAACAATGATAAAAAACGACCTTCAACTTCAGGAAACTGTAGATGGAGTTGACCAGGTACCCAGAACATAAAATTTTACGCAACTTTTTATATCGAGGTTTTTTATGATAAAAAAAATTCTTAAGAAGTTTGATAAGTTTAAAGGTAACTGTGAACCTGCATATGTGGAATATTGTAAATTGCCGATTAATGAAAAACTTGTACTCCTTGAAGGGGGACAAGGCTCTAATATTAACGGCAATATGTTTGCTATGCTCAAAGAATTGAAAACAAATCCTCGTTGGAAGGATTATACCTGTGTGTTCGTTGTTACCGAAAATACAATTGAAAAAGCCAGAAAGCGTATGGGATTTTATGGTTTTGAGGGTGTAATTCTTTCAATCAGAAATTCCAAGTCCTACCTTCAATATCTTGCAACCGCAAAATATGTTATGACAGATAACTCCTTCCCACCTTATTTCAATAAAAGGGAAGAACAGGTGTTTTTCAATACGTGGCATGGCACGCCTTTAAAAACCTTAGGTAAGTCTAATAAATCCAGTCTTACTTCTTTGGGTAATGTGCAAAAAAACTATGTTATGAGCGACTATGCACTTTTTCCCAACGAGTTTACCAGACGTATTTTTATGGAAGATTATTATCTTCGTGATATTTACAACGGCAAAACCCTTATTGCGAATTACCCCAGAAACTATATTTTTTATGATAAAAATGCAGGTGTTGAGTTAAAAAGCAAACTTGGTTACGAGGGTAAGACTGTTTTTGCTTATATGCCTACTTGGCGTGATGCTGCAGATGCCGCTCAAAAAAAAGCCGGCATAAAGGAAACAGAGGCCATTCTTAGTGAATTCGACAGGACTTTGGATGATAATACCATTTTGCTTGTTAACCTTCATTTTCTTCTTTCTTCGGGTATTGATTGTAAAAAATATAAGCATATTGAATATTTTAACGGCGATTATGACACCTATGAGATTTTAAATGCTTGTGATGGCCTTATTACTGATTATTCAAGTGTTTTCTTCGATTTTGCTATTACAGGCAAAAAAGTAATACTTTTTGCTTATGATAAGGAAAAATATCTGAGTACAAGGGGTACATATATGCCCTTTGAAGAATTACCTTTTCCAATTGTGGAGAAGGTTAGTGATGTTGTTCTGGAAATGCAGCAACCTTATGAGGTTTCTGAAAAGTTTTTGGCAGAGTACTGTCCTAATGGCAGTGTAGATAGTTGTGAGAAGCTTTTTGAAATGCTTGTTACGGGAACCAGCGATGTTTATAAAATTGAGTCTGTCGCTCACGCTGCAGAGAAAATTTGTCTTGTTTATGGTGGAGTTCTAACAGATTTGGTTTTAGAAGGTTTGCATGTTTATAAAGAAAAGCATCCCGATTACAAGTATGTTGTTGTGTATAGAAAAACACTTCTTCCAACTAAAAAAGAAGCAGTTGAAAAAATAGACCCCAATATTGCTCTATGGGGTATGCTGAGTGCTTTCCAGTTTACTATCAAGGATTTCTTATTGTTTACTCTTTTTAAAGTGTTTGGGTTTAAAAGTTTATATAGAAGACTTTCTCCTTTTTTTGAGCGGGAGGCAAGAAGAAACTTTTTCAGATTTAAACCGGATTGTGTGGTGGATTTTTCCTGTGGAAATATCATTGTTGCAGGAATATTAGAAAAACTTAATGGTGCAAAGAAATTTATAAAGCATGGCGATTTTTTTGCCAGTCAAAAAAAAGCTGAAAAAACAATTGCATTTGTGCAAAAAATTGAAAAATCCATGGGCTTTGAAGTAGTTGATATAAGCGAAGAGGAAGATAGAGCTTATGCCCAAAAAAAAGAAACAGGGTTCGCTCATCCAAGTTTAAAAATGGGTGCCTTTATGAAAAATATTTTACCTTTGTTTTATAACAAGGGTGGATGTATGAAGTGTGTGTGTTTATTCCATTTGAAAACAGCAAAGCCTATTGCTCTTAAAGATACAACTATATTTGTAGCTGATAAGAGATATCAACCGAAATTTCTGATGGGTAAAAACAAGGTGTCCTGTAACCATTTTGGCATTTACTCTGTAACTATTCCGGTGAGTGATGCAATAAATTTCCCTATAACCAATACGGTTTTCCTTGAATACAAGGATAAATGTGGACTTTTAATTCGACTCCCGATAGTTTATTGGTCTTTTTTGCGTAAGTTGTTTATAGGTTTAAGAGGACCTATGCTTATTGACAAAGAAACCTCAACAGTTGCAATATTCAGACAAAATCTGGAAAATCAGGTTATGATTTATGTTCGTTCTGTAAATGTTACTGATGCAATTTCTGAGAGAATCAAGCAGGTCTTTGCTTATGGATTGTCCCTTTTATGGCATTCTGAAAAAGCAAAAAAAATTGTTCTTCTTTACGAGAAGAATTCTGCCAAATATGAAGAAAGTGCCAGTGTGCTTTTTGAAGAGCTTATCGATGAGGGTTATAAAAACGCTTATTTTATTGTAACAAAGGATTATGAATTCTTTGACAGAATCCCCAAAAAGTATTTAAGTAATATAATATATAAATACTCTTTTAAGC
Organism: Acutalibacteraceae bacterium; assembly: GCA_045602345.1. Lineage (GTDB taxonomy): Bacteria > Bacillota > Clostridia > Oscillospirales > Acutalibacteraceae > DTU089. Next base: position 8,376 of record JAZSBI010000202.1, on the reverse strand, counting down.
ACTATTTGTATTTTTTTAAGTCAAGAACTTTTATTGGTACAGAGGCAATTTCTCATTCAATTGACTTAAAAACTTTTAATATTTTACCATTGATGAAGATTGATAGTAAAAATCTTAACTATGTGTTTTTGCAGCATGGTGTTATGTATATGGTTTCTCTTGATTCTGAATCTCGCGGAATGTTCAAAAGAAAGGAATTGAAGGGTAAATACAGAGTTGTTGTATCTTCTCAGGCTGAAGCAGAACATTTTACCACTTTAGGAAAACATCACGAAAAAGATATCTATGTAACTGGTCTCCCTAAATTTGATCGTAATACCCATAATGAAAATGCAGATAAAATTGTTATAATGCCAACATGGAGACCATGGGAAATCAATGAAGCAAGAAAGGATTTTACGCAGACAGCATACTTTAAAATGCTTATGAAGCTTTATGATGCTGTTCCTGATGAGTTGAAAGAAAAGGTTGTAATCCTCCCGCATCCTCTTATTGTAAATGAACTTAGTAAGCTGTCTGAAACTCTTACTAAGAAAATTGTTCTTGATGCAAGGTATGACGATATTCTGAAAGATACCGCTATACTTATTACTGACTATTCTTCTATAGCTTACGATGCATTTTATCGTGGTGCAAGAGTTATCTTTTATTGGGAGGAAAAGGATTATTGTATGATGCAATATGGACCTTCCACTAAGCTTATGCTTAATGAAGAGAATGTATATGGTGATGTTGCATATAGCGGAGAAGAACTTGGGGCTGTTATTCCCCAAAATTACAACAGTCCCCAGAGTGAAGAGTATAAAGACAGATATTCCCAACTTGTTAATTTCCAAGATGGAAAAAACACATCTCGTCTTATAAAATTCTTGAAAGATGATGGAATAATATAAATCGGATGGTTTCTTATGAATGATAATTTAATTGCTGTTAAAGAGCGTGATGCATGGTTTGATAATGCAAAGGGCTTTTTGATGATAACTGTGGTTATTGGTCATTTAATCACAAGCCTGGTAAATACTTTTGATGTTTTTGCATTTTGGTCAAACTATATTTATTTGTTTCATATGCCGGTATTTGCATTTGTGTCCGGGTATTTATTAAAGGGACGCGTTCAAAGACGGGATTATGCTTCGGTAATAAATAAAACATTGATTCCTTATTTCGCTGCTCAACTTTTAATCTATTTGTGTGGTATTACTTTACCGCACGGTGTAACAGCACTTTCCGTAGGTCGTTTACACTCATCCGGTCTCTTTTCGTTTTTGTTTCCGATTTACCATTTGTGGTATTTTTGGGGCATTATTATTGCGTTTATCTTTTGTGTTGCCACAAAAACCGAAAAGCATCCGGTAAGAGCGTTTGTAATCTCTGTTGTCATAAGTCTTGTTTCCGGCTTTGCACCAACTGTTGAGTTGTTTAGACTTTCAAAGGTTTTAGGCTTTTTACCATTTTTTGTTTTAGGTAATATATTTTCAAAAAAACAGATTGAGTTTTTAAAAAATAAAAAAGCTCTTATTATGCCGGGGACAATTGTAATACTTTTGTGTGCAGCTTGTTTGTGGGATTTGCGATTAGTTGGCTCCTTAAAATTTATTTTTGGTATGAATACAAGCTACGAGGATTTCCTTTTTGAGTTGACTTCGTTTCAGGCTTTAGGTGCCAGATTTGGATTCCTTGCTGTAGCTGTTCTTATGGTGTTTTCTGTTCTGTCGCTGTGTCCTAAAACAAAAACACCTCTTGCATGTTTAGGTGAAAATAGCATGTACATATATGTTTTACATGTTATACCCATTGCAATAGTGCGGCATTTTCATTATGAAACCCAATTTTTATATCAACTAGAAACTCCGTTTTCCAAAATAATTTTTGTTATACTTGGAGTTGTTCTTTGTTTCATTTTAAGCTCTAAGCCAATTGTTAAAGTGTTCAAACCTTTGTTTGAACCATCATTTGATATCAGAAAAATTGGTGAGTATTTAAAAATTGAAAAATAAAAAGAGAAAGCTATCGACAGATTAAGTCGATAGCTTTTCTTTTTATTGCAATAGATTCATAAATTCATTTACGGCGTTTTCGTTGTATTTTTTGTAGTCCGTTGTGAGTTTAGGCACCTTTCCATCTAAAAGGAGTCTGAAGCCTTTTTCAACACCATCATATGTGTTTTCTACAAGAACACCGTTGTTTTTATTCATAAAGGTTCTTGGACCAACAATGTCAGTTGAAATAACAGGAAGACCAAGAATATCAGCTTCTGCAAGTACAAGTCCAAAGCCTTCGTAGTGAGAGGCTAAAATAAAACCATCACAAGCCTTAACAATCGGTAGGGGGTTTTTCATGGAAAGTATCAAAATAACGTTATCTCGACAGGGAAGAGTGTTTACATATTCTGATAATGTATCGTAATGGTTATTGAATTGATTGCCGCCTATAATTATAAAGTAAGCGTTTTTGTTTTCAGTATATATTTTGTTGAAAACATTAACCATTCTTTTATGGTCTTTTTCAGGTGAATATCTTCCGATGGTTATAATAATCTTAGCGTCGCTTTGGAGGATTTTTTTGATTTCTTCCAATGTTTTGTTGCTTTGTGTTATATCTTCTTCAAAGGCTATTTCCTTCATACCTCGTTCAAGAATTTCTTCATAGGCGATAACATTGTGAGCAATTCTAAAGTTATTTGTGTTATCAACAAATGTAGAAGTGGAGTCAAATATATCCTCGGTTACAAGTGCTACATTGTCATAATTCTTGTATGCATATTTGAGAACATCTTCTCTTTGATTACCTCTTGTTTCAATTTCTTTGCGCATATCGCTATGGACATAAATTGTATTTTTGCAGTCGAAATTAGCAAAAAGAAGAGTTAATTTTGGACTATATCCTGTAAATTGTACTGCATGATCGAAATGTGCACCACCGAATAGTCTTTTTATTTCGTATTGCCATTCATTTTTTAGCACCTTGGCAATGAAATCAGTCTTAATAAAATCTTTTTTTATGTTACAGGAAACAAGGAACGCGTACCAAAAAATGTTTTTTATTAATCCAAGGTTTAATTTGTCGTGCATTGGAAAATAACCTATTCCGTCAGGTAAATCCGCCAGCGCACTTTGATTTACTTTTGTGGGGAAGCAAATATAGTAATTGTTTTCCTTTGTGTCTACATTATTTAAAAGATTGTAAAGTGAAGCTGTTACTCCGTTTTGATCTAGGTTTCCTGAGTTTATCAGAATATTCTTTTTATTATTGTGTGGTATTTTTATTAGTTGTATTTTATCTGATTTTTTTGATTTGAAAACAAGGTCAAGAATGTTTTTTATGGAATCAGCACAGTCGTATGTGCAGTATTCGTTTAAGAATTCTTTGTCGTCATATGTTTTATTTGAACGTATTTCATTTATGAGTTCATCAACTGTTTTAACTTGGGGGAAGGGGAGTTCGCTAATTGGCTTGTAAACGCCACGTTCGGCAAAATACTCCTCTTCATCATAGGTGAAAAGAACACATTTCTTTTGTGTGATAGCATAATCATAAAACACACTTGAGTAGTCGGTAATAAGGCAGTCGGTACAGTTAAGAAAATCGTAGGTTTCAAGATTTTCCGGGAATTTTCTGATGCGTGAAAAACCACTGAAATCCAAGTCTTTGACAGCTATTGGATGTAGGTTTACATAAAGAATTTCGTTATCATTAAGCAAGGCATCAAGTTGATCCAAATATTGCTTTAACTGGTTGTTTGTTTCTGTATTGATTTTACCAATAGCTCCGCGCCAGGTTGGCATATATGCATATATCTTTGTGTTATCATCTGCGAATTCTTTGCGGAGAGCAGCACGTCTTTTGTTATCAAAGAAAATGGTATTTCTGGGATATCCTGCCAGAAGTGCCTGACCGTTTGCAAGGTTTTCAAGCATATAATCCTCAACCATATGCTCCATGGTGTATTTGTTGGGGTAAAGTAAATAATCTGCACACACGAAGTTTTTTTGTGTATTACCAATGTTGTGCATAGCATTCTTGATGCCTTTTCCCAAAGTTTTTAAAGGTGTTCCATGCCAGGTGTTAAGATAAATTTGTCCGTCTTTTTTTGTGTAAAAAGGGAGAAATGTGTTGTCGTTAAAAAGATATTTTGCAGTGGCAACCGTTTTCATGTATTCATTGGAATACACACGAACAAGTTTGATGTTTTTAATGCCATAATTATTAAGGATGTTTTCTATTTTTTGTTTGCTTTCAGCTTTGTAACTGACGTAAATTTTGTAGGAGTTGTATTCCGGATTAGAACAGAGCTCTTTTAAAATATAAAAGATGTTGCCACTTATTTCTCCGCCGTGTTGAGCTTCCAAAAGAATTTTTTTGTTGTCTAATGGACTTTTTTTATAGTGCTTTATGTAAATTGCTTTGGGCCATATTGCAGAGAGCCATCGGATAATTTTAGGAATTGTTATTAATGTGAAAAGCTTCTTAATCATTTTAATACTCCTGAATAGTCATATTTTTTGTAATTATATCATACCGCTATTCAAAAAGCCACATTTATTTATTAAGGATTCAATAAAAATTTATTTCTTTTTCGTAAAATTCGGGAAATAGTATTTAGGTTTAAATACTTTGTTCTTCTCGTGTTTTAACGACATTTTTTTCTTAAGGTTGGATGTAAGATTAAATTATATTGGCGAAGGAGGAAAAAATATGCCTGTTACAATAAAAAAGAGGGATGATGCTCTAATCATGTTTATAAAGGGTGATATAGACCATCATACGGTACCCGAAATACGTGATGCTATTGATGATGCCTTTGTAGCAATTGAAAATATTAGGACTCTTGTACTGGATTTTTCAGAAGTGACCTTTATGGATAGCTCGGGTGTAGGGCTTGTGATGGGGCGCTATCGTCTTGTTTCGGGAGCCGGTAAAAAATTAAGAGTGGACAACCTTTCCAAGCGGGATTATACCATTATGAAAATGTCGGGGATTGAAAAATTGGCAGAAATAAATATGAAAAAAGAGGTAGAAAGATGAAGAAAATAAATGAATTAAAGATGGTTTTTGACAGTAGATCTGTTAATGAAAGTTTTTCGAGAGTTGCAGTTGCTGCTTTTTCTTCGCAGCTTGATATGACAGTAGAAGAGCTCGGTGATATTAAAACGGTAGTAAGTGAAGCGGTAACCAATTGCATTGTTCATGCTTATAAAGATTCTATTGGTAAAATTTACATAACCTGTTCAGTTTTTGAAGAGGGTATAATTCGCATAGTTGTACGTGACAGAGGTTGCGGAATTGAAGACGTTAATAAAGCAAGGGAACCGCTTTATACAAGTGTTGGTGGTGACCGCTCAGGTTTGGGCTTTTCTGTTATGGAAAGCTTTTCGGACAAGCTTCGTGTGCGTTCAAAAATAGGTGTCGGGACAACTGTTAGCATTGAAAAAAGAATATACGGTAAAACGAAATGACCCAAAGAGAAAAAAGAATAAATGATAATTTAGGGCTTGTACATTCTTGTGCTCAAAGGTTCAAAAACAGGGGAGTTGAGTATGATGATTTGTTTCAGGCAGGATGTATAGGTCTTATAAAAGCGGTTGATGGTTTTGATGAAAATCTTGGTTACGTTTTTTCTACCTATGCTGTACCCGCTATCCTTGGTGAAATAAAGAGAATTTTTCGTGATGGTGGAACGGTGAAGGTAAGTCGTTCATTAAAAGAACGGGCACGGGAAATCTGGGTAGAAAAGGAAAAACTTGAAAACGAAAAAGGGTATGAACCTACCTTGACAGAAATTGCTGAAAGGGTTGGGTTGAGCGTTTGTGAAACAAGTGAACTTCTGCTTGTTTCGCAACCGGTTGTTTCACTGACCTCCGGCGATGGGGATAGTGATGAAAAACAATTTGATATACCCATAGATAGTGAAGAAGAAAAAATCAATGAAAAGCTGACTCTTGATAAATGTATTGAAGAACTTTCCGAAAAGGACAGAAGGTTAATTGAACTGAGATATTTTATGTCAAAAACACAAAGCGAGGTAGCAGGGAAACTAGGAATGTCACAGGTTCAGGTTTCCCGCAGAGAAAAGAAAATTTTGCAAGAAATCCGTGAAAAAATGAATGTTTAGCCTAACATAACAAAAATGCAAGGTTAACCATTTAAAAGAATGGTGAAAATGATAGTTCGAAAAATGTGAAATACTCTTGAAAAAATAGGGGAATTAGTATAAAATATATTCGGTAAAAAATTAACAATATAAAAATGTTAAAAGGAGTAATCAAAAATGGGTCTTTTAAACAAGAAAACAGTTGATGATATCAACGCAAAAGGCAAAAAGGTACTTGTTCGTTGCGATTTTAACGTTCCGCTTAAAGATGGTGTTATTACTGACGAAAACCGTATCACAGCCGCTCTCCCCACAATCAAGAAACTTCTCGATGATGGTGCACAGGTTATCCTTTGCTCTCACCTTGGTAAAGTTAAAAACGGCCCCAACGAGAAAGAAAGCCTTGCTCCCGTAGCAAAAAGACTTTCCGAAGTTCTTAATAAAGAAGTTGTTTTTGCTGCTGACGATGTAGTTGTTGGCGAAAATGCTAAAAAAGCAGTTGCAGAAATGAAAGATGGCGATGTTGTTCTTCTTCAGAATACACGTTTCCGTCCTGAAGAAACAAAGAACGGTGAAGCATTCTCAAAAGAACTTGCATCTCTTTGCGATATCTATGTAAACGATGCTTTCGGTGCTGCTCACAGAGCACACTGCTCAACAGTAGGTGTTGCTTCCTTCGTTGAAGAAGCAGCAGTTGGTTACCTTATGGGTAAAGAACTTAAATACCTCGGTAACGCTGTTGAAGATCCCCAGAGACCTTTCGTTACAATTCTCGGTGGTGCAAAGGTTGCTGACAAGCTCAACGTTATTGAGAATCTTCTTAACAAAGCAGATACTCTCATCATAGGTGGTGGTATGGCTTACACATTCCTTGCAGCTAAAGGCTATGGTGTAGGTACCTCTCTCCTTGATGAAACAAAGATTGACTACTGCAAAGATATGCTTGCTAAAGCAGAGGAAAAAGGTGTTCAGATTCTTCTTCCTGTTGATGTTACAATTGCAAAGGATTTCCCCAATCCTATAGATGCTGAAATTGAAGTTTCTGTTTGCGATGCAGACAAGATTCCTGCTGATATGATGGGTCTTGATATCGGTACAAAAACAGCAGAGCTTTATGCAGAAGCAGTTAAAGCAGCAAAAACAGTTGTTTGGAACGGACCTATGGGCGTTTTCGAAAACCCCGTTCTTGCAAAAGGTACTATCGCAGTTGCTAAATCTCTTGCAGAAACAGATGCAGTTACAATCATCGGTGGTGGTGACTCTGCAGCAGCAGTTAACACTCTTGGCTTCGGTGCTAAAATGACTCATATCTCAACAGGTGGCGGCGCATCTCTCGAATTCCTTGAGGGTAAGGCTCTTCCCGGTATCGAAGCAGTAAACGATAAATAATATAGCGCGCATCCTGCACATTTTAGTCGCCCAAACTCGCGTATCGCATACGCTTCGGGGCACCTAAAAAGCACATTATGCACACTCTATTATTTATCACTATGCAGTAAGTTTGATGCATTTTAAATTTATGGTGTAGTTTATATAATTCCAAATTTCGAACTACGAATTTCGAATTTTTTAGTGAAAGGTTTAATTGATATGGATAAATCACTTCGTAAAGCAGTTATCGCAGGTAACTGGAAAATGAACAAAACTCCCGATGAAACAAAAGCTATCATCAACGAAATGAAACCCCTTGTTGCAGATGCTGATTGTGACGTAGTTCTTTGCGTTCCTTATATCGACATTTTTGCAGCACAGGAAGCAGCTGCAGGTTCAAACATCAAAATTGGTGCAGAAAACTGCCACTGGGCAGAAAGCGGTGCTTTTACAGGCGAGGTTTCAGCTCCCATGCTTAAAGCTATCGGTGTTGAATATGTTATCATTGGTCACTCCGAAAGAAGACAGTATTTCGGTGAAACTGATGAAACAGTTAATAAGAGAGTAAGAGCTGCTCTTGACAGCGGTCTTACAGTAATCCTTTGCGTTGGTGAACTTCTCGACGAACGTAAAAAAGGCGTTACAATGGAAGTTGTTCGTTCACAGACCAAAATTGCTCTTCAGGGCGTTTCTAACGAAGAACTTGACAGAATTATCATTGCTTACGAACCCGTTTGGGCTATCGGTACAGGTGAAACTGCAACAGCAGAGCAGGCAAATGAGGTTAACCATGCAATCCGTGAGGTTCTTGGTGAAATCTATTGTCCCAAATGTGCAAGCCGTGTAACAATTCAGTACGGTGGTTCTATGAATGCAGGTAATGCAGCAGAACTTCTCGCTCAGGTTGATGTTGA
>JAZSBI010000201.1:0-5092 GCA_045602345.1 Acutalibacteraceae bacterium | reverse complement strand
CCAACCTTCTTGGTCTTTGTTAATCATCTCACCATCTTCATCGTAGTAATCTATATGATACGGGAAGTTACCGTTGAGATTTAACTGCAAATCAAGCTTACCATATTTCTCGAAGATGATAATTTTTTCGATGAACATTCTGAGATTTGCATCGGATATTGGACCATCTTCAATTATATCCTCAAGTATAAAATTCATATATAAGCAAAATTTGCATATTCAACTATCCTTTAACGACGATACTATATAAACACCCGTACCAACAACTTTGGTAAAATTACCAAGGTTGTTTTTTATTGTTCCACGCCTTTGGGAACAATAAAAAAACACCGCATCCATTTTTTTCGGTAGCGGTGTTTTTTTATAATTCTTATTTTACTATTAGTTTTCAGATAACATTTCTTCAAAAACTTCTGTTGGTACCGGTTTTGAATAGTAATAACCTTGTAAATAGCAATTCTCAAATTGACGCAAGAACTCAACCTGTGAAAGAAGTTCAACACCTTCAACAACAACGTCTAAATCCATAGTATGTGCCATTTCAATTAACGCTTTCATAATAACATGGCTCTTGTCGCCTTCACCATCAAGGAATTTTAAATCAAGTTTAATAATATCCAATGGCATTTCTTTTAACATATTAAGTGATGAGTAACCACTACCGAAGTCATCCATAGCAATCCTGAAACCATCTGCCTGAAGTTCACGAATTGTATCGAAAATTTTCCCTGAATCTTCACTGCAAAGTGATTCTGTAATTTCAAGCTCAATATCGTGTGGCTCCAAGTCATACTTTTCAATCAACTCTCTGAACTGACCACGCAATTCACTACCATAGAAGTGGATTCGTGAAACATTAATAGAAATAGGAACAGTTTTCATCCCTTTTTTCTTTAATTCTGACTGAAAACGACAAGTTTCTTCCCAAACGAAATGGTCAAGCGGATCAATAAATCCATTGCGCTCAAATATATTAATAAATACACCAGGAGACACAAGCCCCTTTTGGGGATGTTGCCAACGAACAAGCGTTTCACCACCGACAATTGATTCAGTAATCGAATCATATTTGGGCTGAACAACTATAAAGAACTGGCGTTCTGCCAAAGCTTGCTCCATTTCAGACTCAACTTCTTGTTCTAACTGAGCTTGTTTGCGTACGTTATCATCATAGAAATGGATATATTCCGTATATGTGTAGTTTTTGTTACGGGTCGCTTCTATTGCCCTGTCACACATAACGTTAACAGGCATTTCCTTATCTTCTACCAAAAATACACCGTAAACTACTCGAACATCAATATCATCAAGGAATGTTTTAAAATTCTTAGGAAGTTCTATTTTTTCAAACTCAGATTTTGGAATACACATATAATAATTATCTATCATAAAACGAGCAAAAATTATGCGTTGATTTACATCTAATTTCTGCAACTGTGCACCAATTTCTTTTAACAACCGGTCACCTACACTCATACCATAGTGCTCATTTACAACCTTAAAATTACAGATATTCATAGAGATAATAAAAAAAAGTTCGTTTGATTCTTTAATAAGTTTCTCTGCTTCTTCATAGAAATAAGAACGATTATAAAGACCTGTAATCTCATCTTCTCTTGCTTTTTTCTGTAATATTTCAAACTCTCTTCTTTGGATTTTTGCATCAGCTAATTTGTTTGTAAAAATTCCATAACCAATTATTGCAAATAACAAAATTAAAACTACAACAATCATCCATTTCCAATTCTGGTAAAAAAAGTCAGAATTCTCAAGTGGATACGGTGACATAAGCAATTCACGTTTTACGATTTCGTTAATCTCGTCGTAGGTAATGTGGTGGATTGCTTTATTTATAATATCTATAAGCATCTGTTGTTCTTCTAATGCTACTAAACACACATCATTTCCGTGGTCAACCCCCGGAACAACCGTAAGTTTATCTGAAAACTCAGGTTTCTGCATTAAATAACTTGCACGGTGTGTATTTTGAATTACCACACCAACTTTTTTATCGGTAAGCGCTTCAAAGCAGGATTTAGCATCATCAAAATACTGAATCTCATAGTCAGGATTTTCCTCAAGAAGCATTGGTTCTAAATATGCTAAATCCTTTGTTAAAGCAATAATATGGGATACATATTTATCTTCAACAAAAGCAGCTTTACGCTTAACATATGAAATGGAAACGTTTGTAATAGAATTCGAAAGAATAGTATCTTCCAAATCACTCATATACTGTAAAGCATTTTGTGTATGTAAAAGAAGGTAACCGTCGTTCATAAAGTCCTTGTAGGTTTCCTGAGAGTAATTTTCAACATCTCCGCCTTCAAGAACAATATTGATACCGCTTTTCTGAGAGAGAAGTTTTATAACCTCTGCCCATATACCTTTGGTTTCGCCGTTTTCCATATAACAAGATGGATGTTGATCCTGAATAAGCTTAACCTTTATAGTTCCAAGGTTTTTAATGTAATTCAACTCTTCTTTTGTGTAAAGAGGCATACTGCTTATTGACTCGTGATTAAAATACTTTGCCCTCAAATTACCTTCAAAAGAAGGCTCGTCTAACATAATTTCGTGAAGAACGTCATCTATCTCATTAATTAAATTCTGATTTTTAAATTGTGTAATACAATAAAATGGGTCAATACCGGAAATATCAACTAACTTAAGCCCTGAAGTAGCATAACGGCTACCAACCACCATCATATCAATCCCGCCGTTACTAAGGGCAGCCTTCATCTCGTTTTCTTTATTAAAATAAACAGCCTCAAATGAAATTCCCGTTTCATTTGCATACTTTTCAAAGTCGGAAGCAGAATAACTTTCTTCAAGCAACCCTACTTTAATTCCTTGCATCGTTTCGTAGTCCTGGTAGAAATATTTGCTATCTGTTTTTGCATAAAGAATAGATGTCTCATAACCGATAGGCATTGACGAATATAAAAATTCTGCCGCACGCTCATCGGTATAGTGAGCAGTACAAATTAAATCGATACTGCCATTGCGCAATTTTTCAAGCGAATCGTGCCAACTATCATCTTTGACATATTTATACTTCCAACCGGTGTATTCAGCGATTTTTTCAAGATATTCAACACCATATCCGTAATAGTGTCCATCGCTTTCTTTAATAAACTGAGAGTTGCTGTCATAACCAACTCTTACCACCTTTTCTTCTGAAGCAAAGACGGTTTGCGGAACTATTAAAAAAGCAACCATCAAAGACAATAAAATACAACAAATTGATTTAACCGGTCTTAAAAATTTGCACATAATTTTCATATTTGAAGCCTCTTTTTTATTTTATATCAAATACAATTACATTATAACTTTTTTTATATAAAATTCAAGTAATTTTGAGTTTTTACACTTAAATTCGATATTTCAATTTAATTTTTTCTGATTTTTTTCTATATATTGTTGCCAGGTGGCGTGACCTTTAGGTTCTTGTTCCAAAAGAGTGCAGGTTCAAGTCCTGTCACCCGTACCATATTGAGTATTCATAAGGGATTTGACCTGTGAATACTCAATTTTTTTGCTTAAAATAGAGTTTTGTATATAAATTAATAGATTTTATGTATCGTCGCATTCCTTTCGGAGTGCGACTTTTTGTTATGCTGACTTTTCTGTAGGTTTTGCAATATATCCTATTGCTACACCCTGACGGGTATCTGCTGTGAAGCAAGGTGCATCCGATTCAGGTATTTCAAGATACCCTACAAAGTTGTAGTGAATCACTACTCTCTGTGTCTTTTTTTTACCCTTGCCCTCTGCCTCATAAACATCAATGTGGTCAATGAGCTCGTGAATGAGAGGTGCGGTTATTGTTTCCATATCCAAGAACTTTCGTACTGCACCGATAAACATATTCTTGCTGTGCTGAACTGTCTGCATATTTGCTACCTGTTCTCTCAGGTTAAATATCTTTACTTTCAGTTCTGCTCGTTCAACCTCGTACTTGTGAGACATATGAGTAAACCATTCATCCGTAACCTTGCCTGTTGCATTGTCCTCATACAGTTTCTCATATAGACCAGCAACTGTTTGCTGACGGACTATTGCTTTCTGCAGTTCACCCTCAAGAAATTTCTTCTCATCATAGAAGTCTTTATTGGTTTTCTTTTCAAGGATTTCTGCAAGAAGTTCTTCATCCCGTTGAAGCATTATCGCAAGACGCTTCAGTTCAAGGATTACTATCTGTTCAAGTGCATCAGCACGGATATAGTGTCGTTCAGGGCAAGTACCACGGGTATCTTTAACATAATTACTGCAACTGAAATAGTGAATATCCTTGTTTACGGTATTGGTATGATAACTCATATTACTGCCGCAATCAGCACAACGGATAAGACCACTAAAGATATGCTTTCTTGCATTTTCTTTCTTAGGTGCTCTGCGTTTTGTTCTTGCTGTGTGCTTCTGTACCATTTCCCAAGTGTCTCGGTCAATGATAGGCTCGTGAACATCCTTGAAGATTTTCCAATTCTCCACCAGGTTATCAATACGGGTTTTGTTCTTAAAGTTTTTGGAATAGGTTTAGAAGTTGATAACATCACCACAATACTCTTGCTGTGCCAATATCTTTTGGACAGTAGTTTTACACCACTTATACGGGTTAGGCTGAGTTTTCTTACCGCCACGATTGAGACCTTTGCTTTGCCAATATGCCATAGGGATAAGAACTTCTCGTCTTTGCAATTCTCCTGCAATAGCTTCATTACCCATACCCTCAAGACACATTCTGTAAATGTCTCTTACTACCTCTGCTGCTTCGGGGTCAATGATCCATTTCTTCTTGTTTTCAGGACTTTTCATATACCCGTATGGTGGCTGTGATAACGGCTCTCCCATATTACCCCTGATTCTGTGTGCGGAGCGTACTTTTCTTGAAATATCTCTCGCATACATTTCATTCATAACATTTTTGAATGGTGCAATTTCGTTTTCACCCTCATCACTGTCAACCATATCATTAACAGCGATAAATCTTACATTATGCTCAGGGAAATAGTTATCCGTGTAATGACCGACCGAAACATAATCTCGTCCTAATCGTGAAAGGTCTTTGACAATAACGGCTGAGATATAT
>JAZSBI010000200.1:0-16261 GCA_045602345.1 Acutalibacteraceae bacterium | reverse complement strand
TGCGGCGATAATCCACTTTTCCCAGTTTACCGTAGCAAATACAACGAAGTAAATAAACATAAGCTGTGTAACAGAAGGTGTGCCGCGAATAATGTCGGTATAAATTTTTCCGAAAAAGTTGAAAGCTTTGTTTTTAGATAGATTGCAGAATGCAATAACTAAACCTATTGCAACGCCTACAACAACAGCCAGAAGAGATATTTTAATGGTAACTCCTATACCATCGAGCAATAGCATATATCTGTCTTCTCTTATAAAACACTTTGCAAAGGTGGCTGCTAATTCTTCCCACCATTCAATAAGAACGTTCATTATATATCTCCCCCACAACAATAACGCGAGTTTACACCTGCATAAATATACATAATACTATATATCATATTCACACCTTTGTCAATAAAAAGCAAGTAATTATTCAAAAAGACCCACTGAAAAAACTGTGAAAAATACTGTATATTGTTGCTTTGATTTTTTACAGGAAAGGTACATTGTGATTTAAGTGTTAAGTGTAGGGTTAATATCCGTGTTTGTCATTTTGCACAACAAAATCTGCCTTATTTTGATATTTATTACAACCACGAAAATCACATAATAGGTTGAAAAAAGGAATTACTTGTGTTATACTTTCACTATTAGTAGTGTGTTAAAGTATGTCATTGTGCTTTACCACAAAATCTACGGAGGTGTATCTTTTGGCAGACGAAAAAACCACTGTTGTTGAAACGCCGGAAATAGACGCTGCTTCCCGTGAGTACGTCTATGAAAACAGAAGATATGTTGGTATGAAAGAAACAATCTGGTATGTTGTTTATGATATGTGCCAGAGCTTTAATATCGACTCTTTTAACGACCGTTTCATCACAAGTATTCTTCAAATCGACCTTGACTACCAGACATTCGTTAGTGTTTTCAACGGCTTCTGGGATGTTATCAACGATATCTTCACAGCGGCAATCGTTGAAAAGACCCGTACTCGTTGGGGTAAATTCAAACCTTATCTTGTTGGTTTGGGTATTCCCGGTACATTGGGTACTTGTTTCTATTGGCTTCTTCCCATGTTCTTCAAGGGAAAAGGCGCAAGGGACATGACAAAGTTCATTACATATTTCCTTCTTGCTGTTGTACGTGAAGGTGCAGGTACCTTCCGTGCTATTGCAAAAACAGGTATGTTGGCAACCATAACGCCGCACCCTGTTGACCGTACACGATTAATTACCGTCGCTGAGTTCTTCTCGGGTTTATTGGGCGAAAAGCTTCCTCAGCAGATTCTTACCGTTTTAATCGACCTTATCGGTAACAAGGTTATTAACCTTTCATATACCTCAACCTTTATGTTTATGGGTAACTTTACCGCTATCGTAAGTGGTGTTGCTTCCCTTATATTCTGTGTTATGACTCGAGAGCGTGTTCTTCAGTCTGTTGAAACACCCAGTATCGTACAGAGCTTGAAATCAGTTGTTAACAACAAGCCCATCTTGTTGCTTACACTTTCTGAAACTCTTTCCAACTTTAGTGTTGGTGGTAGTATCAATGACTACTACATTGACGTTCTTAACTTCGCATCAATGACAATGGTTGCCGGTATTCCCGGTGCTATCATTAACCCGTTCTCATTCTCACTTGTTCCTTGGTTCAGAAGAAAGTTCTCTACAAAGGCTCTCTATCTCCTTGGTACAAAGAGCCAGCCGTTGCTTGACATCCCTGTATTCCTTATCGGTATGATTGGTGGTAAGCATAACGGTATTTACAAAAAAGTATTGCCCATGTTCTTTGTTATGGCAATCAAGGAAGCTATTTACATGGTATTCTGGGGCGTTCGTCGAGTTATTCCCAGTGAAATGTACAACGAATCCATGGACTACTGTGAATGGAAGAACGGTTACCGTACAGAGGCTATGACCTCCGTTGCCCGTGACCTTACAAAGAAACTTGCAAGTATTGCAAACTCTGCACTTTCCCTTCAGCTTAAGAAACTTATCGGTTACGATATCACTTCTTACACTCAGGGGCAGGCACAGACTGATAATACTAAGTTTGGTCTTTTCGCAATGGCTACAATCATTCCCACAGTTACAGGTCTTCTTGGTATTATTCCCATTCTCTTCTACGACCTTAGTGGTGAAAAGAGAGAGCGTATGTACACAGAGCTTCTTGCTCGTCGTGAAGAAGCAGGTAAGCTTGCAATGTCCGGTAATAAAGAGGATATTGAAAAACTTGCTAAAGAGCAGTTATCAGTTGCTTCTCAGGGAAAAGACCTTTAATAAGGTGAAAATAATCAAGATTGGCGGCACAATGTGTCGCCAATTTTTTGAATAAATAATGTTTATTTTATGAAAGGAGCTACAATGGCAAAATCAAGTTATTTATCAAATTCCGCTAAAATTCTGTCGGTTCTGGCAGGAATGATGCTTTTGGCAAACACCTTGATAGCGGTAGGTTCTTTCAGCGGAAATGCCAATATTGCCCGATGGGGTTCAAGCTTTTCAAACTTTTGCTTTTACGTTATTCTTGTAATGGGCTATATTGCCTTTAATGGTGAGGCTGTTGGGCATAAACGTAATCACGACAGAAAGCGTAAAAAAGTTTTAGGCTTTTTTAAATTGCTTCTGTTTTTCTGCTTTCTTTTCAGCTACGTGAAAAGAATTCCTGAAATGGCTGTGATGTCGCTTCCTGCTGACAGTGTTGGTGGTGTTGTTGCACGTTTGGGAATGAGCCTGCTGGCAACTGTCGGGTCCTACGGCTTTGTTTTTTGTGCTCTTTCCCTTTGGTATGTTGTAAGGGATTTTGGAAATATGAAGCTGATGCTTGTGCAGCTTGTTTCCTTTTTAATAAGCCTTTGCTATAACACCTTTAAGTTCTTTAACTATGCCGTTGGCAAATATAAGATAACTGCATTGCGAGAAGGCTTTACAGCAATTTTTGTTGATAGTGATATTATGCAGGTTTTATGTATTTTCCAATTCCTGTTCAATCTTGTGATGCTTGTATGTATAACCATTTATTATGGTAAAAAGGGTGATGAGGAGCAGAAAATTTTAGACCGGAATGTTAAAACCCTTTGCAAAGCAAGAAATATTTTAAAGGATGAGGGCTACGGAATAGACACTCTTGAGGATGACTTTTTGTTGATAGAATAAAATATGAATAAATAAAATTAACCGTCTGTATATTTTATACAGGCGGATTTTTTTTGAGTGCAAAATGCAAAATGCAAAGTGCGAAATGCGGAATGAAGCTTCGCAAGGGGTAAAGAAAGAGCAAGGGTTATCCCTCTTTTTTACATTCGTAAAAAAAGAGGGATAAGCTTCGCGATACATTTAGATATTGGAGGCTTGCGACCGGCGACTGGCATCTGTCGGCTGGTAGCTTAATCACAAGGTGGTGTTTTATGAAAAAAATAGTTATTATCTGTTTGGTTTTGCTTGTGGTTGGTGCAATTTTAATAGTAGCTGATGACTATAAAAAAGAAGATATTATTTCTGTAATAAATAATATCACCCGTGAAGAAATCACAAGTGAAGAAGTAGCCAAAGGTAACAAAGTAACAGATGCTTCCTCGGGAACGCAACAAGGTGAAGATACAATAAAAACCGAAAAAATGTATGCCGTATGGCTAACATATTCGGAAATAGGTTCACTTGTGAAAGGTAAAACCGAAAATGAATATAAAGAAAGTATTGATATAGTTTTTGAAAATTTAAAAGCAAATAAAATAAATACGGTTTTTTATCAGTGCAGAGCCTTTTGTGATAGCTTTTATTCATCAGAAATTTTTCCGGGATAATAATACGTATGTACAAATAAGGAGAATCCACCTTTTGATCCCTTGGGAATTTTTATTGAAATGGGGAAGGAAAACGGCATTTCGGTCCATTGCTGGGTTAATCCTTACAGAGTGTCCTATGACAAAGAGTTTAAAAATCTCCCTAAGGATTCACCTGCAAGAAGCCTTTATAAAAATGATAAAAATACTCTCATAATATGCGACAAGGGCATTTTTCTTAACCCTGCCCATCAGGAAAGTCGCAAGCTTGTGCTTTCGGGAATTCGGGAAATATTGGGAAAATATCAGGTGCAGGGGATTCATTTTGACGATTATTTCTACCCACAAAGTGATAACATAAACGATAAAGCCCTGTATAAAGAATACTCCGCAGGTGGGGGGAGCCTTTCCGTTGATTCCTGGCGTCGGGAAAATGTAAATGCCCTTATCAGCTCCGTTTATACCCTTGTTAAAGCCTGTAATAAAAAACTTGTATTCAGTATCAGTCCCTCGGCAGATATTGAAAAATGTAAAAATACTTATTATGCAGATGTAGAAAAATGGTGTAGTGAAGAGGGATTTGCAGATTACATAATTC
Source organism: Acutalibacteraceae bacterium (assembly GCA_045602345.1). Classification (GTDB taxonomy): domain Bacteria; phylum Bacillota; class Clostridia; order Oscillospirales; family Acutalibacteraceae; genus DTU089. The sequence goes on along the minus strand of JAZSBI010000200.1, from coordinate 11,900 downwards.
CACAGATTTATTATGGGTTCCAAAATGAAAAAATGCCCTTTGACAGAGTTTTTAAGCAGTGGAGTGCTTTGGGTGAAAAGGGGAGTGTCAGTCTGGTTTGCGGTCTTGCCCCATATAAGTGCGGAATGCCCGATTCATTTGCCGGTATAGGTGAAAATGAATGGACAGAAAATGTAAACATTTTGTCACGGCAATATGAACAAATACAAAAAACGCCTGTGTGGCAAGGCTTTTCGCTGTTTTCTTATTCCTTTTGCTTTGGTGATAATGTAAATGAAATTTCCAAAAAAGAAATAAAAAGCTTGGGGAATATGGTAGAATGATATTAAATAATAGGTTAATATGTCCATGTGAGGACAAATTATAAGAACAGAGGATTCTATGAAAAGAAGTTTAAAACTTGTAGCTGTGTTGCTTGTTGTTTTTTCGCTTAATTTAATAGTTCCCGTAGGTAAAGCGGCAAATGCTTTGGGTGATGTTAATGGTGATGGTAAAATCACCTCTGATGACGCACGTCTTGCTTTAAGATATGCCGCAGGAATGGAAATTCCTACCTCATCAAAGAAAAAAACTGCAGATGTCAATGGTGACGGAGCTGTTACTATTGAAGACGTTGAGCTTATTATGGCGGATGCTCTGGATTTGGAAAGCTACGAAGAACGCCTTTTGCGACAGGGTTTTCCGAAATCCTATGTAGAATATCTTTCTGAGCTTCACAAAAAACATCCTCAATGGGAATTTGTTCCCATGGTTACAGGCCTTGACTGGCAGGCGAGTGTTGACGGGGAACGTGACCCTCACAAAAAACAGCTTATAGAAAATACTGTTCAGTCGTCCTATAAATGCTCTTGCAGCTCCTGTAAGGGTGTTATTCAGGAATCGCCCTGTTGGGTAAGTGCATCTGAGGAAGCCGTTAAATATTATATGGACCCCAGGAATTTCCTTACAGAAGAATACATATTCCAGTTTGAAAGCACAGCTTATGACAGCAGCCATACAAAAGAAGGCGTTGAAGCAATTCTTAAAAATACCTGGATGTATGATTCCACCATCACATACCTGAATGCCCTTGGTGCTGAAAAGACCTATAAAGAAGATGGTGTTGCGGTTAAATATTCCGATGTTATTCTCAAAGCAGCTAAGGACAGCGGTATGAGTGCATATTACCTTGCTTCAAAAATAGTTCAGGAGGTTGGCTCAACCACTTCATCCTCTGCAGGTGGCTCCAGCGGTAAAAATTCACCATACAACGGTATCTATAACTATTACAATATTGGTGCATATACAGGTGCCAGCGATGGTCTGAAATGGGCAAACGGCTTTATGAAAACCGTTGGCAGTACGGTTATGTATAAAAGTGCCTCAACTTCAGATACGCAGGTTGTTACAATACCATCTAACACAGACCTTTACTATATCAGCACAAGTGGTGATTTTTACAGAGTTAATACTATTGTAGGTGGTACCACCTACAGCGGCTATGTGAAAAAAAGTAGTGTTTCAGCATACACTTCCTATGGCAGACCATGGACTAATCCCTACAAGACCATTTACTATGGTGCTCAGTATATTTACGATTCATTTTCCGAAACCCAATATACCGGTTATTTGCAGAAATTCAACGTTAACCCCGAATCGGATTATCTTTATTCTCACGAATATATGGCTAACATAAGAGCGGCGGCGTTTGAATCACAGAAAACATATAAAGCCTACGTTTCTGCCAATATTCTTGAAACAAAAAAGGTTTTCTCAATTCCGGTTTTCAAAAATATGCCCGGTGCAGATATGACAAAAGAGGATTTCTTCAAAGCCTCAAAGCCAACTGTAACGGTTCCCGAATATACCTCTACATCTGTTACCCTGAATTGGACAAGTCTTGATGGTGCAGAAAAGTATCAGGTATATAAATATAACGAAAATACAGCGGAATACGAAAAAGTTAAAACAACCTCCAATACCGAGTATACAGATACCGGCCTTTCAAAGGGCGATTTCCCCAGGTACAAGGTAAGAGCCTATTTTGTTAATGAGGATGAGGAAACCGTTTATTCCGCCTTCAGTTCTGTTTTTTATGCTACTGTTACGCCACAAACTCCAACAGGCTTGAGCCTTGTTTCAAGCAGTGAGAGTTCGGTGAAAATCAAGTGGACAAGTACGGGCTGCAAGGGGTACCTTGTTTACCGCTATGAAGACCTGACGGGTGCTTACGAAAAAGTCGGCTCAACTACAGGAACTACCTATACGGATTCAACTGTGGATGGCGGAACGGCTTACAAATACAAAATCAGAGCCTATGAGGAAACAAGCAGCCGTACCTTCTATTCGGATTATTCCTCTGTTTTATCGGTTACAACAAGCGGTGAGTCCACCACCAAAAAAGGCTATGTGAATATTTCCGAGGGCTATCTCAATATAAGAGCCTCAGCAAGTACCTCCGCCACTGTGTTGGTGCAGGTTTCCCACGGATTCCCCTTGACCATTCTCGGCTCAACAGGGGATTGGTACAAGGTTAGCCTTCAGTTTAATGGTGAAACAATTGTGGGTTACGGCCATAAGGATTACATAAAAATCGGTACATATACAGGCGGTACAGATGACCCGCCTCAGACTGAGGAACCTGAAAAAGAGCAATGCCCCTACACAGAACCAACAGTTACCCTTCGTCAAGGTGACAGCGGCGATGCTGTAAGGTGGCTGCAATGGTATCTTTATAAATTGGATTATCTCAAACAAAGCGATATTGATGGCTCGTTTGGCCCAACAACCCTTGCTGCAGTGCAACAATTCCAGACAGATAAAAACCTTGGTGTTGACGGGCTTGTTGGCTCAGGTACAAGAGCAGCTTTAAAAAGTGCATACGGAATATGAAAAAAAGCCACTCCTGCGGGAGTGGTTTTTTTAGTGACGAGTACGGAATGCAAAACGCAAAGTGGGCTTCGCAATACTTTTATATTCTGGTGGCTGGTGGCTGGCGACCGGAATCCAGTATCTGAAAAAGGACGCTATTGGGTCCCTTTTTAAAATATTTTATTTCCATTTGTCACAACGGATTTAATATTTACGTCATCATCAAATAAAATTAAATCTGCATCGTAGCCTTTTTCTATTTTTCCCTTTGTGTGTGAATAGCCAAGTACCTCTGCAGGGGTAAGACTTGCCATCCTTACTGCACTGTAAAGTGGGGCACCCACAGTTTTATACATATTTCTTACACAGTCCGAAAGCACACTTGCACTTCCTGCCAGTGCAGACCTGTCGGAAAGCTTCATAACATTATCTTCATAAATAACACTCATACCGTTTTCCTGTGTGTAAACGGTATTTTCTTTTATGTCACTTGCGGAAAATTCAAGTCCGTCGGTAATAAGGTACATTTTCTCATCACCCTTGGATTTATAAATTAGCTGAAGAACACCTTTAGGAAGATGTCTTAAATCGGCGATAGTCTGTGTGGTGATTTCATCAAGCACAAGCCCTGCTTCCACAACACCTGCAGTTCTGAAAACCCCTGTTTTAAAACAGGAAGTACAAGCGTTGTAAATGTGGGTAATATCGCTGTAGCCGTGCTTTACAGCAGCTTCTACCTGCTCAAAACTTGCGGCGGAATGGGCAACAGAAGCCACAATACCACGTTTTTTTAGCTTGTCACCTAACTCAAAACCACCCTCTACCTCGGGTGCGGCACCCATAATGAGAATTTTGTTCCATAAATCAAGCAATTCCTCGGGTGGATTCTTTTGTGGGTTAAGAATATTTTCGGGACTTTGAGCACCCTTGTATTTCAGGTTAAGGTACGGACCTTCAAGGTGAACACCAAGAATATTGGCATTTTTGCTGTCTTCACTTGCTTTTTTTATGGAAAGCACAACCTTTTTCAATTGCTCAATGGGTGCGGCAAGTGTAGTGGGGGCGATTGATGTTGTGCCGCATTTTAAATGAGCCTCTGCCATTTTAATAATGTCTTCACTGTTTTCGCTCATAGCACTTTTGTTACCGCCACCGTGAACATGGGCATCAATAAAACCCGGGGAAAGGAAAAGCCCACCACAGTCGGTTACAATGTCTGTTTCTTTTTCCTCGTATCTGTCAACAATATCAATTATTTTCCCTTCATCCGTCAACACAATACAGTCACGGATTTTTTGCGGAAAAATAACCTTACAATTTTTATAAACCTTCATATGAGTCACCTCTTTTATAATTGTAAAATTAATCTTGTCGGTTGTCAATGAAAAGTTTTTGTGCCGACCTTTCCCGACAAAAGTTTTGTTTGTTTAAGGGTATAATCAATGTTAACGGGGGTGAGGTGTTGGTAATTTATGCAGATGTTCTTGTGGCGCTTAATGTGCTTCTTACCTATATTCTGCTTGTAGCAGTCCGTATTTTCTTGAAAATCCCAACTAATAAATGGGCTATGGTTATAGGGTGTTTTGTTGGTGGAGCAAGTGCTTTGATAATCTTCTGGGAAGATATTAATATTGTTCTTTCCTTAATCTATAAGCTTTTTTGTGCAGGGGTAATTGTGGCGATTGCGTTTCTGCCACGGAATGTTAAAGTCTTTCTTAAAGCGTATACCGGTTTCTTTCTGGTCAGCTTTATTTTTGGTGGTGGCGTGTATGCCTTGCAGATAACGCTGAAGCCTGAAAACATACTCTATTATAACGGTGTTGTTTATTTTGATATGAGCATTACATATCTTGTAGGTTGTGTGCTTGTTGTTTATGGGGTGTTTTTAATTGGTGATTATCTTCTTACCCGACACAGCCTGAAGGACAGTAAATGCCTTTTGGAAATTACATACAACAATCTGAGTGTGACTTTACCTGCCATTGTCGATACGGGTAATTCTCTGCGTGACGGCTTAAGCGGAAGACCTGTTATTGTAGCAGAGCTTTCGTCAGTAGCTCCCATTTTTGAAAGAGAGGAAATGCTGTTTTTTAAAAATCAGGATTACAATAATATTCCAAAAAGTCTTGTGAAAAAAATCCGTCTTGTGCCTTGCAGTGGTGTAAACGGGGAAAGTCTTTTGCCCTCATTTACACCTGATTATGTGAGAATTACCACAAAAAAAGGTGTTTACAAAACGGATTTCTGCACAGTGGGCGTAGTAAATAAAGCCCTCTCTTCGGGAGAGTATAAGGGTCTTGTAAACATTAATATTTTGGAAAACGGGAAAGAGGAGAAACGTGATGAAAAAACTTATTTATAAACTTAAAATGCTGAAGGCTACTTTGTTGGGAAAAATGGGCTTCAATACTGTCTACTACATAAACAGTCCCCAGACCTTGCCGCCACCATTGTCAAAGGAGGAAGAAGAAAAATTAACTGAGGACAATGCAAATGGTGATACTAGAGCCCGTGACAGGCTTGTGGAGCATAATTTGCGACTGGTTGTGTATATAGCCAAAAAGTTTGAAAATTCCGGAGTTAATATTGAGGATTTAATTTCCATAGGCACAATTGGTTTAATAAAGGGTGTAAATACCTTCAGACCCGATAAAAACATTAAACTTGCCACCTATGCATCCCGTTGTATAGAAAATGAAATTTTAATGTATCTGCGTAAAGTTAATCAGCAAAGGCTTGATATCTCATTGGATGAACCCCTTAATGTGGACTGGGACGGAAATGAGCTTCTGCTTTCAGATGTTTTGGGGACGGATGGCTTGGAAATTAACGATAATATTGAGCAGGAGGATGAAAGACGGGTACTTAAATACTGTATGAAAACCCTGTCCCCACGGGAGCGACTTATTATGAATATGCGTTTTGGAATGGATGGCAAAAAGGAGCATACACAAAAAGAAGTGGCAGATATTCTGGGCATTTCCCAAAGCTATATTTCAAGGCTTGAAAAAAGGATTATACTCAAGCTGAAAAAAGATATTGAGAAAATGACAAATTAAAGTGCAAAGTGCAAAGTGCAGAGTGCAAAATATACATTGACAAAGCCTGCATGTTAATATATAATTAACAGCATTATAGGAGGGGAAAATATGACAAATTTTATTGCAGCACTTATTGCACTTTTTATGTGGTTAACATCTCTTACAACTACAATTCCTAATCTTAAAGATGTAAATACTAATGATATTGATCTTAAAAACTTCGTTACAGTCAGCGATATCAAAGAAGTTCCGGAGGAAGAGCTTTATGCTTTCTATCAGGAGAATTTCAAGCATATGAAGGGTGAGGGTGCAGATGCAGACATCTACAATCATCCTGAAAATTACCCTGAGTTACCCGACTTAACAGAAGAGTATCAGGCACTTCTTGATGAAAACCTAAAAATTGCCCAGGAATGGAAAACAATGCCCGGCTTTGGTCAGGTAGAGTTTTATAATGCTGTTAAAGACCATGGTGTATGGGATTATAAACGCCCTGCAAACCATCCCGATTGGGAAACATACAATGGTAAGTTCATTGTATACGGCGTGGTTATGGACTTTGAAATTCTCGGTAACGTAAACTTTGCATTTACCGGTGCAGCTCTCGGCTTTACACCTGTAACCATCTGCACAGGTGGCGGCTTTGTTGATGTTAAAAACACAGGTGGCGACTGGGACGATTTACCCTATTATTTCGATAATGAGGACGATAATGCGTGGATTACCTTTGGTATTCAGCTTTACGCTTTGATGGATGAGGTTTATGTTGAACAGTCTTATGCAATTGACTGCTTCTTTGACCTTGCAGACCCCAGAGCAGCACTTATTGTTCTTAAGCTTTACAAGGATATGTAAGTCATAATTTATTAACAAATTTCAAGGGACAGTTTTGGTAAGACTGTCCCTTGTTTTTTTTATATGATTATTATAAAATGGTAGAAAATAGGCGGATTATATGCTTTTGTGGTGGTATTACTCAAGTTGCGAAAATATACCGCGTAAGCTTTGTAATAAATAATATGATAGTTCTTAATAATACAGATTTAAAATTCCTGTATTGATTATAAAAAAGAAAGGTTGTTTTTACTATGGCACAATTTAATCCGGGAAAGGTAATAAAAACTGATTTCGGTGCACCTATTAAAATAGTAAAATATCTTGCCAGTGGTGGTCAGGGTGATGTTTATATTGTAGAGTATGGCGGAAAGCAAAAAGCTCTCAAGTGGTACAAGCCCCAGGCGTTGAGAGATGCTAACGCTTTTTACGAAAACCTTAAACGTAATGCGGAAAAGGGTTCACCCGATAAAGCTTTTTTGTGGCCCGATGCCGTTACTGAAAGAACAGAAGGTTCTTTTGGCTACATAATGGACCTTAGACCCGATGGCTATTATGAACTCAGCAAAATTCTTGCCTCTTCAAAATATAATTTCTCATCCTTTAAGGCAGCAACTGAAGCTTGCATACGTATTGTAAAGGCTTTCCGTATTCTTCACAATAACGGCTACAGCTATCAGGACTTGAATGATGGTAACTTCTTTATTGAACCTAAATCAGGTGATGTGCTTATTTGTGACAACGACAACGTTGCACCTAACGGCACCAATACAGGTATTCTTGGTAAGCCTCGTTATATGGCTCCCGAAATTGTTGTAGGAAAGGGTGAGGTGCTTCCCAACACCCAGTCAGACAGATATTCACTTTCAGCTATTCTGTTCCTGATTCTCTTCCTTAGCCATCCTCTTGAAGGTAAGCGTTGGTTGGTACCCTGTATGACCGACCAGATTGCGGAAAAGCTTTATGGTAGCGACCCATTGTTTATTTACGACCCCAATAATAACGATAATGCACCTGCAAAGGGTATTCACACAGGGGTTATAGAGCGTTGGAGCTATATGCCACAGTATCTTAAGGATGAATTCCTTAAGGCTTTCAGTCAACAGGCATTGACAGAGCCCGGCAGACGTCTCAGAGAGCTTGAATGGTTAAAGGTGCTTGTTCGTTTCAGAAGTGATATTGTAAAATGCTCTTGCGGTAACGAAGTGTTTATTCAGAATGCGGCTACAACCAAATGTGATGCTTGCGGTAAACCCGTTGTTGTTAACAATACCATTAAGTTTGCCGATTATGCAATTACTGCAGCTAAAGGCTCACGTGTGTACAGATGCCAGTTGGGCACATGTAATCCGGAGGATGCATTAACACCTATTGCACGTGTTGTAGCAAAAGCCGATGGTACACTTGGTATTCAGAATATGACATCTAACATTCTTAATGCTACTACACCAAGCGGCAAACAAAAACAAGTTCAGCCTCAGGATGTTGTTCCCTTTAAACCGGGAATTAAAATTGAGGTTTATGATAAAATTATTGAGTTAAATTAATCAGAGGAGGATATTATTATGCCAGAAATTAAAGGTGAAATCGCAAAAAAGGTGCTTCCTATTATTTATGTTATTGATACATCCGGAAGTATGAGCGGTGATAGAATTTCAACAGTTAACGAAGCTATGCACGAATGCGAAGGCGTTTTAAAGGAAAAAGCAGATGAACTTGCAGATGCAGAAATCAAAATTGGTGCACTTAAGTTTTCTTCAGGAGCTCAGTGGGTGACAAAGAGCGGCTTTGTTTCCCTTGAAGACTTTTTCTGGAATGATGTTGAGGCTAAAGGTGTTACAGACCTTGGTGCAGCACTTAACGAGCTTGAATCCAAACTTAGCAGAAATGGTGGTTTCCTTGTAAGTGAAACAGGCTTTTCTCTTCCCGTTATTATCTTTATGAGTGACGGTGGCCCCACTGATGATTGGGAAAAAGCTCTTAATAATGCTAATACTAAAAACAAGTGGATTGCAAAAGCAAGAAAAATTGCTATTGCAATTGGTGATGATGCAGATATCGGTGTTCTTGAGAAATTGGTTGGCAACAAAGAAGCTGTTATCAAGGCAAATGACCTTGAAGCTCTTAAAAGCTTGATTGTTGCTGTTTCTGTTTCTGCATCTATGCTTGCAGGCCAGTCCAGAATGGCAGGGGACGAAGCAAACGGTGCAGCAATTCTTGAAAATGCTTCTAACAATATTGATGGCTTGGAAACAGTAGTTGAGTCAAGTCCGGCTCCTGTTACAGTTACAGATACTGATACCGATACCTGGGGCTCCGATGACGATGACGATTGGAATTAACCGCATCCCAACCCTTTAAGGAGGTGTACTTATAGTGACATATGAATTGTTTTGCAATTCAGTGCGTGGTGCAAGCCATATAAGAAAGGGTACCCCGTGTGAAGATTCAGGTATTAAGGTTGAAGAGGACGGCATTAAAATTTTTGCCGTAGCTGATGGTCATGGTGATTCCAACTGCTTAAGAAGCCATATCGGCTCTGAGTATGCTTGCCGTATTGCTTCAGAAGAGCTTACCTCCTTTGCCCGTACAATAAAAGAGCAGGGCTGGGAAGAAAAACTGTTTGATAAATTGGAAGCGAAAGACCTTGTTGAAAGGTTAATTACAACAATTGTCGGTAAATGGGCAAATGCAGTCAGCGAAGAGCTTGAACAAAATCCACTTACTGAGGATGAATGTAAAAAGGCTGAATCAAAATATATCGATGAATATACCAGGGGTATCAGAACTGAAAGAATGTATGGTACCACATTAATTGTGGGCTTACAGACCGAAAGCTATCTGCTGCTTCTTCAGCAAGGTGACGGCAGATGTGATGTTTTTGATTGCAATGGTGAAGTATCGCAGCCCATCCCGTGGGATGACAGATGCTTCAGCACGGTTACTACCTCTCTTTGTGATACTGATGCTGCCCAAAGCTGCCGTTACCACATAATTAACCTGAAAGAAAATCCTGTAATTGCTTGTGTTGCCGGAACTGATGGTGTTGAGGACAGCTTCCCCAGCTCTATGGAAAAAACACACGCTTATTACCGTGATCTTCTTCGCTCCGCTTGTGAAACCGGCGTTGAGGAATTTGAAAAAGGTCTTATTGACGAATTGAATGAGCTTAGTGCAAACGGTAGTGCTGACGATATTACCATAAGTGGCATTATTGATGTTGAACGTGTAAAAGGCTTTTTAGATGTGTTTGCAGAAAGAAATAGCCTGGTTGATTTAGAAGATCAGGTTGCAGTTTTAGTAAGCAAGGTTAAATCAATTGAAGAAGGCGGCAAATTCGAATATCTTTCCAATAGGTACAAAAAAGCAAATTCTGCATATGAACGTGCACAGACAGAGTGCCGTGACTTATCTGCCTTTTGCAAACAGTTCGCAGAAATGATTTCTGCCCACGAACAGGGCTTGGCACAAGCACCAACCGATGAAAAGAAAGTGGTAGAGCTTTTAAGAAAATTGATTCTTCCCCAGAATGAACTTTCTGTATTGAAGAAACACTATGAAGAAAAAAGCAAAGAACTTGAAATTGCAGAGGCAAATTTGCGTACAGCAGCTAAGGAAAAAGAAACTGCAGAAAAGGAATATCTACCTTTTAAAGAAAAATATGACGATTTGGTACAAAGACGGGACGATGCAATTAAAAGACTTAATGACTTGAAGGGTTAAGCTTTTATGTGCTTGGTTTGCAGCATTGTTTAAATGACTTAAAAGCTCCGTCTTTTAATGAAGATGGAGCTTTTTGTATAGTTTTCTACAAATAAAAACAGGAGTGTAGAAATGGACGTTAATATTTTATTGTTTAAATGTGGTAAAACCAATCAGCCTTATGGTGTCCGTGTTCAGAAAATGGAGGACGGCGATTGGTGGCGTACATGGGCATTTAAAGTCAAACCCCGGTATGCTAAAAGTGAGGGGTATGACAGAAACAGAGTTAACGGTAACCTTTATTGCACCGAGGAATACCCGGGTTGCCCTTACTGTGGCTCTTTGAGTTTTGTTCAATGCGGTAACTGTCAGAAAATATCTTGCTGGAATGGTGAAACCGAATTGACTTGCCCATGGTGTGGCGATGCTATGGGAAATATTGTTGCTGCAACTGATAAGTTTGATATTGACGGTGATAAGTTTTAATTATATTTATTACTGTCTGTTGGTATATGGTAATTTGAAACTTAACAAATCACAAGGTATGGTTTTGTGCAAACTGTACCTTGTGTTTTTTTATTACTTGTAATAAAATATAAAATATGGATAATATGGAAAATATTAGGTAATGATTTTAATTGTACAAGGTTAAAAGGTTGCCTGACAGGGGGATTTTTGTGTGAATAAAGCACAATTTGTTTTTAAAGCGGTAGATATTATAGGCGATCCATTGCAAAACAACATGCATTTTGAAAATGTTATTTCTGTCAGAGATATTGCCTATGGCAGTGAAAAAATGAATACAGGGGATTTTTATTACATACCCGATATTCTTAATGACGGCAAAAAACATCCTATTATAGTTTATTATCACGGTGGTGCCTTTTTGGCAGGAGATAAAAAATACAGGATTTCCATTTGCGAATACTACGCAAATGAGGGGTATTTTGTTTTCTGTCCCAATTACCGTATGCCACCTGATGTGGATTATAAAGGTCTTATGAGGGATTGTGTTGCTTCCTTGAATTCCGTTCTTGCACTTTCCGAAAAATATAATATTGATTTAGAAAATGTTGTCCTTACAGGAGATTCTGCAGGTGGCTATATTGCAGCATACCTTGCAGCAATTAAATATAACGAAATGCTTTGTGATGTTATCGGTTGTGACAAGGTTTCCGTTGACCTTAAAGGTCTTATGCTTATGTGCGGTATTTATGATTTAGAGGTGCTTATGAAGGGGACATCACTTATGGGTGTTATTCCTACCACAGCAAGAACACTTCTTAAATTTGATTTCAAAAACGATTTTTCAAATATAAAAGATTTCCCTGATTACGAATATATTTCACCTGCAAGCTTTGTAAACGAAAATTGGTGTTCAACCTTTATTTGCTGGGCAGATGATGATTTGGTGTGCCAGGGGCAGGGTGAGCCGATGGCAGAAAAGCTTAAAGGGGTTGTGCCACTTTATGA
>JAZSBI010000199.1:0-4661 GCA_045602345.1 Acutalibacteraceae bacterium | reverse complement strand
CAATTTCAATGGTTGAACCCATAAAGAAGGGGGGCTCAGCATTTGTTGCTTTGCCATCTTCATAGTACTTTGTTTCGCTCTGGAAAATACCGGGGATTACAATGGAGGGTGTGTAAGCTTCGTCAACAGCGAAAGCAGTTGGACAGAAACAGCCTACCAACATAATAACCGAAAGAATCAAAGCGATAACTTTGTTTGACTTTTTCATTACTACCATTCCTTTCAAGAATGTAAATTTATACAGATAAATTATAACACAAAAAAAAATTTTGTAAATATTTTCTATAAAATTGTTTATATGCTTATATCACAAATATACAGTAGTTTTTGTGGTGAAAAAGTAAAAATTCCGTACACTTTCGTGCACGGAATTTTTGGAGCTGATAACCGGATTCGAACCGGTGACCTCATCCTTACCAAGGATGCACTCTACCACCTGAGCTATATCAGCACGCCTTTAATCAAGCAAGAGATATTATACATATTGAAGGTGGGATTGTCAAGAACTTTTTTATCAAAGGGAACTCCGCACAAATTTTTCTTTGGGGAGTTTTACCTTAAAAATATTTTTTAGCATAATCTTCAATAACGATTCTTGTTTTCGACGCAGTTTCGGGGTCTTTGTCAAGGGCGTGATTGGAATTTTCGTAGATTAACAAATCATTTCTTACCCCTTTTTCGTTTAATGTGTTTATGAAAGTTTCTATATGTGAAAATGGAATAAGTTCATCAATTCTTCCGTGAAAAATAGCAGTGGGAACGCAGTTTTCTGAAACGTATTCTTGTGGGGAAATCTTTTTCAAGGCCTCTTGTTGTTCGGCTTTCAGTAAATTCGCTTTATTGATTTCAAGACCGCAACATTTGGAAAGTACACCGTATTTCCAGTCTTCGAATTTGCCTGAAATACCAACTAAAAAATCGGGCTTTGAGCAGTCAACAGGGGGACAGTAAACACAAGCAGCAACAGGGGTTATGGTGGCTTGTTCTGTTTTTGTATAAGCGTAAAGAAGGGCAAGGTGTGACCCTGCAGAACCGCCTGAAAAGATTGTTTTTTCTATATTAAATCCGTGTTTTGCAGAGGTGGTTTTTATGGCTTTAAGAGCCTCAGTTATATCGTCAAGTTCATCATAAACACTTATATTTTCTGAAACATAACGATAGTTCATTGTGGCACAGATATAACCTGTTTTGCTGAAAAAATCAATATCGTGGTAGTGTCCGGATTTATCACCCTGAACCCATCCGCCACCGTGAATAAAAAGTATAATTCCTGAATTGCATTTCATATTTTGGGGAATAAAAATATCTACTTTCTGTCTTTCGTGGCTTCCGTATGGAATATCTTTTAAAACAATTGTATTATCCATAATCAATTCTCTGTGAAAACATCTTTAATTGCTTCAAGGTAACCATAACCATAAAGGTCATCGGGCTGAAGGTAACTGGTTTCCGTCCATTCATTCCAACTGTTTACGGTTATAAATGGAGCTTTCATAACGAGCTTTTCCATTGATTTATCTGCAAATTCTTTTATTTTTTTACAAGCTGTTTTAAAGTTTTCGGGAGTGTTGTTTACAACCACTCCGGGTACAAAATTATTGAATCTTACATTGTTGTCCCAGCCTACGGAAATATTGGGGTAAAAGGGGATGTTGAGCTTTTTGGTTTCTTCTGTTATTGCACTGATGTAACTGTCGGTAACCTCTGTAAAATCTCCGTCAAAATCTGTGGAACAACCCCAGTTGTAGCTTGTTACGGAGTCTGCACCGAGAAAATCGTACATTTCGGCAGAGGTAATGCCTTTTTGAGGGTCTGCATCATCAAGCCAGTTGAAAACACGATTTCTCCAATGAACAAATTGCAGATGAAGTCCTTTAAAACCTGCTGCAATTGTTTTTTGGCGGAATTTTTCAATAGCTTTTTTACATTCATCACTTGTACCGAAGGAACGGATGAAATTATCAATATCAAAAATTATATAAACAGGGCAACCATCAATGCAGTAATAGTTTTCCTTTGAAAAATACTTTTCAATAGTTCTGTCGCATATTTCGGAGAATATTTTGGGGGTAACAACACCACTCCAGATAACAGTTTCAAGGTCTTTATCGGAATTGCGTTTGTCCCATAAATGATTAGCGTTGTGGTTTGCCCACATAAGGCAAAATTTCATATCTGTATTATTTTTTGCTTTCAAGAAACCGTCATTAAGGCAGTTTTCAAGGAATGGGCGGTTATCGTACCAATACCAGTCATAAATAAAAACATTTACTCCGTGAGAAACAGCACAATCAATCTGCATTTCCATAACGGATGGGTCAGCCTCATTTACATAACCCCAAGTGGGTATGCGAGGCCAACGGCAGCCCTCATAACCTTTATCGGTCATAGCCTTGACGGTCTGCCATTCGCCTATTCCGTCGGGCCAGAAAATTCGTGTTCTTGGTTCATCTCCTGTATAAGATGGCCAGACAAAAGCGGCAATATCATAATTTTTCATAATAATCCCTCGCGATATAGTTATTTCATTAACGACTCGATGTTTTTTCTGGCATAATCAACTATTTTTTTGTGGAAATTTTCGTCCTCGTAAAAATTATTATCGAAGCTATCAAAATCGTATCTTTGAGTCTGGTATTCATATTCGTCAATTTCAGAAATTTTAAAGGACGATAAATCGTTAACATTAATGTTGTTGTCGAAAATAAATTTATCAAAAGCAGTTTTTGTTTCACTCGCACCGATTAACTCAAGGGCTTTGCTGATATATGGTGCACATTCACTACTTGAATTTACAAAGAATTGACATAAGCCACCATTATTAACTTCGGCTTCAAATCTATTAAGTGAGTAAACCAATTTTTGCTCTTCGTTGATGCCGGGGGCATTAATATCAAAAACCGCATCCTCGCAAACACATTCAATGGCATCAAAGAACTCTTCGTCAGTTAAAGCAAGAAGTTCTTCTTTGCTCATTGCTCTGATTTTCTTTGCCTTTTTCATATTCTTCATATTAGAAAGTATAACACCTAAAATACCCATATAAAACACCTCATTTTGAATTGTTGATATTATACCACTGTTGCTTTAATTTTTCAATGATGTATCGCCATTGGCGGTGTGATGTGCATAACCGGATGAACTCCGTATGTGCGAATCGCTTTATTTGCCGTAAGGGTACTACTCACATCTTCGTAATTCATCATTACCTCTTGCCTGAAATTTCATACGCGAAGCTGTTTCATATTACAAAGAATATTTCACTCGCCGTAAGGCGAATTTCATTAAAAAAGCACTTGGTTTTGCAAGTGCTTTTTCTGGTGGAGACGGTGGGGATCGAGGGGGTAAGCCCCTCGCATTTGCTTTGCAAATTACCCCGGTTGTATGTCCCTCGTGCTCCGCCAAAGAGAACCGCACGAGATGGACTATGGGTTCGCTCCCCATTTTCTTTGAAGACTAACCCTAATTTTGATACAAATGCACCCCCTTTTGAGGTTAGGGGGTGCAAAGTCATTTTAGGGGGTGCATTTTAAGTCAGGGGGTGCAGTATTAAATATTGTTATGGAAATAGTATAAAGTCTGTGTGTCAATGTCAAAATAGTAAACAGAATAATTATCAAACTTATCGTATGTTCCTTGCCCAATCGGTTCCCCATCTTTTGTTTCGATGTAGAAGAAATCTCCCTCGGACACAATGTTTTTGTCAAAATCGTAATTATCTTTTAGTTCTTCACCGATCGTTTCAACCCAATCTTCAAAGTTATCGATATATAGTAGAATTTTCCCAACATCATCAGCAGTCGTTTCTGCAAAAAATTTTGACTCCTTTAGATCTTGAGCCGTAACGGATTCATAAATATACTTTGCATAATCAGTAAAATCTTGAAAACCGCCAGAAGTGTAAAATACCTTAGTTTTATAATCGGGCAGCGCGGCAAGTACCGGGTCTTGATAAGAGCATCCACATAAGCTAAGAAGCAGAGTTAGTGTTAATGAAAGCAATCCAAGCTTTTTCATATCCTTACCTCCTTATATTTATATTATATCAACAACAAGTTTGATTTTCAATATTTTAACGATTATTGGCTACAATTCAACGATTACACCAATAAATCAACGATTATGGTTATGATTTAACGATTATCAGTCTTTTAACGATTTGAAATGATATATCGCTGGTGCGATATGTTATACGGCGTTGCCGTATGATATACTTGCTACGCAAGCATGATATAATATCCGTTCCTTCATATGCAGCAGGAATATATCATCCACCGAAGGTGGATATCATATCGAAGATATATCTTCCGTTTCGCAAGGAACGGATATCATTGAAAACACCCTCATTGTATCACAATGAGGGTGTTTTCATGGTGGAGATGGCGAGATTCGAACTCGCGTCCGAAGACCCATTCCCCAAACCTTCTACGAGCGTAGTTTATCTTTTGAATTTCCCCTTTAAACCCGCCGATAAACAGGCTGGAATTAAGGGTAGCCCTTTAAATCCGTACAAGCTACAAGGCTCTCACTTGTGCCGGTTCACCGCTAAAATGACACCCTTAACCGAAGCGCGGTAAATTCAGTCAGGATGAGCCGCCATTAAGCAGCAGCTAAAACTGTTTTATTATTGTCAGTTATTTTTAAGTTGTGACTTTTATAGT
>JAZSBI010000198.1:0-4990 GCA_045602345.1 Acutalibacteraceae bacterium | reverse complement strand
TGCTGCAGAAGTGTGTGTTTTAAGTAATTGATTTGTACTTAAATAGTATGTGTCCTGCATATCACGAGCGGGGTGATGTTTGGGAATGTTAAGTGCCTCGAAGCAGTGATAATCGTCAACAATTTCGTCATAGTCTTCAATGGAAAAGCCCATACCTGCGAAAATTTCCTCAACCTCACGTTGAACCAAGGTAATGGGGTGATATGAGCCTGTATTTTCTGAAACAGGGAAGGTAACATCATAATCTTCTGCGCTGTTGATAAGACGCTCTTCCTCAAGTTTAACAAGTTCAGCTTTCTTTTCGGTAATAGTAGATTCAATGAACTGTTTAACTTCATTGATAATCTGTCCGGCTTCTTTTTTCTGTTCATTGGGAATATTACGAAGCTCACCCATTAAAGAAGAAATCGGACCCTTTTTGCCTAAAAATTCGATACGCAATTGTTCAAGCTCTGCAGGAACTGTTGTTGCAGCAACCTTTTCGCTGAATTGCTCTTTCAACTGTTGTGCTTTTTGAAGCATTTTTTTCATCCTTTCAAAATGTATTACTAAAAAATAAAAACTAATTGAGGTAGGGTAGCATTATAATATTTGGAAGCGAAGATTCCACAAAACTTTTAACTTTTCACTATTACCTCTTCGTTATTTTTTTTTGCAAAAGCAAAAAAAAAATAACGCCCTCATCCCACAAAGGGACGAAGACAATCTCCGCGGTACCACCCTTAATTTTTGCATCAGAGCAAACACTCGTCTGTAATGTAACGGTTACAACCGTCGTAGCCTACTAAAAGATTCAGCTACGCTGCTCACAAGTGAACTTCAAAGAAAACCTCTGTAATGTGCTTACAGCCATGGCACATCTCTCTGCAACATAAATAATCTTCTACTCTCTTGCTCAACGCATTTGCACTATAATACCACAACATTAAAAAAAATTCAATAGTTGAAATAATAATTTTATTTTAAAAAGAGTATTGTAGGTTATTTTCTACAATACTCCTGAAAAAATTTAATCACTCATTAACAAGGTCGGACATATTATAAATACCACATTCTTTTCCGTTAAGAAAAGCAGCAGCATTAACTGCACCTTGAGCAAAAATTGCTTTTGAACGGGCACTGTGTGAAAGTTTAACAATTTCATCGTTTCCCGCAAAAATTACTTCGTGTTCACCAACAATTGTGCCACCACGGATTGAATGAATGCCGATTTCGTTGGTATGACGTTTTTCTCTCTTTGAATGTCTGTCATATTCAAAATATGCATCGGGCATCATTTCTTTAATTGCATTACCAAGCATGATAGCCGTACCACTTGGTGCATCAATTTTCTGGTTATGGTGAGCTTCAACAATTTCAACATCGAAATCAGTGCCAAGGATTTTGGCCGCGGTTTTTGAAAGTTCACAAAGAAGGCTGACACCTAATGACATATTATATGAAAAGAAAACGGCTATCTCTTCGGATGCTTTTTCAACCTCATTAATTTGAACATCAGAAAGGCCAGTTGTAGCCAGAACCACTGCAGTATTTGTTTTTTTTGCAAAGCTGAGCATATCTGAAAGCAAAGCAGGGTTTGAAAAGTCTATTATAACATCAGCTTTAACATCTACTTCACTGTAATTCTGAAAAACAGGGAAGCCAATAGTGTTATCGTCAATTATATCAATTCCTGCGACAATTTCACAATCTTTACGGGAATTAATAACAGATATAACATTTCTTCCCATTTTGCCACAGCAACCACTTAAAAGTATTCTTGTCATAGGTTAAACATCCTTTATTTAATAGTAGGGGACGGTGTTGACCGTCCCGCCATTTCAGATTAAATTATGTTTTCTCAAAACGGATTTCAAAAGTTTCTCATTTGATTCGTTGAGTGGGGAAAGTGGCATTCTGCATCTGCCCACATCCATACCCATCATACACATTGCAGCCTTAACAGGTATAGGATTAACGTCACAGAATAGTGCATTACATAAATCAATATACTCTAACTGTAATTTTGCACTTTCCTTAGTTTTACCCTCAATCCCCAGCATTGCTATATCGTGTGTAAGCTTAGGTGCAATATTTGAAAGAACGGAAATTACACCCTTAGCACCTAATGCGGTGAAAACTGTAATCTGGTCATCGTTACCGGAATAGAAATTGAGGTTATCTCCACAAAGGGCAATTGTTTTTGCAAAAGCAGAAATATCACCACTAGCCTCTTTTGCACCGTTTATAAGCGGGAGCTTTGAAAGTTCAAAATAAGTTTCAGGTTTAATGTTGACACCTGTTCTTGAAGGTACATTATAAAGAATAATTGGAGTTGAAACTCGTTTTTCAATAAATGTGTAAGACTCTATAAGACCATCTTGAGAAGCTTTGTTGTAGTACGGTGTTACCATTAAAAGTCCGTCAACACCACACTTTTCAGCGTCATTTGAAAGTTTGACAGCGTGAACAGTATCATTACTACCGGTTCCCGCAATAACGGGAATTCTGCCGTTAGCAACCCTTACAGCGGTGCGGATTGCCTCAACATGTTCATCATAAACAAGTGTGGACTTTTCGCCCGTTGTACCGCAAACAACAATTGCATCTGTTCCGTTTTGAATCTGGTTTTCGATTATCTCCTCAAAAAGTGGGAAATTAATTTTTAAATCCTCGCCTTTAAAGGGTGTTACAATAGCAACACCGGCACCCGTGAAAATTGGTTTTTTCACAGCGAAAACCTCCAATATTTATTAAGATTAAATGTATTATTAATCCATATAGCCTTCTGCACAAAGAAGCTCTGCAAGAAGTACAGCACCGCCTGCAGCACCACGAAGTGTGTTATGTGCAAGGCATACGAATTTATAATCATACTGTGTATCTTCACGAAGTCTACCAATGGAAACAGCCATACCGTTTTCAAGGTTTCTGTGAAGTTTAGTCTGAGGCATATTGTCCTCTTCGAAATAATGGAGGAACTGTTTGGGAGCAGATGGGAGTTCAAGTTCCTGTGCTCTACCTTTAAAATTCTTCCACATTTCAATCATATCTTCTTTTTCGGGTTTGTTTTCAAATCTTACAAAAACAGCTCCCATGTGACCGTCTGAAACTGGAACACGAATACACTGTGCTGTAAAGTGTGGCTCTGTCGCAGAAACGATTTCGTCACCAACGATTTTACCCCAAAGTTTAAGAGGTTCTTTTTCACTCTTTTCTTCCTCGCCACCAATAAAGGGAATAACGTTGTCAACCATTTCAGGCCATCTTTCGAAGGTTTTACCTGCACCTGAAATTGCCTGATATGTACAAACAACAACATCTTTAACAGTGTATTTTTCATGAAGAGGGAAAAGTGCAGGAACATAGCTCTGTAAGGAGCAGTTTGATTTAACAGCAATAAAACCACGTTTTGTTCCGAGACGTTTTCTCTGAGAGTGAATAACCTCAATGTGTTCAGGGTTAAGCTCCGGAACAACCATGGGGACATCAGCTGTCATTCTGTGTGCACTGTTATTAGAAACAACGGGGCACTCAGCCTTTGCGTATTTTTCTTCAAGTTCTTTTGTTTCAGCCTTTGAAAGGTTTACTGCACAGAAAACAAAATCAACCTCTGCAGCTATTTTATCAATATCTTTTTCTGCATCAAGAACAATCATATCAAGATATTTTGCAGGTGTTGGTTCTTCCATACACCATCTGTTGCCAAGAGCTTCTTTGTAGCTTTGACCTGCTGAACGTGATGATGCTGCAAGAACTGTTACGTCATACCAAGGGTGATCTGCAAGTAAAAGTGCAAATCTTTGACCAACCATTCCTGTTGCACCAATAATACCAACTTTATACTTTTTCATAAGTAACCTCCGTATTGTAAAAAAATACTTGTAAATGCGTTATAAATGAATTATAATAGAATCCGCTTTTTAACGATTATATATAATAACATTAAGTAAAAGTTTAGTCAATGTTTTTAAAGCATTTATTTTACTATATTAAGTTGAAAATAAAGGAATTACTATGAACAAATCTGATTTTTTCTACGATTTACCTGATGAGCTTATTGCTCAACATCCGCTTGAACCTCGTGACAGTTCACGAATGATGGTTCTAACTAAAAGTGATAATACAATTGAGCATAAGCATTTCTACGATATTTGCGATTATTTTAATGCAGGTGATTGTCTGATACTTAACAATACTCGTGTTCTTCCCGCTCGTATTTATGGCATAAAAAAAGAAACAGGCGCTGTTGTAGAGTTTTTATTACTTAAACAGATTGAAAATGATTTATGGGAAGCTCTTGCAGGCCCCGGCAAAAGAGCAAAAGAGGGTACTGAATTTGTTTTTGGTGATGGAATATTAACATCTAAGGTTGAAAAGGTTTTAGAAAACGGTAATAGAATTGTTCGCTTCTTTTATGATAAGAGTGACAATATTTATAATATTCTTGATAAAATCGGTCAAATGCCACTTCCGCACTATATAACCGAGGAGTTACAAGATAAAGAAAGATATCAAACTGTATATTCAAAAGAATTAGGTTCTGCTGCTGCACCAACAGCAGGCTTGCATTTTACTGAAGAAATTTTAGGAAAATTAAAAGATAAGGGCGTAAGAATTGGTTATGTTACTCTTCACGTTGGACTTGGTACTTTCCGTCCTGTTAAAGCAGAAAAAATAGAAGACCATCGTATGCACTCGGAACATTATTTTTTACCGCAAAGCACAGCTAATTTGATTAATGAAACCAAGAAGAATGGCGGTAGAGTAATTGCAGTTGGTACAACAAGCTGTAGAACACTCGAAAGCGTTGGTACTTTTTGTGGTGAGATCAAGGAAGATGATCGAAATACTGATATCTTTATATACCCCGGTTATGAATTTAAGTGCATAGATGGGCTTTTAACTAATTTCCATTTACCCGAAAGCACTTTAATTATGCTTGTATCTGCTTTTTACGGTTATAATAAAACACTTGCTGCTTACAAAACTGCAGTTGAGGAAAAATACA
>JAZSBI010000197.1:0-6715 GCA_045602345.1 Acutalibacteraceae bacterium | reverse complement strand
ATTTTTTGTAAATGTCTACTAAAATATTTAAAATAAAATATGAAAATGTTACAGATTTTTACTCTGTAATGATGGGACTTTCTTCTACTATATCTTCGACACAATTTATTTTAACATTTATTTCCACGCTTTTTCCTTTTTCCGAAACTACATAATCCACCTTTTCCAATTTAGTATCATTATATTTTTCTCTTTTTATTTTCACACCTTCAAGAAGAGCCAAAAGTCTTGCCTCCTGCACGGAATATTCAACCGTATTATCGCTTTTAGTAAAATTATCCTCTCTTATTATTCCAAAAGGTAAAACAGTTTTACCGCTTTCCAGGAATTTATGGTTTTCCGTTAAAAAAACGCCCTTTGTTTTAAGTCCGAGCGGAATTTTCAAAGAAAAAAAGTAAATGAAATACCTGCTCTCTTTCTTCTGAGAAACACATAAACTCCTTTTCAGGTCACAAACTACTTTTTCATTATTTTGAGTTTTGGCGAAAACCTGCCCTTTTGCATGAGTAAAATATTCGCTCCCGTCAAAATTCCTACATACACCGGATATGAGAAGGGTACCTTCGGTTACGTTATCACCCTCTTTAACAGCATTAACCCCCTTATACCCTTTCATAAGCACTATTTCACCTTTTTTTGTAGCAATCAGATTCACAGGTGTTTTAGTGTCTATTATTTCTTTCTGTTCTGTAAAACTACTCATCTCTACCTGAGCCTTGCTGCCAAAAATATTAAGTGAAACCCAAAGTAATTCATTATACTCGTTCAAAAGGTGATTTTGTACATTAATTATATCAATTTTTGACTTTCTTGCACCAACCTTCACGCCTAACTCTGCAAGACTTTCTGTAAATGCTTCAACGTTTACACCAGGTGTTTCCAAAATTTCAATTTCCCAAATAAATCCTGATATAAAAATCCAAAACCCAAAAGCCAAAATAACACCCAAAGCTACACCACATCTCCATTTATGGCGTTTTGAAAAGCTTTTTATTCCATAAGTTTTAATCACCTTAATTGTCATCCCCGCATTTTCTGCAGGGTGTGTCAATTCTTTAAATTCGCTTTCAGTTGTAAAGGCTGTGACCTTCACACCATCATTTTTTATATTCCAAAGGCTTATTCCTTTAACTTTACATAAATTTATAAACCTTTCCGGAAAACCACCCTCTGCAGAAAATTCAACATACCCCTTTACAAGCCTTAAAAACTGAATCATCTCAAACTCCCTCAAAATCAATACTGACAATCTCACCTGTTATATCTGTCTGCCCGTAAGCAAAGGATGATATAATTAAATTATCACCCTTTATTTTCACATTCAATTTACCAAGACAAAGGACTATGTAACTTTCCGAAAAATCTACAACACCTTTACAATCAAAAACAATCATTCTTTTATTCCCGTACAGTTGAATACCTGCAAATTCAACATTTTCTTTTATATTCTTTAACGGATTAAATTCCAAAACACTACACCCCTTTGTTATATTCTTATGCCACTTAAACATAAAATATTTTGGGGTGTAGTCTATGAAAAAACATTCTTCTTTATTAATAAAAAATCTCATAACTTTAGTAATTCTGTCCGCTATTGCAGTGTGCCTTATTATTTATCCAAAAGAAACAAAACAGGGTATAAAAAGCGGGTTTATTCTTTTAGGAGAAAATCTAATTCCTTCACTTTTCCCATTTATGGTCCTGTCTTCATACATATCCCAAAGTAATATTTCAAATTTAGCATGTAAATTTTGTGAAAAGCCCTTCAGAATTCTTTTTAAAACAAGCGGATATGGAATTACACCATTTTTTTTGGGTATTTTAGGCGGCTATCCGGTGGGTGCTAAAACAACAGCAGAGTTTTTCAATGAGGAGAAAATTTCTCAAAATGATGCAGAACGCCTTTTATATTGGTGTATAAACCCCAGTCCGTCTTTTGTTGTGACTACAGTAGGAACATTTATGTTAGGTAACACAAAAAGTGGGCTTCTGCTATATTTTTCTTGCATTTTGGCTTCTCTGACAGTAGGCTTTTTATGCCGTTTCATTTCTAGCGAAGAAATAAAAAACATAAAAATCACTCCTCAAAACGCCAAACAGAATATTTTTGTAAAATCAGTCTCAAGAGGGAGCGAGGCAATGTTTTCTGTCTGCGCTTGGTTTCTTACATTCTCTGTCATCTCCTCTCTCTGCGTAGCATTGAAATTACCTTATTCTCTTTCATATATCATAAAATCTATCGGAGAAGTTACATTAGGATGCAAAAACGCTATTTCTGCAAATTTTTCTCTTCCGGTAATTGCAGGCATCATAGCTTTTGGTGGTCTTGCCGTCATATGCCAATGTGCAAGCTACAGCATTATTTGCAAAACTGAGCTAAAAAATTTAGTTTGTTCCCGACTTATAAACGCCGCCCTTAGTACAATTTACTGTTCTTTACTTTTAAAAGTTTTCCCTCAATGTCAGGTGGTTTCTGTTGTTGTGGGTTCTCGAACCACCCCACTCACACTTTACCATAGCTTTGGAGCTACAATAATTTTGTTTATTATGTGCATTGTTTTGATTTTAGAGGTTGATAACCGAAAAAAAGTGTGTTAAAATTCGTAGTATCAAAGTTAATGGGAGGCGACATTATGGCTCTTAAAATTTTCAACAAAAACATTGAGTCTCAGTGTGCTTTCTGCGAACATGGCACCACTATCGGCAAAGGTGAAACTGTGCTCTGCCGAAAAATGGGAGCAGTTATGCAATCCTTCTCAAAATGCAAAAAATTTAAATACGATCCTTTAAAAAGAGAACCCAGGGTTATATCCTTTTCGGGAGATTTCTCAAAAGATGATTTCAGTTTATAACGGTAGAATTTTAAAAATTCTACCGTTGTTTTTATTTTTTGTAACATCTTACAAATTGAAGATAGAATACAATAATAAATTTTAATGTTATATTTTGTCGATATGACTTGAAAAGAAGAGAAAATATTAGTACAATATAGAATATAAAAATATACGGAGGTTTATGTCGTGGCAGATGCATTCGGTATTCCAAACACAATCCCTGTAGGTCCTTTGGGAATTATTGCTACTCCCGGTTGCGAGGAACTTGCACAGAAAATCAACAATTATCTTACTTCTTGGAGAGAGGAACGTGAAAGCGAGCACAAAGGAACAATCGCTTTCTATGGCTATCAAAGAGATACCTTCATTATTGATGCTGATTTTACAAGATTCGGTTCAGGTGAAGGTAAATGTGTTCTTCACGAAACAGTTCGTGGCTATGACATTTTTATTATCTGCGATTGCTTCAATCATGGTTTAACTTATAAAATGTATGGTTACGAATGCCACTACTCCCCTGACGAGCACTATGCAAACCTTAAACGTGCAATTTCTGCAGTTGAAGGTAAAGCAAGAAGAATAAACGTTATTATGCCCATGCTTTACGAAGGAAGACAGCATAAACGCTCAAGAAGAGAATCTCTCGACTGTGCCATTGCTCTTCAGGAGCTTTGTAGCGACATGGGTGTTGAAAACATTATTACTTTTGACGCTCACGATCCCAGAGTACAAAATGCAATTCCGCTTAAAGGGTTTGAAAATGTTGCTCCTACATATCAGATGGTAAAAGCTCTTACCAAAAACTTTAAAGACCTTAAAATTGACCATGATCATCTTATGGTTATTTCCCCCGACGAAGGCGGTATGGGTCGTTGTATTTACTATTCCGCAGTTATGGGTATTGACCTTGGTATGTTCTACAAACGCCGTGACTACTCCGTTGTTGTTAATGGTAGAAACCCCATTCTTGCTCACGAATTTTTGGGTGATGACGTTGAAGGCAAAGATTGCCTCATTATAGACGACATGATCTCTTCCGGTGATTCTATGATAGAGGTTGCTACAAAGCTTAAAGAACTTAAAGCAAACCGTATTTTTGTTTGCACAAGCTTCGGTCTTTTCTGCAATGGTCTTGAAGAATTTGATAAAGCTTATGATGCAGGTATCATAAGCGGTGTATTCACTACTAACCTTGTTTACAGAACACCTGAACTTCTTCAGAAGCCCTGGTATTTTGAGGTTGATATGAGTAAATATTGTTCTCTTATCATCGACACTCTTAACCATGATTGCTCTGTTTCAAGCCTTCTTAACCCTGCAGACAAAATTAAAGCAAGACTTGATAAATACAAAGAACTTCAGAAAAAAGACGAACTTTCTCTTTTTAATAACTAATTTACTTCAACCTGCGATTTTTAGTCGCAGGTTGTTTTTTATTATTGACAATACATGTTAATTATAGTATTATTTATCATAAGGTAATAAATATGCTTTTTGGAGGCAATAATTATGATTAAAAAAAGAAAAACAGGTAAATTTATTTTTCTCAACATTATAACTCTTGGTATCTATGGTCTTTTCTTCTGGACAAAATGGACCAACGATCTTAACAAAATATGTGAGGGCGACGATAAAGAAAGTGGTCATTACATACTCATTTTCATTCTTGATGTTTTCAGCTTAGGTATTAATGCTTTTGTTTGGAACTATCAGATGGTTGAAAGAATGTATCAGAAAGCTAAGGACTACAACATTACTCTTAAGCACGGCGGTATGTTTGTAATGTTCTGGAGAATTCTTCCCATCGTCAGCAGTGTTTACAAAATTAAATACTTTAACAAACTTGCAGAAGCTTACAATGCAACAGTTGATGCTTCTCCCGCAGAACTCCCCGCAGAAGAAGTTACTGAATAATCAGTTTAGCCGTCCGTTCGGACGGCTTTTTTTGAATTATATTTCAAAGGGTGATATATATGAAGCTAAAACAAACTCTTTCTATTATTGCCGGTGCCGGAACAGGTGCACTTATAGGCAAAAAACTCAAAGAAAAGAAACTTTGCCCTGTTTGCGTTGCAAAAAAAGCTTTTGCTGCAACACAGGTTCACGTTGCAGATACCGAAAAATACAATAACGGTGTAGCCCTTACTCCTCCAATGGGGTGGAGTAGTTGGAACACTTTCAGAAATTCCATTGATGAGAAGCTCATTAAAGATACCGCAATTGCATTGAAAAAAACAGGACTTCTTGATGCGGGTTATCAATATGTAAACCTTGACGACTGTTGGCAAAGTTCAATGAGAACACCTGAAGGCAAGTTACAAGGTGACCTTACCCGATTCCCACGAGGAATCAAGCCACTTATTGAAGAAATCAACGAATTAGGTTTCAAGGTTGGGCTTTATACATCAAACGGCACCCTTACCTGCGAAGATTTACCTGCAAGCCTTTATAATGAAGCAATTGATGCAGACACACTTGCTGAATGGGGTGTTGAATATTTCAAATATGATTTTTGTCACAATGAAGCAATCCCCACTATTGCACCCGCACTTATAAAAATTGCTATAGGCAAACCCGGCGAAGAAGATTTCTGTGAGATGCAAGCAGAACACGGAATTGTTCTTGATGGTGCAAAAATAGTTGCAGATGAAAAAGTTGAAGGCGGCTATATGGTTTCCAATCTTTGCGGCGGCTTGGGTTCACTCCTTTTTGATACAATTGAAGCCCCTGAGGACGGAGATTATAGTCTGACAATGGTTTTCAGAAAAGGTGGTAATATACGAAAATTCCTCGTTTGTCAAGTAAATGGTGAAAAGGAATATGATTGTTATTTTCCATCCTCAAAAGGCTTCACTCCGGATGGTAGATTGCAGGTTGTTATTACACTAAAAAAAGGTATCAACACTTTAAAATTTTATAATCCGGTTGCCTCGCGTATGGACTCTGCTCAACGCCAATATACCCTTATGGGAAGAGAATTACAAAGAGCAACCAAGGAATTTGCTGAGAAAAACGGCACACCCGAAAAGCCCATTTGCTATTCCCTTTGTGAGTGGGGTATGAATCAGCCTTGGAAATGGGGTGCAAAAGCCGGTAACCTTTGGAGAACAACACACGATATCAAACCTTTCTGGGCATCAATGCTTGCAATTTATGAAATGAATGTACGACTTTATAAATATGCAGAGGTTGGCTCCTGGAATGACCCCGATATGCTTGAAGTTGGTGTTGGAAAGTTAACCATGGAAGAAAACAGAACCCACTTTACTTTGTGGTGTATGATGGCAGCACCCCTTATTCTCGGTAACGATGTCAGAAAATTCATAAATATTGACGGCTCAGTTGATGAGGACAACAAGGTTCTTGAAATACTAAAAAACAAAGATCTTATTGCAGTAGACCAGGATAAACGTGGTATACAGGCAAAACGTATTTTCACAGACGGAATCAGTGATATTTTGGCAAAGCCTTTGGAAAATCACGAACTTGCAGTTTGTCTGTTTAACAAATCCAATAAGGCACGTGAAATGTCAATCTCCCTGTCAAAGCTTCACAGTGATACATTTATTGATTTACCTATCAAAAAAGTCTATGAAGCAATAAACCTTTGGTCAAAGGAAACCTTCCCCTTAACTGATAAAATTCAAACTATAGTGCCGCCTCATGGTGTCGCTGTATATAAAATCAAAGCAACAGAAGAATAATTTAATAAATCACCCCTTGGATTTATAAAAATCCAAGGGGTTGTAACTTATTTGAGAAACATATAAAGGAATTAACAATGATACTTGGCAAAACTATATTATCAGCAAAAAAATCAATATTTTTTTGTAAAAATAATGATTTTTTTCAAGAATAGTATATAATACTTTTGCGATTAT
>JAZSBI010000196.1:0-11369 GCA_045602345.1 Acutalibacteraceae bacterium | reverse complement strand
GAGGTTATGTTTCTTCAGATAGAAACAAACAGATTCTTGATCCTGCTATCGGCGTAATTGCAATCGACTCAATATATACACCTGTATTAAAGGTTAACTACACAGTAGATAATACTCGTGTAGGCCAGATTACCGACTATGACAAGCTCACTATTGATGTTTGGACAGACGGAACAATTTCTGCTAAAGAAGCTGTTTCTTTCGCTGCTAAAATCCTTACTGAGCATCTCAATCTCTTTGTTGAACTTTCTGATGAAGTTTCAAATACAGAGATTATGGTTGTTAAAGACGATACTTCTATGGGCAAGGTTCTTGAAATGACTATTGAAGAGCTTGACCTTTCAGTTCGTTCATTTAACTGCCTCAAGAGAGCCGGTATCAATACTGTTGAAGATTTAATCAATAAAACTGAAGACGATATGATGAAGGTTAGAAACCTTGGCAGAAAATCTCTTGATGAGGTTGTTGCTAAATTGGCTTCTCTCGACCTTTCTCTTCGTGATGAAGACGAATAATAAATTCGTATTTTCTACAAAGGAGTGATTTAGATGCCCGGAACCAGAAAACTCGGCAGAGCAACTGATCATCGTAACGCTATGCTTCGTAACATGGTTACATCATTACTTGAAAATGGTAAGATGACAACAACAGTTACAAGAGCTAAAGAAGTTCGCGCTATGACTGAAAAAATGATTACTCTTGCTAAAGTTGACAGTCTCCACAACAAGAGACAGGCTATGGCATATATTACTAAGGAAGATGTCGTTAAAAAGCTTTTTGACGAGATCGCTCCCAAGTACAAAGATGTAAACGGTGGTTACTGCCGTATAATCAAGACTGAAGCTCGCCGCGGTGACGCTGCAGAGATGTGCATTCTTGAATTAGTTTAATTAAGAGAAAAAGAGTCTGACTCCAAAAAGTCAGACTCTTTTAACTTTATGGCCCTATCAGAAAAATCAATTTTTTCTGATAGGGCCATATTTGTTTTGCTTTATTCTTTACCTAAAATAATTTTTGCAATTTTGTAAACATCGCCACAACCAAGGGTAAGAACCAAATCACCTTCACAGATATTTTCCATTAGGTAATCAGCAACCTTCTGGAAAGTATCAAACCAAACTGAGCCTTCAATTTCATCTGCAAGGTCTTGTGTTGTTATGCCGTATGTGTTGATTTCTCTTGAACCCATAATTTCTGTCATAACAACTCTATCTGCAATAGAAAGGGCATCTGCAAAAGCGTTTAAATGTAATTTTGTGCGACTGAAGGTGAAGGGCTGGAAAACTGCCCATACGCGTTTGTAATCCATTTTCTTTGCAGCGGAAAGAGTAACTTCAAGCTCTGCAGGATGATGAGCATAGTCATCAACAATATCAGCACCATTAAATGTGCCAAGAAATTCAAAACGTCTTCCTGCACCTTTAAAAGAAATAATACTGTTTTTACATTGTTCTGCTGATGCACCACAATACATGGCCGAAGCGATTGCCGCAAGAGAGTTGAGTACATTATGTTCACCGGGAACACTTAATTCAATTTTTTCTTTGTATTCACCATTAATATATAAGTCATAGCAGGGGAATGCGCCGTTAATGAAGTCGATATTTTTAGCAACATAATTACAGCTATCGTTTGTTCCGAAAGAAATCATTGTTTTACCCTCGGAAATTCCTCTTATGCTGTCATGAGTATTTTGATCATCACCATTGTAAATAACAGCCTTTGTTGACATATCAGCAAATTTTCTGAAAGATGCTTTAAGATTTTCAAGAGTTTTGAAATACT
This sequence comes from Acutalibacteraceae bacterium, assembly GCA_045602345.1. Classification (GTDB taxonomy): domain Bacteria; phylum Bacillota; class Clostridia; order Oscillospirales; family Acutalibacteraceae; genus DTU089. The sequence continues at coordinate 9,584 of JAZSBI010000196.1, read as the reverse complement.
CCATATGATCCTGGTCTACATTAAGTATAACGCTTATATCGGGTGTTAAATCAAGGAATGTGTCTTTGTATTCACAAGCTTCACAAACAAGAATATCACTTTTACCAACACGACCATTAGTACCTGTTAATGGTAATTTGCCACCAATAACAGCAGAGGGGTCAAAGTTGTTGTCAAGTAAAATGTGAGTAAGCATTGATGTAACGGTGGTTTTGCCGTGAGTACCGCAAACACCTATACAGTTGTCATACTTTCTTGTAAAATAGCCAAAAAGCTTGCTGCGTTCAAAGGTTGGAATACCACTTTCTTTAGCGGCAACAAGCTCAGGGTTGTCAGGAAGAAGAGCCGCGGTATAAACTACCATATCTGCACCTTCAACGTTTTCAGCCTTCTGCCCCATAGTAACCGGGATACCTAAAGCACGAATACGCTTTAATGTGTCAGATTCATTGTTATCGGAGCCGGTGAGGTAATGTCCTTGAGAGTGCAAGATTTCCGCAAGAGGACACATACCGCTACCGCCGATGCCGATAAAATGTATTCTTTTAGCTGATTTTATAACATCATCAATTAACATGTTTGAAAATCCTTTCAAAAATAGGATTGTGGTTAATAAAATTATACTCCAATGCAGTGAAAAAATAAACCCCTAAAACAGATTTATTTAATTCGGTCAAACAAATTTCTTTTTTCAAGACTTTTTCTTAAAAGTGAGCCTAAAATACCACAAGAAATTATCTCACCAATACAAACAGTTAATGCAAACAGCCAATAAGTACCGTCTAAATTATAAATGTACAGAAGAACAAATGGTACTATAATAGTGTTTGAAATGATTGGTGGAAGTGCCGCAAGTATTTTGTAGTTTCTAAGGAAATAAGTTCCTAATGCACCGATTAAGGTTGCAAGACTGCCAAAAATTACATCCCACATGGCACAGCCCGTTAGAATGTTTGCAAGTAAACAGCCGGTAAAAAGTCCTGGTATTGCGGCGGGGGTAAACATGGGAAGAATAGTCAGTGCCTCAGAAAACCGAACTTGCACGGCAAAGTTTGCAAGCCCCATAGCGGAAGCTATATAGGTTAAAACAACATACGATGCTGCAATTGTTGCCGCAATGGCCACATTTACTATTTTCTTTCTGTTTTTCAATTGAATCAACTCCATAGTTTTGTTTTGTGTGAGGATGGTTTCGAACTCACATTTTGTATAAAAAAAGCAAGAAATTTTAGTATAAAAATACATTGCTTATTTTAATAAAAAAAGTTATTATTTAGTGTGTAAATATTCCCAGTGGAAAGGGCGTCGTTATTAATGATTAATGTAACAATTTGGAACGAAGGTAGGCACGAAAGAGAAAGCGAATCTGTTGCTAAGGTTTACCCTAAGGGTATTCACGGCTGTATCGCAGATTTTTTGGGTACCGATGAAGAACTTAACATAACAACCGCAACTCTTGATGATGCTGATTGCGGACTTCCTGAAAGTGTTCTTGAAAACACTGATGTTTTAATTTGGTGGGGTCATATGGCTCACGAGTGTGTACCTGATGACCTTGTGGAAAAGGTTTATAACAGAGTTATGAGAGGTATGGGTTTTATAGCTCTTCATTCAGCTCATTTTTCAAAACCTTTTAAAAGACTTATGGGAACAACCTGCTCTCTTAAATGGCGTGATGGCGACAGAGAAAGACTTTGGTGTATAAATCCTTCTCACCCTATTGCTAAAGGTGTTCCTGAGTGTTTTGATATTCCTGTTGAGGAAATGTATGGTGAACGTTTTGATATTCCTCAGCCCGATGAACTTGTATTCATTGGTTGGTTCAAGGGGGGTGAGGTTTTCCGTTCAGGCTGTTGTTACCAGAGAGGCTTAGGAAAAGTATTCTATTTCCAACCTGGTCACGAAGAAAACCCAACATATTATATACCCGAAGTGCAAAAAATTATTAATAGTGCAATTCATTGGGCAGCTCCCGCAGAGGTAGTTCCTGAGATTATCTGTCCTTGGGTAGAATCTGTTGAGGAAAAATACAATGGAGACAACAAGTAAGTATACCATAGATTTTTATTTGTATCAATATAAAAGGTAGTGAAATTATGATCAAATTTGTTTTTCAGGGTGATTCCATAACCGATGCAAATCGTGATAGAGATAATATAGCAAGTTATGGAGTAGGTTACCCTAATCTTGTAGCATCCGAGCTTATGTGTAAATACCCCGGCAAATACGAGTTTATAAACGAAGGCGTAAGTGGCGATAGAATTGTTGATTTGTATGCACGAATAAAGCAGGATTTAATTAATCATAAGCCTGATTGTTTGTCTATTCTTATTGGTGTTAATGATGTGTGGCACGAGTTGAATGAACAAAATGGTGTTGCCGCACCTAAATTTGAAAAGGTTTATTCAATGCTTATTGACGAGATTAAGGAAGCACTTCCCAATATTAAAATATTTATTTTAGAGCCTTTTGTGCTTAAAGGTTCAGGAACAGAAAGATATTTTGATGAATTTCTTGCAGATATTAAATTGCACGCACAGGCAGCTAAAAATGTTGCGGAAAAATATGGCTTAAACTTTATTCCGTTACAGGAAAAGTTTGATGAAGCTTCAAAACTTATGCCACCTACCTACTGGGCAGCAGACGGTGTTCATCCTACAGCCGCAGGGCACGGGCTTATTAAAAATGAACTTATAAATGCAATAAATGCAATATTATAAGAAAAAGACAGTCTGTCATATGACAGACTGTCTTTTATATGGTCATAATTTTTTCTCTGTTTTCAGGCTCTGCAACTTTTAGTATGTAATCCCTGTTTTCTAAAGCTCCCATTTCATGAAGGGCAGCAGTAGATGTTTTGTAAGCAAGGTCGGGTGTGTTGTTTTCCTGACTTAAATGGGCAAGAACAAAGTGAGTTGTACCTTTGTTTACAAGGGCTCTTAGTGTGTCAGCACATACATCATTAGAAAGGTGACCTATATCAGATAAAATTCTTTGTTGGAGATTGTAATGATAAGGTCCGCTTTTAAGCATTGCAATATCGTGGTTGGATTCAATATAAACAAGCTTACAGCCCGTTATTTTTGAGAGTATTTCATTTGAAATGTAACCTGTGTCTGTAGCTATTGCAACTTTTGTTGTACCGTCAAGCCCTGTTATAACATAACCTCTGCCGTCTGCGCAGTCGTGAGAAGTTTTAAAGTTCTCTATTCTTAGTCCTGAGATTTCAATAGGTGAGTCGGGGAGAGTTATATCAATATGCTTTTCAGAGAGTGTACCCTTGTGTTTTAAAGCCAGAAGGGTTCCGTTAGGTGCATATATAGGTATTTTGTGCTTTGCAGCAAAAATACTTAAACCGCCAACATGATCGCTATGCTCATGGGTTAAAAGAACTGCTTTAACCTGGCTTATATCAACACCGATATTATTTAACATTGCATTTGTTTGTTTGGCACTTCTGCCTACATCTACCAATACTCCGCCGTCGCGGTCGCCTATGTAAACAGAATTGCCGCTGCTTGAAGAAAACAGCGGACAAAACTTAATCATATTTATATTCCTTTTTTTGTTATTATTCGTCTTCGAATTTAGCTCTTGAAATTTCTGCACCAACAGCTGTAAGTTTTTCAACAAGGTTTTCATAGCCTCTGTCGATGAGCTTTATATTACCTACAGTAGTTTCACCATCGGCCATAAGCCCTGCGATTACCATTGCGGCACCGGCTCTTAAATCATCAGCTTCAACGGGAGCTGCGTGAAGCTTGTCCACACCTGAAATAAGTGCTGTATCGCCATTTACAATTATATTTGCACCCATACGTCTTAATTGGTCAATGTATTTGAAACGATTATCCCACACGTCTTCAACAACAGTACTTGTGCCGTTGCAAAGGCAAAGCATAGTTGCAAATTGAGGTTGCATATCCGTTGGAAAACCGGGATGGGGACTTGTCTTAACTCTGCAAGCCTTCATTCTTCCGCCTTCAGAAATGATTCTGACACTTTCATCATATTCGATTACAGTAATACCGCAATCCTCAATTTTGTTGGTTATGGATTCAAGATGCTTGGGAATAATATTGTCAATTGTAACATCACCACCAACAGCGGCAGCGGCTACCATATAGGTACCTGCTTCTATCTGGTCGGGGATTATAGAATAGGTACATCCGTGCATTTCTTCAACACCACGGATTTTTATAACCTCTGTACCTGCACCACGTACATCTGCACCCATTGAGTTAAGGAAGTTTGCAAGGTCAACAATATGGGGTTCTCTTGCAGCGTTTTCAATAACTGTAAGCCCTTTTGCTTTAACTGCAGCCATCATGGCGTTAATTGTTGCACCAACGGAAACAACATCAAGATAAATTGAGGAACCATAAAGTTCCTCCGCCTTAACATCAACAAGGGCATTTTCTACGTCAACAGTAGCACCTAAAGCTTCAAATGCTTTGATATGCTGGTCAATGGGGCGTACGCCGAAATAACAGCCTCCGGGAAGAGCTACACAGGCTTTACCGAAATTGCTTAAAAGTGCACCTAAAAGGTAATATGATGCACGGAGTTTGCTTGTCATTTTATCAGGAATTGTAACCGGTGTTACGTTTCTTGAATCTACAAGTATAACATTGGGCTCGGGTTTTGCAATTTCTGCACCTAAAAATTCAAGAATTCTGATCATCATGCGAACATCGCTGATGTCAGGAACATTTTCGATTCTACAAACATCATTTGCAAAAATAGATGCTGCAATTATAGGTAAAGCGGCATTTTTAGCACCGCTGATGTTTATCTTGCCATGAAGCTTATTGCCACCATGAATAACAAACTTCTCCACAGACTGCACTCCTTTTCAAAGAGATTTTGTATCGATGAAAAAAACCGCACCGACTCGGCAGAAAAAGTCATATACATACAAATATAGTATAACACCTTTGACTTTAAAAAGGAAGTATTATTTGTAATAATCGTAGGAATATTTTTTATAAAATTTGTGTTTTTTTTGGTGGAATTTACAAAATCTAATTATTTGAAAGTTTTATTTAAGGGGATAGTATTTAATAGTGCATCATTTTATAAAAATATGGGTATGCGGAGAAAAATTGATTCAAAGTACTTCTTGAATCTGAACCGGGGTCATTGATATAAAAGGAAGCGGTTGTGAGTGTGTTAGTTGCTTTTACTCCTGTAATAACAACATAATGTTGGCTACCATTGGATTTTTTTGCACCAATAAGCACGGGTTTTCCATCTTTAAGAAGATTATATATCTTTGTAAGATAACCATTTGAAGAAGTTGTTATTGTGTAGTGAGAAGGCCAATAAACTGCACCACCTGAAGTGTATGAAAGCTTCTTTGCCATGGCATTAGGATAAATTGTTGTACCTGTCCTATAACTTTCCAACATTGCAATTGCGGTTGTGGCACAACCGATTTTACTGATAGTCTGTCCTGAAGAACCGAGAGTTACATTTGCCCATCGTGAGTCCGTTTGTTTGAAGGAGGGGACATTCAGTTTAATTGTTTCGTATGTGTTGTTAGAGGGGGTGCTTGAAGATGTTGTAAGATAATTTGAACTTACGTAACCGGTTTTTGTGCCATTATAAAGGATTCTGGAAAAGCTACCACTTGTTGAAAGAAGGGTTACTTGTGTACCGCTTAAGAGATAGTCTTTAATGGTAGAATTTGTGGACGCAGAGTTCCTTACACGAAGTCTGCCGGACGTGGTTTTTACTGTGCGGACTTTGGTTGAGGAAGTTGTAATATAATCTGTGTGGCAATAGCCATAATTCGAAGCGGAGTATTGCACTCTCCAATAATTACCGCTTTTTGAAATCAAAGTTACATATGAACCTTTTGAAAGCTTTGCTTTTACAGTAGAATTTGAAGAAGCACTTGAACGTACATTAAGTGCAGTGGCACTTGTTGTAACCTTAGCGGCTCCGTAGATTTTTTCAGCGGCATTTGCCTTTAGTGAAAATAAAACTGACGAAAAGCATAACACAATCGTCATAAGAATACTTATTGTTTTTTTCATAAAAACACCTCGTTTGGAAAAATTTTCATTGACATTGGTGGAGTGGAATCGACAATGAATGTGTATATGTTAACATACGAGGTGTGCGAAAGTCATTGTATAAATCTTGGAAAAAAGGAGGAACGGAAAACCGTTTCTCCTTTATCTGTTTTGTTCTATTAACTCTAAAGCTATTTGTTGAAGTTCTTCAATCGAGCTGATTAAGCCGATTCTTGCTCTGTAATTTGCTGCACCATGAAGTCCTTTTGTATACCATGCGGCATGTTTTCTTGCTTCTCTTATACCAACTCGCTCACCCTTGTAGCGGCAGAGAGCTTCAATATGCTTTAGCATAATCCTCATCTTTTCAATAACCGGCGGATCAGGGAGTATAACCTCATGGTCAAGGTAGGCGTTGATTTGAGAAAATACCCATGGTCTACCCAAGGCTCCTCTTCCCACCATTACCATATCGCAGCCTGTTTCTTCCATAAGTCGGGCCGCACTTAAGCCGTCAACTACATCCCCATTACCTATAACGGGAATTGAAACGGCTTGCTTTACCTGTCGTATTATATCTGTGTTAACCGGAGGTGCATACATTTGTACCTTGGTTCTGCCATGTACTGTTATTGCTGCAGCACCTGCATCCTCGCATCTTTTTGCAAGTTCCACAGCGTTAATATGGTCATTGTCCCAGCCTGCACGCATTTTAACAGTAACAGGAACAGTGGAAACTTCTGCAACTGCTCTAACTATTTCAGCAGCCAAAACAGGATTCTTCATAAGTAGTGCACCACCACCCGAAGAAGCAACTTTTGGGGCAGGGCACCCCATATTTATATCAATAAAATCAGGGGTGTATTCAAGCGCTTTTTTTGCAGCAATTGCCATTGTTTCGGGAGAATTACCGAAAATCTGTGATCCTGCAGGACGTTCTGTTTCGGTTATTGAAAGTAGTTCAGAACTTTTTTTGTCCCCAAGACTTATACCTTTGGCACTTGCCATTTCACAAACTGTGTAAGCAGCACCATAGCTTCTGCAAAGTTCTCTGAAGGCTCGGTCTGCAACGCCTGCCAATGGAGCCAGTGCTGCTTTTTCTGTTATTTCTAAATTACCGATTTTCATTATTTGTCACCGAATTTTGCTGCATGGTTTTTAATAGCGTTGAAGGATTCTTCGCTTATATGGTGTTCTATTTTACAAGCATCTTCAGAAGCGATTTTTTCATCAACTCCTAGTCTTACAAGGAATTTTGTAAGCATTGTATGACGCTCAAACATTTTAAGTGCGACATTAGTGCCTTCTTCGGTAAGCGTAATATAACCCTTTGGGTCCACATTAATGTAACCGCCATTTTTTAAAAGACCGATGGCACGGCTGACACTAGGCTTTGAATAGCCCATATATTCACAAACATCAATCGAGCGCACACTGTGGCTCTTTTTGGTGAGGATGTAAACAGTTTCAAGATACATTTCACCAGATTCTTGTAAATGCATTATTTCTGTTCTCCTAACTCTGTTTTTTTAGAGTATAATTTCCGCTTTTAAGCTCTCTTATAAGGTCATCATTATTGTTTATGGGATTATTGAAGTATATGCCACCGGCACAGGCATCTTCAATTTCGTGAAAATCTGAACCGGAAACAACAATTGATTTGTTATGTTTTTTTGCCCAAATCTCTGCAATATCATTATTGGAATTGTGACGGGGATTACCATTGAAAACTTCGTAGCCATCAAGAATATTCCAATCCACAACCCTCATGCCTCTTCTGAAAGGATGTGCCTGAATAAAAAGCAACCCATTTTTACGGCAAAGGTTTGAAACCTGTTTGGGTGTCATAGCCATAAGGTCGCCATGAGAACGCAAAAATTCTTCTGTTGCACCATAAACAAGGTAATCGTTTGTAGTGTTATAAAAATTTAATTCAAAGCCTAAAAGCACAACAAAACGGTCGCCGGCAGCCTTTTTTACTGCATCAAAACCTTTCATAAAATGGTCGATTTTTGCATCCCAGGAGGCGTTTTCCAAACCAACTCTTTCAAATGTTGAGGGGTTGATATGGTTTGTTAAAACGAAGCCTTTATATTCGCTGTCTGCATAGCTTTTGATTAAGTCTTCTGCATAGGCAACAGCACAGGTGCTGACTTCTTTTGTATGAGTGTGCATTTCAAACAAGTATTTCATATAAAACTCTTTCCCGCTTAATAATTAACTGTAAAAATTATACCTCTTTTTTGTTTGATTGTCTATATTTATTGTTGCAAAATTCCGTGAAAATGATACAATAAAATTGTTAATAAAACTTAAGAGGTGTTAATTATGAAAAAATTAAAAGCTGCGGTTATTGGTGTTGGTGGTATCTCTAACGAGCATATTAATGGTTATATAAAAAATGAGAATGTCGACTTATATGCTTTTTGCGATATAAATGAAAAACAACTTAAATATATGTCCGAGAAATACGGAGTGCCCGCAGAGCGTTGCTTTACCGATAAAGAGGAGATGCTTAAAGCTCTTCCGGAAATTGATATTGTCAGCGTTTGTACCTGGAACTCTGCTCATGCTGAATGTACTATTGCCGCTCTTAATGCAGGTAAAGATGTTATCTGCGAAAAGCCCATGGCTATGAACACAAAAGAAGCAGAAGAAATGCTCGAAACTGCAAAGAAAAACGGCAGACATCTTCAGATCGGCTTCGTTCGCCGTTACGGTAACGATGCTAATGTTATGCAGGACTTTATCGATGCAGGTAAATTCGGCGAAATTTATTATGCTAAGGCTACATATCTTCGCCGTAACGGAAATCCGGGCGGTTGGTTTGGTGATAAATCACGTTCAGGCGGCGGACCTCTTATTGACCTTGGTGTTCACGTAATTGATCTTTCAAGATATATTTGCGGTAATCCCAAGCCCGTTTCAGTTTACGGTGCTACATTCCAGAAGCTTTTCAACCGACCTGATATCAAAGGCGGCAGAGGTTATTCTTCTGTTTCTGCAGGAGCAAATGATATTTGCGATGTTGAGGATTTTGCAACTGCACTTATTCGTTTTGACAACGGTTTTGTGCTTTCTGTGGAAGCAAGCTTCTCTCTCAATATTAAAAATGACGAAGGTAACATTCAGTTCTTTGGTACAAAAGCAGGTGCAAAGCTTGACCCTCAGGTACAGATTTTTACAGACGAAAATGGCTATCTTGTTGATTTAAGTTTTAATAAAGATACATCTCTCGCTTTTGATGGCCTCTTCTGTAGAGAGATCAACCATTTTGTTGATTGCGTTCTTAATGGTACACCGTGTAAAGCACCTGCAGAAGACGGTGTTGAGCTTATGAAAATCCTTGATGCTATTTACGAATCTGCAAGAACAGGGCACGAAGTTATAATAAAATAAAAGTTTTTACCTCAGCTATTCCTCTTTTTTACGAATGTAAAAAAGGAGGGGTGGGCGTTTGTGAGCGCATCCTGCGGATGATACAGCGAACAAAAAGCCCTGGGCGCAATAAGGAGTATTGCGAAGTGAATAGCGAGCGAGACGACTATATTGCAACCGGTTGAC
>JAZSBI010000195.1:0-3875 GCA_045602345.1 Acutalibacteraceae bacterium | reverse complement strand
CAGATGAACTTATGAAATAAAAAATTATTCTCCCCAACATTTTGTTGGGGAGAATTTTTATATTTCAGGAAATATACTGGCAATCTCTTTCAGAATAAATTCTGCTTGTTTTTTATCGTTTTTATACTCCTCGTTTTCTCTCACATCCGCTCTTTTCCATACTGAAAGAATTTCAGGAAATACAAGAAGAGTTTCGAAAGCAACACTATTACCATATTTACCCTTTATTAATTCAATTATCTCACAAGGGTCGTTGTTATCATTTGAAAACAGAAATCCTCTTGAAGCAAGACGAGCGCAAAGAATACGCATTTGTTCATTCTTTGGGCCTTCTCCACAGGAAAGAACGCAGTCAACTCTTTTCTCCACCTCTTCTAAAGGAAGCGTAAAAGCCGGAACAAGAAGCTCGCCTATTTCGCCTTGAGTAAAGCCCCTTTTCATAAATGATGCCACATAACCGCCAACGATTTTGTCAACATCCTTGTTAACTTCGTTTGGTGCAGTTGTGCTGTCTAATATCCACTGTGGAACAAAGTTTTTGTTTTCATTACTCATATTGTTTTACCTGCTTCCTTAACAATCAAATCAACACATTCTTCCGCAGTTTTGCCGTCACACTCAATTGTAAAATCTGCATATTTTTCATAAAGAGGTGCCCTTTCCTCATAAAGTTCAAAAATGGTTGTACCCTCTTTCATGGCAATTCCGCGGGTATGAATATTTTTAATTCTGTTTTGAAGCTCCTCCGGACTCACCTTAAGGTATACTATAACACCATTCTCTTTAAGGCTTTTCATAGCATTTTCGCCATAAACAGCACTTCCGCCTGTTGCTACAACGCAATCGGCAAAAGCCTCACTGCATATTATTTTCTCTTCAAGCTCTATAAAAGCATCTATACCCTCTTCATTTATAATTTCAGAAAGGCTTTTGCCTGTACTTTTTTGAATACTCAAATCTGTATCGCAAAAATCAAAAAGCATAGACTTTGCAAGTATAACTCCAATAGTGCTTTTTCCTGCACCCGGCATACCAATTAAAACAATGTTTTTATAATCCAATAATCTCATCCTTTAAAAATATATGCAAAATTATAACATTTCCACCTTCGCTATGTCAATAAAACATCCGCTAAACAAATCCATCTCAGGAATCCCCTAGTAAAGCTTATTCTTTTATATCTTAGTGAGTTCGTCAAATTCAACATATACAATATATGATTTTTGTCAATTTACTTTATTGTTATGGGTACCCAATTATAGTATATTATAATTAAGTTAATCTTTAAAGGAGGATTCCCAATGAAAAAACTTTTCAAATTTGTTGCCATTACACTTTCTCTTGTTATTATTGCAACTCCAATAAGCGTTTCTGCAGGTAGAGCGGTTGCCTCACAAAAACGTTACGTAATATCAAGCCCTTACGCAAATGTTGATTGGGACAATTGGAAAGCATATAAAGCTCAGCTTCATTGCCATACAAACGCAAGTGACGGCTACCTTAAAGTTGACGAATCCGTTCAGGCTCATTATGACAAAGGCTACGATATACTTTCAATTACCGACCACGGAACACTTAACAGAGGCTGGAACAACGAGCCTGAGCTTATACCTATTCTACGTCTTGTAAAATATGAAAGAACACAAATGGCTCCTATCGTTCCCCTTACAGAAGAAGCATATAACTCATATCTTAACGGAACTGCCACCACAACAAACGGCACTATCCGCGAAAATGGTATGATTGATGTACCTCTTGGAATAGAGCTTAATTTTGCTACTCCCGTTGCAGACTGCCACCTTACAGGCTATTTTGCTGAGTACGGTCAAGGTCTTATGGGCGTTTTTGGCGACTATGAAACCCCTGCTGCAGGGGTAAACGAAGCCGGCGGTATCACTATGCTTTCACATATAGGCGAGTATGTTTACCCCGACAAAGATTCCGAGAACCATGTCGGAAAGCCCATTAAAGAGGAGTATGTAAATAAATTCGCAAGACTTTTCCTTGATAATCCCGGCTCTGCTGTTGGTATGGGCATTAACAGTGCAACAGATGCCCACACCCGTTGTGACCGTATTCTTTATGACCAGATTTTAAGAAAAACTATTCCGAACAATGTTGTTCCATGGGGCTTTACCTTCTCTGACTCCCACGACGAAGGATCAATTAACTTTGCTTACACAATGCATTATATGCCCGAGCTTTCCAATGACCAGCTCAGAACAAGCATGGAAAGCGGAACATTTTTCAGCGTTTCTCACTACTCAAACGGTGTTGAGTTAAATGGTATGAGAGAGATGCCTGAGTATATTGAAGAAGAGGTTGATTACGAATCAAACGACACTCCCCTCGTAACAAGAATGGAAATTGATGAAGAAAATGACACCGTTACCGTTTGGGGTGAAAATTTCGATACAATTACCTGGATTGCAGACGGACACGTTATTGAAAGAACCTACAATTGTAACGAAAACGAAAGTATTACAATCGACCTTAATGATTTTGACATTAACTATTTTGTTCGTTTCTACATTACAGGTGAAGATGGTATCTGCTATTCACAGCCTCTCGTAATCCGTGAAGAAGGTACTGAATACGAAGCAGTTGAAGTTCCTATCACAAACGATATTTCAACAATGCTCCGTGCTTTTATAACCTGGCTTGATGAAATTGCCTTTAGCAATCCCGGTATAAGAATTTTCAAGATTCTTCTTATGGGTTACGATCCCGAAGCAGAAACTGAAACATTACCAATTGAATAAGTCTTAATTCTGTTGTTTACCCGTTGCGATTTATTTCGCAGCGGGTATTTTTATACCTTTTACGGTTGATATTTCAAAATTGTTGTGGTATATTATTTAACGATATTTTAGGAGATGATTTAAATGAGCGAATGCACACATAACTGCAGTACTTGTGGGCAGAATTGTTCTTCAAGAACAGAGCCCCAAAGTCTGCTTGAAAAACCCCATGAGCTTTCAAACATCAAAAAGGTTATTGGTGTTGTAAGCGGCAAGGGCGGTGTTGGTAAATCACTTGTTACAACCTTACTTGCTGTAACAATGCAAAGAAGAGGCTTCAAAGCCGCTATTCTTGATGCCGACATTACAGGTCCCTCAATCCCCAAAGCTTTTGGCATTAAAGAAAAAGCACAAGGAACAGAAAACGGCATTATTCCCTGTAAAACAAAAACAGGTATTGAGATTATGTCCGTTAACCTTCTTTTAGAGAACGACACCGACCCTGTTGTATGGCGTGGCCCCGTTATTGCAGGTGCAGTGAAGCAGTTCTGGACAGATGTCATCTGGGATGATGTTGACTTTATGTTTGTTGATATGCCTCCCGGAACAGGTGATGTTCCCCTTACAGTTTTCCAGAGCCTTCCTGTAGATGGAATTGTTATTGTTGCTTCTCCCCAGGAGCTTGTTGGAATGATTGTTGAAAAGGCTGCTAAAATGGCAGGACTTATGAACATTCCCGTTCTTGCTTTTGCTGAAAATATGGCATACTTTGAATGTCCCGATTGTGGTAAAAAACACAAGGTATTCGGTGAGAGCCATATAGAGGAAATTGCAAAAGAATACAATGTTGATACAGTTGCTCAAATCCCTATCAACAATAAACTTGCAGCCGCAGTTGATGCAGGTGCAGTTGAACTTTTTGATGGTGACTGGCTTGACGGTATTGCAGATAAGCTTTTAACTTTATAATCTTTCACACCACCGGTATTCCGGTGGTGTTTTCATTTTTGAAACTCATTGACTTAAAAATGCTTTTAGTTGTATAATATATATAACAAAAAATATAGGGGTGGGAGTTATGTCACAAAACATTAAAAAAACTTTATCTTTTATTCTTTGTATAATTTTTTTGAT
>JAZSBI010000194.1:0-2613 GCA_045602345.1 Acutalibacteraceae bacterium | reverse complement strand
GCAAGAAGGTTTCTTCTGTGACCTACCATTTTAAGAAGACCGCGACGAGAGTGGTGGTCCTTCATATTGTTTTTAAGATGTGCGTTAAGGTCGTTGATTCTTTTTGTAAGAACAGCGATCTGAACTTCGGGAGAACCTGTGACGCCTTCATGGGTAGCAAACTCTTTAATGATTGCCTGGTTTTCTGCCTGTGTCATTTGTTTTCACCTCATTAATATATTACCAAACAACCCAGCAATACGGTAGGTGAAGGCCATTAATATAGGCTTACTCCATACTCCGAGTCATAAGGCTTTGATATTATATCACAAGGTTTTATAAAATGCAAGAGTTTTTTTAGAATGCGGAGTGCGGAATTCGGAATGCGGAATAAAGCTTCGCAAACAGTTGGGATAGTGCAATAATTATCATCCCTGTTTGCCTTGGCAAATAGGGAGGGGGACCGCGTCAGCGGTGGTGGGTTGCCCCGTAAAGATTACTCTTCGTAAAAGTAATGCAACATTTATCCCTCTTTTTTGCGAAGCAAAAAGGAGGGGGGACCGCGTTAGCGGTGGGTGGTACAACAAATGCGAAAAAGTAAAGGTATCACAAATTTTAATCAGTCAAACTCTTTTTCATCTTAATATATTGTACAGCTTTTGACACGAAACTCACAAATAAATATATTCTTAGCCAACTGAAAATGCTGAAAACTGTGTTTACAACTGTAATAATAGCTTGTTTTATGTCGAAATGCGTATAATTCATCATTTTTTCTATAATTAAAGGTGATGTTATATATTCACCCAACCACAAAAATACAAACCCGATAACTGCAACAATAAAACTCCTTTTGAACTTTTTATTTATTTCGATATTCTTTTTTGAAAGTTTAATAATAGAAAATATGATCAAAAATGAAATAACGAAAAATTGAACCCAACCTATTGCAAGTCCGCCGTAGTTCATACTATATTCCCAAGTTAATGTTTGTTTTATTACATTCCAATTTATACCCGTCGCAAAGCGAATATATAAATCTGCTATAGGAATTATTACCCAAAGGCAATAAAAGAAATGATTGGTTTTTGCTTTATAATAAATAATACTGCAAGCAAAAAGGGGAATTGCAACAAAAAATCCGGTTATTCCAAGACCTAACAAAAGAAAAACAAAAATAGAAATTACACCTGCAATTAAAAGTCCTTTACCGATTTTCTTTTCTCGGGTTTTGGTTTGGAGAGTTGTGTTTTGTTCGGGAGTATCTATAATTGATACTTCTTTTTCTTCATTTTTTATAAGCTCATCAAGAGATACATTGAAGATTTCCGCAAGTTTCACTATTTTTTCTAAATCAGGTGTTGAATTGCCATTTTCCCATTTAGATATAGATTGCCTCGAAACATTAAGTTCGTTTGCTAAATCTCCTTGGGACAGATTTCGTTGAGTTCGTAATTCATAAATTTTTTCACCGAGAGTCATAGCTTGTCACCCCTTTATCTGTGGCTTTATTATACTATGCAAAAAGTGAATTTGTCTATCAAAAAAGCTTTAAAATTTAGCAACTAACAGTTGCAATTTATAAAAAAGTGCGGAATACGAAAAATAATTCCGCATTCCGCACTCCGCATTCCGCATTTACATTTCCACTGCTGCTCTTTCAACCTTAAGGCCTTTTTTATAGCTTTCCATAAACATATTGAAGGATTCAACTATATCTACATCCGGTTCAAGGGTTGTCATCTTCTGTGTTGCAAAAATTTTGTTATCAAGGTAATCGGGGAAGAGTTCGTTTTCTTCCTTATTAACTGCGAATGCTGCAAGAACTGCAATACCCCATGCACCGCCTTCACCTGCTGTTTCCATAACTGAAACGGGTGCATTCATAGCAGCAGCAAGAACACTCTGGCCGATAACGGGTGTTTTAAAGAAACCGCCGTGACCGAGAATTTTATCAATTGCAACATTTTCTTTATCGAGAATTTCCATACCGATTTTGATACCACCGAAGGCTGTGAAGGTTTGTACTCTCATAAAGTTTGCAAGGGAGAATTTGCTGTCGGGCTCTCTTACAAAAAGAGGTTTACCTGTTTCAAAGCCTGTAAGGAATTCACCTGAGAAATAGTTATAGGAAAGAAGGTTACCACAGTCTTTATCAGCTTCTGCAGATTTTTTGAAAAGTGCTGTAAATAAATCACCCATTGAGCATTCTGCACCCATAAGATCAAGAACTTCTTTGAAAAGATAAGTCCATGCATTGATATCTGATGTGCAGTTGTTGCAGTGTACCATAGCAACGGGGGCACCATCGGGAGTTGTTACCATATCAATTTCGCGGTAAAGCTTAGAAAGGAGCTTTTCAAGAACAATCATAGCAAATACTGATGTACCTGCTGAAACATTACCTGTTTTAACTCTTACGCTGTTTGTTGCAACCATACCTGTTCCTGCGTCACCCTCGGGAGGACACATAGGAATACCTGCTTTAAGGTCGCCTTCTTCATCAAGAAGCTTTGCACCTGCTTCGGTAAGAATACCTGCGTTTTCACCTGCAACAAGAACCTTGGGAAGAATATCTCTGATTTTCCAGGGGAAGCCATTTTCTTCTACAAGAGCATCAAAGCTATCAAGCAT
>JAZSBI010000193.1:0-11364 GCA_045602345.1 Acutalibacteraceae bacterium | reverse complement strand
ATTGATTTTTGCTGAAAATCCGCCCGAAATAAAGAGGTTATCAATATCTGAGAAGGAGATCGACTTTTCCTTTAAAATGGCTTTAATGCCCGAATAAACGGCGGATTTTGCAAGTTGATATTGTCTTATGTCTTTTTGGTTTATTTTAATGTTATTGATTATAACATATTCTCCGTTTTCCATATAACCGGTTTTATCAATTATGCCTTTTTCAAGCAGGACAGCAATAATATCAATAAGCCCCGTCCCACAAATTCCTTTAGGTGTTTTACCACCTATGGTTTTGAAGCTCCCGTCGCTTGAATAAGAATAAATTGCACCATCTGTTGCACTGATACCGCATGTGATATTTGTACCTTCAAAACATGGTCCCGCCGCAGCAGATGAGCAGTAAAGTTCATTCTCATTGTAAAGTACAATTTCCGCATTTGTTCCAAGGTCGACGAGAAGATTATATTTATTGTCACTTGGTAAATCTGCATAATTAACTCCTGCAACTAAATCTGCACCGACAAAGGCAGAAATGCAGGGGAGAGAAACAGCCTTTTCAATATTCCTTAAACCTATTTCTTCGCCATTCATTTCTTTACTTTCAAGAAAAACAGGTGTATAAGGTGCAACACCAATTGAGGCTGGGTCAACACCAAAAAGTATATGAAGCATTGTTGTGTTTCCCGAAACATACAGTGTAGTTACAGAGTTTTTATCAAATCCATCAATCATTTCATTGATTTTATTAATTAAACAAGCTTGCAATTCTGAAACACTGTTTTTATTACAATACTCAATTCGTGTCAGAACATCACCGCCAAAGGCTATTTGAGGGTTTGTGGCGGTTTTTACTTTTATAATTTTCTTTTCATCAAGAGAAACAAGGGCGAGAGCAAGGGTAGTTGTACCGATATCAAGGCAAAAGCAACAGTTTTCGCTAATTACACCACTTTCGTTTGCACCTGTTTCAGAAATGATATTATCAGTCTCAGGCAAAACAACATCTATATCTGATTTAATTACGTACTGGCAGGAAAGCTCTTTCTTACCATTAACTAAAACCAGACATTTTTTGCAGGTGCCTCTACCACCGCAAGGGTGGGGAAGCTTTTCACCCGATTTTATTATAATATCGGACAAAATCATTCCGTCAGGCACTTCAATTGTTTTGTTGTTAAGCCTTACTTTATGCATAATTATTCCTTATAAGCCATAATACTCTTTCAGTTTGTTAATGTCATCTTCGGTGAATGCTCCGTCAAAGAAGAATAAATCGTCGATGTTATATAATTGCTGATATTCGTTGTTATATGTACCTAATGCATCGTTACCGATTGTAAAGGGCATATTATCAAGCTCTACAAGGTACTGAGGCTCCAACTCTGTTTCGTGGCAAAGCTTGAAATTGTAATAGGTCTGCACCTTTCTGTTTTCTTTATCGACAACAAATATTGCGTGAACCCAACCTGTTGAAATTTCGGGAGGGAAGGGTGTTACAAAGTCGAAATCATCGTCACCGCAACCGATGTTAAGAGCAGTATTAGAACACCTCAAAGCAAGAAGTACACCACAGGTGCATCTTCTTCCACTCCAGTTTTTGTTAGCGAAAATTGCTGGTTCGTCAACTAAATCTCTGTCAATTTTAATCCAGAGTGAAGCCGTAAAGCTACCGCTACCTAACTTGAAGCCGTCCATTACAAAATGTCCGTTTGTACCAAGCTCAACTCTTGCACCACGGACACCTTCGGAATAGTATTTTACGGTTCCTGTTGTTGATGTTACTTGGTTTTTACCTGTTGCATCAAGTGTGTTGTTATCGAAGAAAAGTGCAAGCTTTGTCCTTTCTTCGGGAATAAATGCACTTAATCCGTCAGGTGCTTTATAGTCTGGGGTTGGCTTAATTTCGGGGTGGTAGGGCTTGCCGATAATTCTTTCATAAGTACCGTTATATTCAGGGAAAAGACCTGTAGGCACTTGTGAACAGAAGCCCTTTAAATCATATTTCGGAATATCAATACCTAAAGCGTAAAGAACAATTGCATATAAATCAACTGTTCTCATATATTTTATTTCGGATTTTTCAATACCTTTACCTCTTGCACCGAAGAAAATATATTTTTCAGTATCGGAATAACCACCATGACTGTGTTCAAATCCGCCGTGGTCGGCTATAACAACGAACAGTGTGTTGTCAATTATTCCTGCATCTTCGTAAGCCTTGAAAATTCTGCCTGTTTGTTCATCTTCATATCTGACGGTTTTAAGCTGTGCTTCTGTTCCGTAGCCGTTTCTGTGACCTGAACCATCGGTTTCATCAAAGTGAACGAATAAGAAGGTAGGTTTATCTTTTACTATTTTAACAATTTCATCAGTAAGCTCTTTATCGTTACCATTTGTGTATTTTTCAACAGGAATATCTTTTTCAATTAAGCCGATATTAATAGGATTCCAGTTGCAGTAGGAATAAAGCCTTGCATTTGGAATATTATCATATATTCTCTTGAATAAAGAGGGGAGTAGCTCGCTTTTGTGGTCATTATGACTTAATTTGCTGTTGGTAAGTCCGTGTACAATTGGTTCTGCACCAAGAAGCATCGCACCCCAGTTTTCTGCACTGATAGTAGGGTCCATTGAAAGCCCGTAGTTGGTTGTTGCGCCATTTTCAAAAATTTTATCTAAATATGGTGTTTCGGTGAGGGTATTAAAATTACCCATGCCATCGATACCGATAACTACAACATGTTTATAAATTGTTCTTTCTGACATAATATCACCTTAATATTTAAGATATTCAATAATATCCTGGAGTTTGTTTTCGGCATCCTTAATACCTAAATCATACATTTGCTGCATTATCTTTCTGTCAGTTTCTGTTCTGGAAATATCAACAAATTCACTTGGACGAATAACAAGGACTTTACCTTCTTTTTCAAGCTTTTCTACATAATCGCATTGTTCGTTGTATACGCAATTTCTGTTTGAAAGAGTTTTAACAAATTCGGGGTATTGTTTATAAAATAAACCTGCTCCGTGAATACCACCATTTTTTCTGTAATTTTTAGGTCTTGTTAAAACGACTATAGCTTTTTTATATCCTTTTTCGAAGTATTCCTTTAAAGGGATACTGTCTGCTATTCCGCCATCAAGATAAGGCACACCATTAACAATAACAGGTTTTGAACAAAATGGTAAAGAACCAGATGCCCTTAAATATTCCATACATTCTTTGTTTTCTAAATCAAAAATGCTTTTGTATTCAGCTTTTCCATCGAGAAGATTTGTTACTACTGCGTGAAATTCTGTTTTGTTGTTTCTGTAGGTTTCGCAGTCCATTGGGTCAAGTTTGAATGGTATGTCCTCAAACCAGAATTCCTTGTTCATAAGGTTACCTGTTTTTAAAAGCGTCTTCCAACCTGTGTAAGCAGGATTTCCTGCATATTTAATGTTGTATCTTAAAACTCTACCGATTTGCTTGGATTTGTAATTTATACCAAACAAAGCTCCTGCCGAAACACCAACAGCAACATCTGTATAAATGTTGTTTTCCATAAGTATATCAAGGACACCGGCAGTATAAAGACCTCTCATACCGCCACCCTCTAAGATTAAAGCAGTTTTCATTTTGCTAACCTCGTTTTATTTATTGTTTTTATAGTGATTTCGTTAACTGTGAATAGAAGAATAATAAAAACTAAAAGCACAAAAGGTGTAATTTTAAAGGTTGTAGCTGTTGCTATAAAACCGAATGCAAGCTGAACTGCGAATCCGATTCCGTAAGCACCACCCATATGAAAGCCTGTAAGGTCTGCTGAATATTTTGCGCCAAATCTTTCGGGGACACTATGAAGGATACTTGGGAAAATAGGACCGAAGCCAACGCCGATTAAAAGTAAACCTGCAACAGAAATGTTACCCAAAGGCAAAGCGAGAAGAATTATTCCGAAGGATGCGGTGATAATGCCACCTCTGATTAATGTGTTGTCACTTGCTTTGATGGAAATAAAGCCTGAAATAAGTCTTCCTAGCATTATACCGCCAAAGTAAAGCGAAATCCAACGTGCTGCAACATCAGGTGAATAACTATGGGTGTTAACAAGGAAACTTGCACCCCAAGTGCCAATCAGGAATTCCATACTACAGTAAAGACCTTGGGAAAGAATACTTGTTAATGCCCCTTTTAATTTGAGAATATCAATTACGTTGTGTTTCTCGGCTTGTTCTTCAATTTCTTCTTTTGTATCTTCTTTTTCAATCTTTTTCCATTTTTTGACAGAAAGTGCAACTAAAAATCCGATAGAAATCTGCATTACAGCAAGAATTCGATAACCGTTACGCCAACTTCCGTTCTCGGTATTAAGGAATAATGACATAATAAGAGGACTGATTGTTACACCAACACCCCAGAAGCAATGTAGCCAATTCATATGCCTTGCTTCATAGTGAAGAGAAATATAGTTGTTAAGACCGGTATCAATTGCACCTTGACCATAACACATAATTATTGAACATATCATCACCACAATAATATTGGGTGAAAAGCTTATACCTAAAAGACCGATTGCAGTAAGAAGGATTGAAAAAAATGTAACGTTTGCAGTACCGAATTTTCTCAAAAGCTTACCTGCAACAAAGGCAATACCCCCGGAACAAACTCCGGTTATTATACTGTAAAAGGATGCAAAGCTTTCAGGTATGCCGAATTCCACGTGTAAAACAGGCCAACTAACACCGAAAACTGAGTCAGGAAGTCCCAAAGAAATAAAAACTATGTAAATAACAACTAATATACCTAACATAAAACTACCTTTTATTTATTGTCTTGTGGGTATTTAACCCCGATTTTTTCGCGGATTTCATCCATTTGCTTTGTTATAAATAAAGTTTGTTCAAATGTGTTTACAGGACTTTCCTTTAAGTCTTTTTCAACGCATTCGCAAACGTGAATAATCTGCTCTTCAAAGCCGTTACCAAGATATTTTGCTTCGATGGTTTCGTTTGTACCATCAAGAAGCTTAATTTCAATTTCTTGAGGTGCATAGAATCTGTTAACGTGAACAAAACCTTTTGTTCCGTAAATATAGCCTTCGTTTGGCTTCCTTAAAAGCACAGCAGAAGATAAATCTGCAATACCGCCATTTTTATATTTTATAAGGGTACAGGTGTGTGTATCAACACCATTCCAGATATCTGCTTTTGCGTCTATACCTACAACATCTTTACCAAGATACCAGCTTGCAAAGTTAAGTCCGTAAACACCAACATCAAGAAGAGAACCGCCACCGTTTTCATTTTTTAATGCGTGATGATCCATTTCATCTTCATCAAATGTGTAGCAGAATTTTCCTTCAACACCTTTGATTTCACCTAAAAGACCATTTTTGATAAGCTCAATAAGTTTGATTGTACCGGGTACTAATCTTGCCCACATCGCTTCCATAAGAAAAACATTGTTTTCTTTAGCAGAAGTAATCATTTCTTCAACTTCTTTTGAGTTAACCGCAAGAGGCTTTTCGCAAATGACATGTTTACCATTATTCATCATAAGAATTGAACAATCTGCGTGACCCGAATGGGGCACTGCAATATAGGCAACATCAATTACATCAGATTTTGCCATAGCTTCATAACTGCCGAATCTGTTTGGAATGTTATATTCATCACCGAATTTTTCAGCATTCTCCTGTGTCCTTGAGGCAATAGCTGTAAGCTCTGCCTTGGGAACATTCTGTATGGCATCCGCAAAGCGATGTGCAATATTACCTGTACCAACAATACCAAATCTGATTTTGTTCATGATATCACCTCAAATATAGATAATTAAGTATAGCATATAAATTTTTCTTGTACAATACGTAATTATCTTCTATAATATAATAAATTATATGTTTTGGAGTGTTATTATGGATTTATATAGAGCTATGCTGGAGCGTAATTCTGTAAGAAGGTACACTGATGAACCCTTGAAACAGGAGCATATTGAAGCAATCAACAGAGCTATAGAAAAGGTGAATAATGAAAGTGGATTGCATTTTCAACTAATTACAAATGAACCTGAGGCATTTCAAGGCAAGGCAGCTTCGTACGGGCATTTCAGCGGTTGTACAGATTATATTGTTGCTGTTGGTCCTAAAGGAATGGACGAGGAAATAGGCTACTATGGTGAGGAGCTTGTTTTAACCTGTCAGGCACTTGGCATTAACAGCTGTTGGGTGGCTCTTACGTTTAATAAGAGAAAGGTAAACTATGAAGAAAACAAAGGTGAAAAGTTTTATCTTGTAATTTCGATAGGTTACGGCATTCATCAGGGCAGACCACATAAAAACAGACCCATTGATGAGGTCTATGCCTGTGAGGGTGAAGTGCCTGATTGGTTTATGGCTGGTGTTAAAGCTGCCTTAACTGCACCAACAGCAGTTAATCAACAAAAATTCCATTTTAGCTACATGGGTGGTAACAAAGTAAAAGCAAAAGCACTTATCGGACCATATTCAAAAATGGATTTGGGTATTGTTAAATATCATTTTGAATTAGGTACAAAAAACAAGGATTTAGAGTGGGAATAATATGATTAAGATTATGTTTGTTTGCCACGGCAATATTTGCAGAAGTCCTATGGCAGAGTTTGTATTTAAAGATTTGATTAATAAAAAGGGGATTGCTGATAAGTTTTTTGTATCATCTTGTGCCACCAGTACGGAAGAAATATGGAGCGGTGTTGGTAATCCTGTTTACCCACCTGCACAAAGAGAATTGGCAAAACACAATATTTCTTGCGAGGGTAAAAGAGCTGTTCAACTTAAAAAGAGTGATTATGAAAAATTCGATTATTTAATCGCTATGGACACTAATAATGTAAGGAATATTATGCGAATAATAGGTTCAGATAAAGCTAATAAAGTTACAAAATTGATGAACTATACACCCCATGGTGGCGACGTTGCTGACCCTTGGTACAGCGGTGATTTTGTAACCTGCTATAATGATATTTATAAGGGCTGCTGCGGACTGTTAGAGTTTTTACTGAAAAAATAAAAGGTCGGTAAACCGACCTTTTATTTATAGCTTGTTTTTAATTGTAGCTGAACAAAATATGACCAAAGTTATAGTCCATTAAGTCAGATGTAAAGCCAAATTCCTTAATATAATCAGGATGAATTTCTCCGTACATATTGGGTTTGGATTTTGTTCTTTGGTTTTCTAATTCGGCTGTCATTTTTGAGTTGCTGTCGGTTTCAAAACAGGAATCCTGACCGATATGAAGAATATTGCTGTCGTCAATATATACATAAGAAGCTAAAAAGGATGCTATGTTATTTGTTGAGTTGCTTTCAGGGTACACCTCGTAATAATAGGAAGCAAAGCCTGCGCTACCTGCAACATTGCCTGCATATTCGTGTACATATTCGCAAAAATCGTTATATGTAAAGTCTTTTAAATATGCATCTTCCTTCAAAAAATACTTGTTTGTAACCTTGTATGCATTATTATCTTTAACAATAACAGCGAATATGACAAGCGTTTCTTCTTCAAATAAGCATAAAACGACAGTATCTCCGTATTTATAACCTGCCTTGGTGAAAATTTCACCCTTATCCTTGTATTGGTATAAATCGGTTTTCCCCTGAGTTAAGGGAACGCCAAGTATTGAGTCTATATAATTCTTTGACACGCCAATTTTAATTTCGTTAAGTGTTTCGGCATTGTAAGCTTCTTCTGTGCTGTTGGTATTGTTACTGGATTTAATGTTAAAAGCCAGGTTAATTATATTGACTAGAAGAATTAAAGTAAGTAAAATGTATAAAAACTTGTTTTTTATCACAAAATCAACTCCTTAACTAAAAATATAACATAAAAATTCATTTATAGCAATGAATAAGAAAGGTTTTTATGATTTATTCCAAAATTATTGAAGGGGTGTTTCTCGAGCGCCCTAACAGATTTATAGCAAAGGTTTTAATAGACGGAAAAATAGAAACCGTCCATGTTAAAAATACGGGCAGATGTAAAGAGTTGCTTGTGCCCAATGCAAAAGTGTATCTATATGTTTCCGATAACCAAAACCGTAAAACTAGATATGATTTAATTGCTGTTGAAAAGGTAACCGACAGAGGCTCTTTTCTTGTTAATATGGACTCACAAGTCCCCAATGACGCGGTAGGTGAGTGGTTAAGGAAGGGTGAGTTATTTTCTAAAACTGCAAATGTAAAAAGAGAGGTTAAATTCGGCAATTCCCGATTCGATTTTTATGTGGAGGACGGTGAAAGAAAGGCTTTTATAGAGGTTAAGGGGGTAACCCTTGAAAATAACGGTGTTGTCAGCTTTCCCGATGCCCCAACTGAACGTGGAGTCAAGCATATAAAGGAATTGATTTCTTGTTTAAATCAAGGCTTTGAAGCTTACATAATATTCGTTGTACAAATGAAAGGTGTAAGTTGGTTTGAACCTAATATAGCAAACCATAAAGAATTTGCAGATGTATTAAAATTTGCTTGCGAAAAAGGCGTTGAAATACTTGTTTTTGATTGTATTGTTACACCTGAAACTATTAAAATTGATGAAAAAGTTACCATAAAATTAGCTCCTTGAAATTAATCAAGGAGCTGTTTTTATTAATTCCAATAATCAGTTTTATGAGGTAAATCAATATTTTTAGCTTTGAATACAGGGGTGACGCCGTTTTTTCTTTGTACTTCATAGTCTTTTAATGCTCTGAATGCGTATTTGCCAAGGATGAGAATAACAGGCATATTGATTATTGTCATACCACCCATTGTTATATCAGCAATATTCCAAAGTAAGTCAGCACTTAAACCTGCACCCAAAAAAATAACAACTGCGGCAATTAAGTGGTAAATATTTTGTACTTTTTTGCTTGGTACTTTTCCAAGGAGGAAGGCTGCACATTGATCAACATAATAAAGATTACCAAGAAGTGTAGTAAATGCGAAAAGTATCATTGCAATTGTTATGAAAACAGGTCCAAATTGACCGAGAGTCTGTGAAAGTGCAGCTTGGACGTAGGGGGCACCTGAAAGTTCCTTTGTGGGCTCAACACCTGAACTCATGCACAAAAAAGCGGTTGCAGAGCAAACAAGAACAGTATCAATGAAAACTGAAAGTACCTGAACAAGACCTTGCTTTGCAGGATGGCTTACATCTGCAGAAGCGGAAGCGTTTGGAGCAGAACCAACACCTGCCTCGTTACTAAAAAGACCGCGTTTGATACCGAACATTACGCAAGAACCGCTGAAGCCACCAAAAATTGCGTGTAAATCAAAAGCTTCCGTGAATATCGTTTTAAAAATTCCGGGAAGTGCAGGTAAGTTTATTGCGACAATAATTAATGCCACAAGAATATATGCAATACCCATAACAGGAACAAGAATGGATGTTGCTTTAAGAACTCTTTTACCTCCACCTAAAAGGCAATAAGCAACAAGAACTGCAACTATTAAACCGATAATCCAAGGTGTTGTCTCGGTGTTGTAAAAGCCGTATGAAGAGAATGTTGACTGAAGGTTATAAGATGCCAGCATATTAAAACCAAAACCATATGTAATAATGAGAAGAATAGAGAAAACTATTGCTAATGGTTTGTTTTTAAGAGCAGTTTCGATGTAATAAGCAGGACCACCATAGCACCCGTCTTCGCCTTTTCTTTTATAAATCTGTGCAAGTGTGCTTTCAACAAATGCGGAAGCACTACCAATTACGGCAATAACCCACATCCAAAAAACTGAACCGAATCCACCAAGACAAAGTGCGGTTGAAACACCAATAATATTACCTGTTCCAACTCGTGAAGCGGTTGAAACCATAAGTGCCTGAAAGGATGAGACACCTTTTCCGTCGGTAGGCTTTTCTGTAACAGCTTTTATCTGTTCTTTAAAAAGTCTGAATTGTGCAAATCTTGTCCTTATGGTGAAATAAATTCCACCTGCAACAAGTAAAATAATAAGAATATAACTGTAAAGCGCATCATTTATTGATGCAATAAAATTTCCAAACATAATTTACCTACTAAAAATTATTTTATTGTTCATTGAAAAACTCGCGTAGCTTTTCAATTTCTTCTTGTGTCATTCTTTTGTTTTTTATAACTTGTTCTAAAGAAGCTTCTTTGTTATAAATGATTTTTTTATCTCTGTATGCGGTATCTCTTAAATATTTCATATCTTCTAAGCTTGTTGTAAAGAAGCTTTGTTTGTTGGTTTGGTCAAAATTCTCGTATTCAAAAATAAAATAGTCATCAGAATTTTTCAGATAAAGCTTAATCGCGTATGTGTAATAGTCAGCACCTTTAGCCACATGGTGTAAATAGGTTTTGTATTCGACTTGGCTTATATCACTAACATAATAATGTTCCTTGATGTTGTTGAAAACAGAGTATTTAATTATGTTGCCGTCTTTTGTAAGTACAGTTCGTCCAAATATGCTTAACCCTGTCAAAGAAAATGATATGATATAGGCAATTAACCATAGCATTATACTTATTTTGATTTCTGTTTTTCTTTCATCTGTCATTTTCCTTTTTGGTTTTTTGCCCTTGTAGAAAATGGGATAGAATTGATAATTGTGCTTTGTGTAATCTACTTTTTTATTTCCGAAAATTGCTTTTCTTTTTCCGTATGTTGCATCCCAAATACTAATTATAGTAATTAAAATTACCAAGAAAAGAGGCAGACACCATAGAGTAGTCATGCGGTCCTGAAAAGCTAACACATCAGCATCAGAAAAAAATATAACTGATTTTATATATTCTATCTGAAAAAAGAAACCAAAGCAGATACCCATTGTAAAAAGTGCTAATAGAAAATATATTGCTTTGTCTAATTTTGAAAGCCGCGGTTTGTTGTCCTTTTGCTTCTTTTTCTTCTTCTTTTTGCTCATTTGGTAGCCTCATTTTATAATAAAAGTAGTAACTGAATTGCTCTTTAAACTAACATTAATTTCATCGTCAATAACATCAACATTACCAGCATTAGCCCATTTTTCGCCATCTTCAAGGCTACCGCTTGTCCTTATGATTTCTGCGGTTTTGTATGTGTTTTTGAAGCCATCAAGAGAAATTGTTATATGCTTGGTTTTGCTTGTATCATTAACTGCGACAATAACAATTTTACGTGTTTCTTTGTTATACGCAGCAAGAGTGTTTTTATCACAATGAATAATTGTGTCACCGGGTCTTATGTACCTGGAAAACTGCCCCATAGCATAATATTTATTTGATAAAATAATTTCTTCGTTATCGTGGCCAGCAACTGCAAGACCCCAAAAGCCACCTTTTATGTTTGGCATTCCAAAGTCTTTGTTACCCATATAGCCATCCTTGCTGATATGGTAATCAATAACCTGCCACAAAACCCAGGCAGA